>SVRQ01000033.1 GCA_015064725.1 Oscillospiraceae bacterium | reverse complement strand
TCGCGCCAACATCTACGCGCAAATATCCTTTGCGCTCAACAGGATATACACGGAATATTACCGTTCGCGCGGATACGATTTCGATATAACCAACTCCACGGCAATAGACCAATCCTTTGTTTACGGGCGCGACATCTTCGATAATATCAGCGAGATAGTTGACGATATTTTCAACGATTATATAGTGAGAGGAGGCTTTGTGGAGCCGCTTTTTGCGCTCTATTGCGACGGCACGACCGTCACCTGCGACGGACTTTCCCAATGGGGAAGCGTTGACCTTGCCGAGCAAGGCTATATCCCCTATGACATCTTGCGCTATTACTATGGTGATGACATAAACATCGTTATGGATGCACCCGTGGAGAATATAGGTCAGTCTTACCCCAGCGTGCCGCTTTCCCTCGGCTCTGCCGGAAACGACGTGCGTACTGTGCAAACAAGGCTTAACAGAATTTCCGCAAATTACCCCGCTATACCTAAAATATCAAACCCAAACGGTATTTTTTCATCTGAAACAGATGCCGCCGTGAGAAAATTTCAGGAGATTTTCAGCTTGACCGCAGACGGCATCGTGGGAAAAGCAACGTGGTACAGAATACAGTCCATATACAACGCCGTTAAAAAGCTTAACGAGCTTGAAAGCGAGGGTCTTACTCTTTCGGACGTTTCAAAGCAGTTTGCAGGCACGCTTGCAGAGGGGGACACTGGCGCAGACGTTGCCGTGGTGCAATATTATCTGCGCATCGTGGCGGAGTTTAACCCTGCCATCCCCGCCGTCACGCCGAACGGCGTTTTCGACGCTCAAACAAAAAACGCCGTCCTTGCTTTTCAGCGCGAATACGGACTTCCCGAAACGGGTGAAACGGAGGAGGAAACCTGGAATAAGCTTGTAAGCGTTTACCGCGGTCTTATTGAAAGCGCGGAAAGCGCGGGCGCGGGTATCGCCGCAGAGGTCTTCCCGGGAACGCTGCTCTCCCTCGGTTCTTCGGGAGAGGACGTGGAGCTTTTGCAAACGTACCTTAACACCGTGGCACAGGTTTATACTGAAATACCGCAGGTAATCGTAAACGGAAACTTTGACGCCGCAACGGACAACGCCGTGCGTATATTTCAGCGCATTTTCGGAATACCGCAAAGCGGCGTTGCAGGGCCGATAACATGGGAGATACTCGCGGAGAAATACGCAGAGATAGAAAACGGCAAGCTTCGCGCCGAGCTACAGAACCCCGGCGATATAACAACATAATACGAAAGGAATATTTATGGCAGAATCGGCAAAAGAAATATACGAGTTTCAATATATGCTGCGAAAGATAGCTCTTACCACAGGGGAAATTCCCCTTATTACTCCCGATGGTATATATGATGCGGTAACGCGCGAGGCGGTGCGCGCGTTTCAAACACAAAATTCTCTTCCTCCAACGGGAAACGTGAACAAAGAAACATGGGACAGCATCTTTGAAAAATACAAAGAAAGCGTTTACGCATCGTCTATGGGAGAGCCCATCTACCCCTTCACAGACCCGTCATATACATCCTCCGATGGTGAGAAAAGCGATATTATAATACTTATACAGCTTATACTCTCCGCGCTTTCCGTAGTTTACGATGATTTTGAAGAAGTAGCGATCACCGGTGTAAACGATGAAGCAACAGTCGCCGCGCTCAAAAGATTTCAATCCTACCATCAGCTTCCCGAAACGGGCGTGCTCGACAAGCGCACGTGGGACGCTGCGGCAAAAAGCTTTAACGCATACTACAATGACACAAATTATACGGCGTGAAAAGCGGAGGACACCGTTGTACCTTGCAAGCAAAAATTTTATTTTTAAACATAATACTGTATAATCTAAAATTCTAATTGAAAAAGCCTTCCCTTTCGGGAAGGCTTTTTCAATTCGTATTTTATCTGTTTGCGCCGCGGAGTATATCGCCCTGCTTTACCTCAAACGGAACTTCAAGCCAGAACTCCATAAACGGGTGCGGTACGGAGGGAATGTCTTCCCCGTCCGTATTTGCCATCCTGCCCGCGGTAAATCTTTTGCCAAGCTTTCCGGGAGAGATAAGCTCCACCTCGTCGCCCACGCAGAATTTGTTTCTCTGTATAAAGAGAGCGCGTCCGCCTGCGGCATCGTATTCCTTTGCCACGGCAAGGTACGCTTTTTCACGAAGATATCCCGGAACGGTGCAGGTCTGCGCGTTGTTCATCGGGTCATCGTAAAAATAACCGGTGCAATACTCGCGGTGGCTTACGGAATCAAGCTCCAAAAGCCAAGCGGGATCGAGCGCAAAATCCGCGCCCTTTTCCATATACCCGTCTATTGCCGCACGGTATGCGTTCGTAACAACGGCGGTATAATACGCGCTTTTCATTCGTCCCTCTATCTTAAATGACGTAACGCCCGCCTCGATAAGCTCGTTCATATGCTCCACCATACACATATCCTTGGAGCTCATTATGTACGTGCCCTCGCGCTCCTCTTCTATGGGAAGCGCGATATCGGGTCTTTTCTCCTCGCGGATGGTATAGTTCCAGCGGCAGGGCTGGGCGCACGCGCCGCGGTTTGCATCTCTGCCTACGAGGTTATTGGAAAGAAGGCATCTTCCGCTGAACGAAACGCACATAGAGCCGTGAACGAATACCTCTATCTCCATATCGTCGGGGATATTTTTACGGATCTGCTTTATTTCCTCAAGAGAGACCTCACGCGCAAGAACGGCGCGGCGCGCACCTAGCTTGTACCAGAAATTGCAGTCTGCGGAGCTTACGACGCCCGCCTGCGTGGATATATGCAGCTCAAGCTCGGGATATATCTCTTTTATAAGTGCGAAAACGCCCGCATCGGCAACTATCGCCGCGTCCACCTTGTGGGGGAGTGCCGCAAGCTCGCGGATAAAATCCGCAAGGTCCGCATATTCATATTCACGCGGAAGCGTATTGAGCGTAAGATAAATCTTTTTGCCGCGTTCGTGCGCGTATTTTGCCGCCTCGGAAAGCTCCTCCAGCGTAAAATTATCCGCCGCAGCTCTCATACCGAATCTTTTTGCGGCAAGATAGACCGCGTCCGCGCCATAGAGGAACGCGGCTTTCATCTTCTCAAAATTTCCCGCAGGGGAAAGAAGCTCTGTCATAAAAATACCCTTTCTTACGCTTTCCCAAGGGAAAGCGTTATTTTGTTAAGCTTTTTTGCAAAAAAACAGGAAAAAACGCTATAGCGTTTTTTAATATTATATTCAACTTTTTCTTATCTAAAAAAGAGGAGTTAAAACACTTTGCGTTTTAACAAATTATTATACTCACTTTTTCTTTTTGAAAGTGAACAAGTAAAAATAGCCTAAATGGCTATTTTTACGCCGCGAAAGGCGAAGCCGTGTTTGTGACAAAAAGAAGCAAAAAGTCCTTCCCTTTACTCGCTTGTGCAAACTTGAGCCAAGGTATATTTCAGCTCCCCGAGCGATTTTCACTAAAGCAAAAATCACTCGGAACCACGCTGAAGGGTACCGATTTCAAAATTAAAGTTTAAAACGCGAGAGAACTTATATCAAAATTTTTAATTTTTTCATCACGCGCTTGGTTTAAAGCAGAACAACAAATGGCCTCCGCGTTACGCCTTCAAATTCGTAGAATTTGAATTTTGCTTTGTAAAAAACTTTGCTAAAGTACAAAAGGCAATAGATTTGTTCGCACTATGGGATTCGGCATATTTTTTGCGAGCTTGCGAGTGAAAAATGTGGCGTAGCGGACAACGAACCATTCCTCCTTTTGCTAACAATAAACCGGGATACGCCCTTCGAACGAAGTGAGAATTAAGCATTATTAAAAAATCTGCATTTACTCTAAAGGGGTATAAAACTGTTCGCACTATACGGTTTTTTATCTTTTTGCAACTTTTTCTTTAAATAAGAAAAAGTTGAATATAATAAATATTTTTTTAAACACTTTGCGTTATAGCAAATATAAAATCACGCCTGCGATCTTATATTTGCTATCGCCCTTTTATGCTCCGCATAAGTCTTTGAAAAGACCGCTTTTTTATCCTTTCCCGTTACGAAATAATAATATTTCGTGTTCGCGGGATAGACCGCCGCCTCAAGCGCGGCGTAACCGGGATTAGATATAGCACCCGGAGGAAGCCCCGCGTTCTCGTAGGTATCGTACCCTTCTGCATAAAGCCCCGTAGCATCGCTTTGCAGATATTTCATTCCCGATGCAAGTCTGTTTCTGAAAACCGAGGATATCCCTGCCATATCGGAAAGGTAATATGCCTCCTTCTGTATCATAGAGGCAAGAGTCACGATACTGTCAACGCTGTATCCCGCCCTTGCGGCATCCGCCATCATCTCCGCGGTAAGCTTTCTCGAAAAATTAGAGAGAAGCTTGTCTATTGCCGCAGCCTCCGAGGAATCGGAGTAGAACATATACGTATCCGGGAAAAGATAACCGTCAAGACGGTACTTTCTGCCCTCGTTCGCGGGTATAAGCGATATAAAATCGTAATCGAAATCATAATCGTTTATAACTTCGATAAATTTTTCCTTTGTACCTATACCGTTTGCAATAAAAAGATCGATTATCTCGTCCGTGGTAAGCCCCTCCGGTATGGTTATACGCACCTGCGTTCGTGCCTTGCCTATACCGAAAAGCTCATACCTTATCTCGTCATAGCTCATCGCGCGCGAAAGCGTATAAGTGCCTGCAGGAACGGTCTTTTTATCGCTTTTAAGGGAAAAATATATCCTGAAGAGCAAGGGAAAAGAAATAAATCCTTCCTCTTTTAGTTTTTTAGAAACTTCGGAAACGGAAACCTCCGTATCAAGGCAGAACGTGCGCTCCTCTCCGCTTTTTACGAGTGCGAACGCATCGTTTGCCGCAAATATAACAAAAGCGGATATTGCCGCAGATGCTGCCAGCACGCAGAAAATATATATCGCCGCTTTGTATCCTTTTTTCATTTTGCACCGCCAAAACAATGTTTTTATAACATTATTCTGTGCGGTTATTTTTAAATTATGTGCTTACCTGAACAATGCGATCATTCCGAAAACGAGGAACAGCACAGCCTCTCCGATAAGCGGGATCGAGGTAAACACGTCAAACAGCATAAGTACAAGCTTTGTGCGCGGAACCGGTCTTTGTGCGCTCTCCCCTCTTTCTCCGTGGGAGCGCAAAAGTCTTTCCGAAAAGGAAAGGAAAAAGAACGCGCACACAAGCAAAAGAACAATAAGTATAAGCCAGAAAAGTATATCGCTGTCGGGATTGGAGGAAAAAAGCCATATGTACTTTTCCCAGAACAGCGCAAACACGTTATACGCAAAATGCGCTATCACCGAAGCCCAAACGGATTTTGTAAGGAACACGAGCCACGCAAGTATAAGCCCCGAAACGAAATATATCGGGAACTGCGGAAGGTCAAAATGAACAAATGCAAAAAGCAGGGCGGACATCAGCATCGAAAAAAACGAGCCGCCCATTCTGTATTCTCGCATGA
Organism: Oscillospiraceae bacterium; assembly: GCA_015064725.1. Classification (GTDB taxonomy): domain Bacteria; phylum Bacillota; class Clostridia; order Oscillospirales; family CAG-272; genus UMGS731. Next base: position 385 of record SVRQ01000033.1, on the reverse strand, counting down.
TTATTCCGCGAAATACAAATTCCTCCAGAAGCGCGGGCACCGCAGCAAGAGAAAGCACCATAATCACACCCGAACCGAAGGAGGAGGGGCGTATGGAGATGCTGCTGCCGTACAACGAATAAGCGGAAGCGTCATACGCAAAATGAAAAAGTCCGAATTTGAGCACGCACAGCGAAAGTATCAGAAAAAGCGTACCGAATATTATAACGGGGAAAGATCTCTTTTTGGGGAGCCCGAAACCAAGCTTAAAAACATATCCCTGCCCGCGAAAAGCGCAGAACACCGCCGCAGGAATACCGAATACTGCAGCCTGCAAGACCATCATAACGGCATAGACTGCCGTTTTTCCCATATTTTCGACGTTAACAAGCTGAAAATATGGGAA
>SVRQ01000014.1 GCA_015064725.1 Oscillospiraceae bacterium | reverse complement strand
CCGCGCGCCGCATTTGGAAGCCTCTCTCCGCTACGCTCCGTTCGGCTTCCAAATGCGTAAAGATTGAACATAAAATGTGTATACAATCCTCTTGCACAATTGTTTACAATCTTGCTCTTGACAGAGGGCGCCGTCCCCTACCGTGAATTTTGAAATTTTGATTAAAAAAACGATTTTTGAGAAAAATGATAAATTTATTTGTAGGGGCGACCATCGGTCGTCCGCAAAAAAACGCAAAGATTTAATTTTTTATTAAAAATTAAGATTTTTGCAAAAAACAATTGTTATATCCGTGTGGGAGGGGCTTGCTCCTCCCACACAAATAAAAAACAGGGAGATTGCTTTGAAAGATTTTGAAATAGCCATAAGAGAAAAGCTTTTTTCTTTTTCGGATGCCGCATACCGCGATTTTCAATCTGCACTTATGCCGACGGTGCCGAAAGAAAAAATTATCGGTGTTCGCACTCCAATCTTGCGAAAATATGCCTCGGAACTTTCAAAAACTCCGCTTGCTGCGGAATATTTGCGCGTTCTGCCGCACAAATATTATGAGGAAGACAATCTGCACGCATTTTTACTGGAAAAAATAAAGGATTTTGATAAGGTTATTACGGAGCTTGATGCTTTTTTGCCTTATATTGATAACTGGGCAACGTGTGATTGCCTGAATCCCAAGGCACTCGGAAAAGACAAAACGGCACTTCTTGAAAAAACACGGGAATGGCTCGCATCATCCCATACTTACACGGTGCGCTACGGTATAGGTACGCTTATGCGCTATTTTCTTGATGAAGATTTTGACGTTTCATATGCGGAAGCTGCGGCGCAGGTTAAAAGCGAAGAATATTACGTAAATATGATGATAGCGTGGTATTTTGCCACGGCACTTGCAAAGCAGTACGATGCAGTGCTTCCGTTTTTAACTGAAAGAAGACTTGCCCCTTGGGTGCATAACAAGACGATCCAAAAAGCCGTGGAAAGCTTTCGCATAACGAAAGAGCAAAAGGATTTTTTAAAAACGCTGAAAATTTGAATTTTTAATAAAAAACGTGATTTTTGCAAAAATTTTAATCAAAGAGGACGGCCGATGGCCGCCCCTACGATGGAAAATTTTAAATTTCAATAAAAATTCGTAATTTTTTGTGAAAAACACAATTTATTTGTAGGGACCGGCGTCCCCGACGGTCCGTAAAATGCACAAAAAATTGAATTTTACAGCAATACAAAAAAGCTCTTGCGGTTTTACCGCAAGAGCTTTTTGCAATATAGAAAATTGCCTTTCGTTACAAAAGGGGCGCAAACGTTCGGAGGATCGAATCAAATATCCTTGCCGGGATATTTTTTCTTTTGACCTTTTCCACCTCTCGGCAGGACGGGAAGAGGGATAGCGTGTCATCGCGCACGTCAAAGACCGCCGCTGTATTAGTCATCAGCACTCCGCATTCAAAATGCAGGTACAGACTGCGAAAATCCATATTTATCGTGCCGACTACGGCGCACCTGTCATCGGAAACGATCGCTTTTTCGTGCAGGAACCCCGGGGAATATTCGTATATCTTAACGCCGTCCCTCAGAAGCTCCCCGTAATAGGAGCGTGTAAGACGGTATATGATCTTTTTATCGGGTATTCCGGGGGTGATTATGCGAACGTCAACCCCGCGCTTTGCGGCGAGGGTGAGCGCGTTTTTCATCTGGTCATCGATGACCAGATACGGCGTGCAGATATAGACGTATTTTTCCGCTGCGGAAATGATGTCGATGTACACGTTTTCGGAGATAGCCTCGTCATCAAGCGGGCTGTCGCTGAACGGCTGTACAAAGCCGTTTCCCGAAAACTTTTGTGCGTGTCTTACGTCAGGGCGGAAAGCGGAAGCATCCTCTTTTTTGCCGCGGATGACCTGCCACATCTGCAAAAACATACAGGTGAAGCTCCAAGCCGCCTCTCCGTGCAGCAAGACCGCGGTATCTTTCCAATATCCGAAAGGGTGGGTGATGTTCATATACTCATCCGCAAGGTTTATGCCGCCCGTAAAAGCGGTGTGACCGTCCACAACGAGGATCTTTCTGTGATCGCGGTTGTTCATTATAACGCTGAAAAACGGAACGAACGGGTTAAAGGCAACGCATTTTATGCCCAGCGAGGAAAGCTTCAGCGCGTACCCTGCGGGAAGCTTGCCGACGGAGCCGACGTCATCGTAAATAACGCGCACGTCAACGCCCTCTGCTGCTTTTTTTGCAAGTATATCGCGTATGGTATTCCAAACCGTGCCTTCCTCTATTATAAAATATTCGAGGAAGATAAATTTTTCGGCTTTTGATATTTCTTCTATTATTCTTGGGAACATAGCTTCGCCCGATGGAAAATACTCCGTTTGCGTGTTGCCGTAAACGGGGTAATTATACCGCAAAAGATAGGAGGCACGGCAGGCATCGCGCGTATCCATATTATCAAGCGTTTCCTGCGATTGGGGGAGGTTATCGCGCAGGATGTATTCGTTCCTTTTGAATTTTTTTCTCATTGCGCGGGTAGGCTTTTTGTTGCCGTAGAGAAGATAGATCGATACGCCGAAGAGAGGAAAGATCAGTATGGGCACTATCCAAGCTATCTTGTACGAAGGGTTGGCGTTTCTGTTGATGATATAGATGGCAACGAATATGGAGATAACGCCGAAGATTCGGTTTATCCACGGAAAAACAGCAGAGGCGCGCGAAAGCATCGCAACGCCCCAAGCGGCCTGTATCGCAATAAGAAGCAGAGTTATGGAAAGCCTGCTTATGATCTTGCTTAACAGTTTTTTCATTTAACTATAAACACCTCTGTGTCGTGGGGATATTTTTTGATCTCAACATCATAAAATCTTTCCCTGATCGCACCGCCGAGAGAATCGAGAACGGGGACCTCCGTGTGGTAGTGGCCTGCGGCGATGAGGCAGAGTCCGCGGGCTTTTGCGTCGAGCATTACGTTATATGTAACCTCGCCTGTTACAAGAACGTCCGCGCCAAGAGCTATTGCAGGATCTACAAAGTCTTTTCCGCCGCCGCCGAGCACCGCGACCATGCGGATCTCTTTGTTATCGCCAATGGCGGTTACGGCATCGGTGCCGAGCGCTTCGCTCACCATTCCGCAGAACATACGGAACTCCATAGGCTTGGGGAGCACGCCGAATCTGCCGAGCTTTTCACCCTCGGGACCGAAGGGGATCGTGCTGATAATGCCGAGCCGCTTAGCAAGCATATCGTTTACGCCGCCGTTGCGCGCGTCAAGGCGCGTATGAAAGCTCATAACGGAAACGTCGTTCTTTGCCAGATACAGCGCGCGGCGCGGTATGGGGTCGGAGGCAGAAAGCGAACGCAAGGGGGAGAATATCATCGGGTGGTGAGTCACGATAACGTCGAAACCGTTTTGAACGGCGTATTCCGCAACCTCGTCCGTCGCGTCGAGCGCGAGCAAGACCTTGTTTACCTTTTCAAAGGGATTGGGGCAGAGCATAAGCCCATCGTTATCCCAGCTGCACGAAAGAGAGCGCGGAATAACTTCGTCGAGATAGTTATAAAGTTCCTGTACTGTTGCCATATTTCACACTTCCTTTTCCTGCAGAACGAGCGAGAGGAGGGCTTCCTGCTCGGAAGCGTTTTGCCCACCTTCGCGCATACCGCATATTTTTTTGTTTAGGGCGGATGCCGCTTTTTCACAGAACGCGGCGAAAAGCGCGGCGTTTTCTTTTTTGTTTTCTATGTTTTTCGGGCCGAGCAAAAGAGAGAGGGGGGTATATTCTCTTTTTTGACCGCAAAATTCGGCGCAAATTATCTCGTAAATACGCTCGTCCTCCGCGGCAAGAGCCTCGTTTACGATGGCGAAGCCGTTATCAAGCAGATATTTGCGAAGGTCCGGTACGTTTCGCATCGGTTGGAGGATGAGGCGGATATTTTTATCTTTTATAAAATCGGCTTTGTCAAGTATCTCGCAGATGAGTGCGCCGCCCATCCCCGCGATGATCACGTCGGTTTGTCCGTCTGCGCTTGCGCCGCAGAGCCCGTCCGCTTTGCGGACCTCGATCTTGTCGGAAAGACCGCACTCCGCAATATGCTTTCTTGCGCTTTCGCAAGGCCCCTCGTGTACGTCGGAGGCGAGCGCAGCGCGGGCGATGCCGCTTTCAATAAGGTATATGGGCAGATATGCGTGGTCCGTGCCAACGTCTATAATATAAGAGCCGCGCCGCACAAGGGAGGACACGGCAAGAAGTCTGTTTGTAATTTCCAAAATGTTTGCCTTTCAAAGAAATCCCTCTTTTCCGCTATGAGGAAAAGGGGGATGACTTTACTTAAAGTGTTGTTCTCTTGAAAACGCCATATATATAATATATGGATAAGCTTTGTTATTTTGCGAGAAAAGCGTTGATCTTTGCAACGAGCTCGTCTGCGTTTGTGCCGTGAACAGCGCAAGCCATTTCAATGCTTTCGCCGCGTGCGGAAGGGCATCCGAGGCAGTGCATACCGATCTCAAAGAAGAACTGAGCTGTTTCGGGAGCCATATCAAGAACGTCACCGATGATGGAATTCTTTGTTACCTGCATTTTTAAATCCTCCAAAAATATAAATATACAACTATAATTATACTTTCCGCAGACGCGCTTGTCAATACATTTTTTGCGTTTTTTCGCGTTTTAATACGTGAAAATGATGCGATATGTATAAAGTTCACAAAGAAAAGGAATTTTTTTCTCTGCTGTTTGCGGAAAATATACAATTTTTTGCTTGTAATGTGAAGAATTTTACTATATAATTATATCATTAGCCGACATTGTATGGTTATGTAATACACAAATAAGGAGCTTAAAATTATGGTAAAAATCCCCGCAAAAGATATAAGAAACGTGTGCTTGCTCGGTCACTCCGCAGCAGGTAAGACAAGTGTAGCAGAAGCTATGCTTTATATATCGAAACAGACAGACAGACTCGGTAAGGTTGAAGACGGAAACACTGTGCTCGATTATGATACGGAATCCATAAAGAGAGGCTTCTCCGTTTCAATGTCTATGGCAAATATGACTTGGAAGGATACAAAGATCAACCTTTTGGATACACCCGGATATTTCGACTTCGCAGGCGAAGTAAAAGAGGCTCTTCGCGTTGCGGCTTCCGCGCTCGTTGTTGTTGACGGTAAAGCTGGCGTTGAGGTTGGAACGGAGCTTGCTATGGATTACACAGCAGAAGCAGACGTTCCGCGTGCATTCGTTATCAACAAGGTTGACGATCCCGATGTAAAATTTGAAAAAGTATTCAAGCAGATACGCGATGCTTTTGGTCATACTGCTTGCCCTATGTTCATTCCTGTTAACGAAGGCTTGGGCAACGAAGGTATCATCGACCTTATCAAGCTTTGCAAATATACATATAAAGCAGACGGCACGCGCGAAGTATCGGAAATTCCCGAAGCGTATATGAACAAGGTTGAAACATACCGTACGATGCTTATGGAATCTCTCGCGGAAACAAGCGACGAGCTTATGGAAAAATTCTTCGAGGGCGAAAAATTCACGGAAGAAGAGATCGTGTATGCGCTTTCCACAGGCTTTATTGCAGGTACGGTTGCTCCCGTTCTTTCCGTTTCCGCAACGAACCTTTGGGGTATCCGACTCCTTCTCGATACTATCGTTGATACGTTCCCCAGCCCCATTTCCCGCCGTGCTGAAAGAATTATGACGGATGAGGGCGAAAAATTCTTCCGCATCAAGGAAGCCGGCGATGCTTCCGTGTTCGTATTTAAAACAGTTGCAGACCCGTTCGTTGGCAAGATGTCCTATTTCAAGGTTATGACGGGCGAGCTCAACCGCGATGCTTCTCTTGTAAACATCGAAACGGGTGCTTCCGAAAAGATCGCGCACATCTACACTCTCTGCGGAAAGAAGCAGGTAGAGGTAGATACTCTCTGTGCAGGCGATATCGGTATGACAGCGAAGCTTTCCGGCACGAATACGAACGATACACTCTCCGTAAATCCCCGTATGTACAAATATACTAAGATCGAATTCCCGCAGTCCTTTATGCAGATGGCTATCAAGCCCAAGGCAAAGGGCGATGAGGATAAGATCGCCGCAGGCATTTCCAAGCTTCTTGAAGAAGACCCCTCCATCAAGTACGAAAACAATGCGGAAACTAAAGAACAGGTTCTCTATGCTCAGGGCGATATGCACTTTGACGTAACGGTTGCAAGACTTAAATCACGTTTCGGCGTATCCGTTGAACTCAAGAAACCCAAGATCGCATACCGCGAATCCATCCGCGGCAGAGCAGACACGGAAGCGAAATACAAAAAGCAGTCCGGCGGTCACGGTCAGTACGGTCATATCAAGATCGTTTTTGAGGCTCCCGAAAAGGACGGCCTTGAATTTACACAGTCCGTTGTAGGCGGTACGGTTCCCAAGAACTACTATCCCGCAGTTGAAAAGGGCTTGCTCGATTCTATGCAGCAGGGCGTTCTTGCCGGTTATCCGATGATCGGTCTTAAAGCAGACCTTTACGATGGTTCTTACCACCCCGTTGACTCCTCCGAAATGGCGTTCAAGGTTGCCGCTAATATGGCTTACAAGGTTGGTATGGCAAAAGCTAAACCTGTTATCCTTGAACCCGTTGGCAAACTCTTTGTTTATGCTCCTTCCGATATGCTCGGCGATATTATGAGTGCTATCAACAAACGCCGCGGCAGAGTGCTCGGAATGGAACACACGGAAAAGAAGGGCGAACAGGTTATCGAAGCGGAAGCTCCGTTTGGTGAAATGAACGACTTTGCAACACAGCTCCGTGCTATCACACAGGGCAGAGGCAAATATACGTTCGAGTTTGTAAGATATGAGGACGTTCCCGAAGCTGTTTCCCAGAAGATCATTGCTGAAGCTAACGCAAATGCGTAATATAAAGAAAAAACTCTCGCCGCCGGCGAGAGTTTTTTTTCGTGAATGTGATTTTTTTTGAAAAAATAAATTAAAACGGACGACCAATGGTCGCCCCTGCGGCAATGAGATTGAAATTTTATTTAAAAATGAAGATTTTTTGCGAAAAATCGAATAAAACGGACGACCAATGGTCGCCCCTACAGTGATGAGATTGAATTTTTATTAAAAAATGAGATTTCCGCAAAATTTATTATTACGTTCGTAGGGACCGGCGTCCCCGACGGTCCTTTAAATAATGAAAATTTGACATTTTATAAAAAACGTGATTTTTCTGAAAAAATAAATTAAAACGGACGACCAATGGTCGCCCCTACGGTGATGAGATTGAATTTTTATTAAAAATTGAGATTTTTGCAAAATTTAAATTAAAACGGGACGTCGAGGGTGCCGTCCCCTACCGCGAAAATTGGAATTTTGGTTAAAAAACGTGATTTTCGCAAAATTTATTATTACGTTCGTAGGGACCGGCGTCCCCGACGGTCCTTTAAATAATGAAAATTTGATATTTTATAAAAAACGTGATTTTTCTGAAAAAAATAAATTAAAACGGACGACCAATGGTCGCCCCTACGGTGATGAGATTGAATTTTTGTTAAAAAATTGAGATTTTTGCGAAAAATCAAATTAAAACGGGAGGCAAAATGCCTCCCGACCAAGTGGAAATTTTGAAATTTTCTCAAAAACGCTTTTTATTTTGAACTGCAATTCTTTTCTGCTTTTTTTAAATGCTCCTTCAGAACAATATTGATATATTGCGACAGGGAACGATCGTCCTTTTCGGCGGCTTTTTTGATTTTTTCCAAAATATCTCCGTCAATGGTTATGCTTATCTTTTCTTTTAATGGTTTCATAATTTCACCTCAAAAAAATTATACAATAAAACCATATAAGGTATTGACAAGTGGGATAAAGTAGGATAAAATAAGATTGCAGAAAATGGACGATAATATGTTCGGCACAAATCGTTATAATTATACAAAAATTAAAGACCGCATTGCTGCGGTCTTTAATAGTCCTTATAAATTGTGAATGTTTAAGAAAACGATGCCGTGAACGCGCCGTTTTCAAAATCGATGGAGATCTCCGTGTCCGGCGCAACGTCACACTCTATCATCTTGCGTGCAATAAGCGTTTCCACGTTTGCACCGATAAAGCGTTTTATCGGCCGCGCACCGTATGCAGGGTCATAAGACCTTTCGATGATCTCTTCTATTGCGGCGGGCAAAACCTTTATCTTTATGCGGCGTTCTTCAAGGCGTGCGGCGATTTCGGCGATTTTAAGCCCGACGATGCCGCGGATGTTTTCCTTGGTAAGCGGTTTGTAGAAAATAATTTCATCAAGTCTGTTGAGAAATTCGGGGCGGAAGCTTCTCTTGAGGAGCTCATTTACGTGCGCACGCGCACTCTCGCTTATATCTCCGTCCCCGGTAATGCCGTCCAAGATTATATCCGAACCGAGGTTTGAGGTGAGGATTATTATCGTATTTTTGAAATCCACGGTTTTTCCGTGGCTGTCCGTTATCCTGCCGTCGTCAAGAACCTGCAAAAGGACGTTGAAAACGTCGGGATGTGCTTTTTCCACCTCGTCAAAAAGAATGACGGAGTAAGGCTTGCGGCGCACAGCCTCCGTAAGCTGACCGCCCTCGTCGTAGCCGACGTATCCGGGAGGTGCGCCGATAAGACGGGAAACCGAGTATTTTTCCATATACTCGCTCATATCAATGCGAACAAGGCTCTTTTCATCATCAAACAGGGCTTGCGTTAAAGCTTTCGCAAGCTCTGTTTTGCCAACACCCGTAGGACCGAGAAAAAGGAACGAGCCAACGGGACGGCGAGGGTCTTTAATACCTGCGCGTGAACGAAGTATGGCATCGCTCACCTTGCGAACCGCTTCGTCCTGCCCTATAACTCTTTCGTGAAGCACGGAATCAAGCGAAAGAAGCTTATTTCTTTCTCCCTCTACAAGCTTGGAAACGGGAATGCCCGTCCAACGGGAAACTATCTTTGCTATCTCATCGTCCGTGACCCTGTCGCGCAAGAGCGTATTTTTCTGCGTTTCCGCTTTCTTTTCTTCCTCTTCGAGCTCTTTTTGGAGCTTGGGAAGCTCTCCGTATTTAAGCTCTGCCGCCTTGGCAAGATCGTATTCGTTCTGCGCCTTTTCAATACGGCTGTTTACGTCCTCTATCTTAGAGCGTATGGCTTGAACTTTTTCAATACTGTTCTTTTCGTTTTCCCATTTTGCCCTCATCTCGTTCATCTGATCGCGGAGAGAGGAGAGCTCTTCTTTTATTTCCGAGAGATGCTCTATTGCAAGCTTGTCCGTTTCTTTGGAAAGTGCGGCTTCTTCAATTTCAAGCTGCATAATTTTGTGGGAGATCTCGTCCATTTCCGTGGGCATAGAGTTCATCTCCGTTTTGATAAGAGCGCACGCCTCGTCGATAAGATCTATTGCCTTGTCGGGAAGGAAGCGGTCCTGAATATATCTTGCGGAAAGTGTTGCCGCGGCAATGATGGAGTTGTCAAGTATCTTGACACCGTGATATACTTCGTATCTTTCTTTAAGACCGCGAAGGATCGCAACCGTATCCTCCACGGTGGGTTCTTCCACCATAACGGGCTGGAAACGGCGTTCAAGAGCCGCGTCTTTTTCTATATATTGGCGGTATTCGTTGAGGGTTGTGGCACCGATGCAGTGGAGCTCACCGCGTGCAAGCATCGGCTTTAAGAGGTTGCCCGCATCGAGCGCACCGTCCGTTTTGCCCGCGCCGACGATCGTGTGAAGCTCATCGATAAAAAGAATTATTTTTCCGTCGGATGCCTTGACCTCTCCCAATACCGCTTTGAGCCTTTCCTCAAATTCGCCGCGGAATTTAGCTCCGGCGATAAGCGCGCCCATGTCAAGAGAGAATATAGATCTGTCTTTTAAATTATCGGGAACGTCACCGCTGACGATACGGAGCGCAAGCCCCTCTGCGATAGCTGTTTTACCCACGCCGGGCTCACCGATAAGGCAGGGGTTGTTCTTTGTTTTGCGCGAAAGTATGCGGATGACGTTGCGGATCTCCTCGTCCCTACCGATAACGGGATCGAGCTTGCGCTCGCGCGCACGCTCAACAAGGTCGGTGCCGTATTTTTTAAGCACGTTGTATGTGTCCTCCGGGTTGTCGCTCTGCACCTTTTGGTTTCCGCGAATTTTTTTGAGCGAATCAAGCACCTTTGGAACCGTGATGCTTTGAGAATTCAATATTTTTTTGATGCTTTCCGTCGGATGCTCCATTATGCCGAGGAGAAGATGCTCTACGGAAATGTAATCATCCTTCATTTGTGCCGCTTGCTTTTCCGCTGCCGAGAGAGCTTTGTCGAGCGAGCCTGAAATATAAATGCGCGAGGGGTCATAACCTCCGCCGCTTATCTTGGGGAATTTTGATATTGCGGAATCGAGTGCGCTCCTGATATTTTCTGCGGATGCGCCGAGGTTTTTAAAAATTTCTCCGACAAGGCCTTCCTCTCCGGAAACAAGGGCGAAAAGAAGATGTTCTTCTTCTACCGAATTATTTCCGTTTTCCGCCGCCGTTGTCTGCGCCAGACGAAGAGCCTCCATAGATTTTTGTGTAAATTTTTCTGCATTCATAATTTTCATCTCCTTTTAATAAAAATTATAAAACTTCTTCCTTAATATTATAATATATTATATTATTTTTTGATTTTCCAAAATGTAGTCATAGTAAAGATTGAAAATTTTCTGTGTGGAGTCCGAACTTTCAGAGAAATAAGCTTTCATTGACGTATCGAAAAGAGAAATGTATTCCGCTATCATTTCCCCTGCGGAAGGCAAAGCTTTGGCGGCCGCGTTTTGTATCGGACTTTCGCGCAGGATTATCGGGCGTCGGAAAACTCCGTCCTCGAAAGAATTTTCTCCCGAAAAACCGTAACGCGCTTCGATCTCCGCCCATATATTATAAAAATGAAGCATTTCCAAAATGAGTGCGGAGTTTTGCGTTCTTGTGGAAACTCTTATCTCCCCTTGAGAGGGACCTTTGGGGGCTTTGTAAAGCTCCACTGTGTATTTTACGGTGGGATTGTATTTGTAAGAGAGCGCGGAACGTATGGACATAACGGACGGCGCACGCGGAGAAAGCTCCCTGAACGTTTCTCCTGCATAGAGCAGAGAGGAAAGCTCATCGAAGATATCGTTTATTCTTTTTTCGGGCGTCGTGAGCGAAACGTACTCTGCAAGTATCTGATTTATCATATTTGAACGGTTTGTCCCTTTGATATATGCAAGTCTGTCCACCTCTGCAATAACGTCATCGGAAAGAACTACGGAATATACGCTTTTTTTCATAAATTCACCTCGGTTTATCTTGTGAGAATATTGTATCACTTATTCTATAACTTGTCAATAAATTTATATAAAAATTCATACAAAGTTAAAATTTTGGGCGTAATAAAAAGAGAATACGGACAAAAAAGGCGCGCGGAAAAGAGATAAATACGGGTGCTGTTGCGTATATATAATAAATGAAAGTATATTTAAAAATAAATAAAATACAAAAATAGGACAATATATCACGGATACCAAATATACCTCTATGAGGAATAAATTGGAGTGGCATTTGTTCATAGAATTTTAAAAAAATATTGACATCAAAGATGAAAAATGCTATTATAGGTATAGTTATACGTGTCTTTATTGTAGGATTTGCGCCTTTTTGACAGCTTTTAAGTCAATTTGGTAAAAAATGTGCGAAAAAATGGTTGAAAACGCGGTTTTACAATAAGAAACAAATAAATTTAGGGGGAAAGAACTGTGAAAAAATCAATTTTGCGTATAGTTTCTATGGTTTTGTCGATCGCGCTTCTCGCCGGCTGCATCAATGTAGGCGTATTTGCGACCGGAAACAATGGAATGATTACGCTCTCAGGTTCTGTATCGGGTATTACCGATGCGAAAATCATTGCCGATTATGCGGACAGCTACTTGAGCGATGGCGAAAAAGCTGTTTTGCATTGCACGGCACTTGTCGGAAACGAACATATTATAACGGCTCCGACGGATGATGATAAGGCAGACCTTATTATCATAGACAAAGAAAACCGCAAGGTTGAAATTAAGGACTATCCTTCCGGCAACTATGTTTGGAAGCCTGCAAAGGTTCAGCTCGTTTATGCTAGCGGTGCTGAAGACATCGTTCTTGACGCGAACGGCAAGGGCGCCTTCACTTACGAAGGTAACAACTACAGCGTAGAAGTTACATACGTTGTTTCCGTTCCGATCGCTTCCAACCTCTTCCAGACTCTTGTTAACGCTCCGATGTACCTTTCCAACGGTATCGTTAATATGAATGCCGTTGCAGGTCTTGCAGGCGACATCGAACTTATTGAAACTGCAATTCCCGAGCTTTACAAATTGCACACACCCGGTATTTCATATGGCTCCGGCAACATAAGCCTTGCTCCCGGTGATACTCGCGAAGCAATGGGCAAGCTCTATGCGGAATACGTTGCAAACGGCAATAAGCTTGAAATATCTAAGCTTATTGCAGAATATAATGCAGCCGAAAACAAGGTTGAGTATATGCTCGCTAATGGCGCAAAAGTAAAAGAAGCTTTTGAAAGAATTTGCGATATTATTGAAGTTCTTGTTGATGCAAAATCCAGCTTTAGAACTATTATGGGTTCGATTGATCTCCTTGTAAGTATGGGAACTTTAGGCGTGGCAGAGGCTACGTTGTACAAAAACGGCTTCAGCACCCTTGAAAATATTGCTGAAAAGTTGAGTGCTGTGGCTGTTGATTCCTCTAACTGGGAATTTATCAACCACGACCTCATCAAAGATACAGCTACACCGGCAGAGCTTTCTGCTCTTAACGATGCAGTAGTTGAACTTGCACAGGGCGGCACTATATCTCACGTTGGCGAGCTCGTACAGCAGGCTGCATATGAAGCAGGCTCCGTAACACTTAAGCAGGGCGTTGACCAGTTCAACGTAACTGTTAAGGTTCAGGCAAACGTTGTTAAAGGCGACGTTGCGGACAGCAAGGTCCTCACACCCGTTGCTTCCGATAAAACAGTTGTTGTTACGCTCGATAAGAACGCAGCAAAGACTGACGTTATTGCAGCTATCCTTGGAACAACAGTTATTAACGATGCTATGGATGCTTGGAATGCCGATGAAGCAACAAAGGGCTACGGCATTAACAAAGCAAATTACACTGTAGATTACGCAGGTCTTGCAGACACTCTCACGGCTGACACAGTTTGCACGGTTACTTTCGTACCCGTTAACTACAGCCTCGATTTCTGCGGCAATGTTACAGAAGTTCCTTACGGTTACGTTCAGACACTTAAAACGTACGCTCAGGAAAACTTCGACAATTCCAAATCTTACGACTATACTGTAAACGGCGATCCTATGCGCGAAGGTATCACATACCGCGTAACAGGTAACACGGTTATCACTCGCAAAGAGGGTAAGGCAACTGTAGGCTATTTCCTCCGCGAAGTTATTGCTAACAGCTACTTCCCCGGAACGGAATACAGCGAAGGTGCTAAATCCATTCTTTATTCCACAGCTATCAAGAGCGACAAGATCTACTACAGAACACCCGTAGGTCTTGACGAAGAACTCGTTGAAGTATCTGCTGTTGACGAAGATACATACAAGGTATCCGCGAAGAAACTCGCTTCCGGTCTTGGCAACCTCGAATGGGTTCCCTATATCGGTTACGTTTATAACGGCACACAGGATACGGGCGCTACAGCCGTATTCAACGGTGCTACAGAAAAAACTTTTGATTACGCAGGCACTATCACAGAGATCAAGGTTGCATACAAGCTTGAGTTTGCTACAGGTGAAACGGATGATTACATAAATCTTCCTCACACACTCGTAACAGAAGCAAATGCACAGAAGGCTCTTCTCGATCCTCTTTCCAATAAGAACGGTACGGTTTACAGCAACCTTACAACTCTTAACGGTATAGCGGGCACTCTCTTCAACTTGATCGCGAACACAGACCAGTTCAAGCAGGAAACAAAAGCCGCTGCCGCTGCTATGAAAAATGAATGCCTTGGCGCAAACGGCTTCTACATTCTTGCATCTCTCACAGATTACCAGAACGGCGGTCTTGCTTATCTCTATCAGGGCACAAACGCTCAGAAACTTAAAGCAGAGATCGAAGCTCTTGCAAATTACTTTGAAGTTATCGCAGCTGACGATTATCTTGACGATTTCATCCTTGCAAACGCATCCATTATCGGCGGCAACGCACAGGATTACGTTGATAAGATCACAGATATCGATGAGACGTTTGCAAACTACAAGGCACAGCTCAGCGTTCTCGATATAAACTCCTATATCGATACAGACGCAAGCCTTGATGACCTTCAGAAGCTCGCTTCCGCTATCGCGGCTGCAAAGGGCACAACGAAGGATTACGGCACAGGTAACTCCGCACAGCTTATCGAATACGTAAGCGGTACGGTTTCCGGTATGAAGAGAATCGTTGTAAACGTTGCGGCTTACGGCTCCAACGGCGAACCTCTCGGCGGTCAGTCCGCAACAGATAGCCTTACTTTCACAGTAGGCCAGCAGCTTACGAAGAATGACGTTGATAAGATCAATGACCTTATCACAACGCTTCAGAATAAGCTTACAATAGACAAAGCTCTTTATGACGTAAAAGTTGAAGGCACTATCCCCTCCGAGGGCGACGTTTTTAGCGGTGCTATGACTATTACGATCACATACACTCCCAAATCTTACACAGTTGAGATCCAGGATGAAGCTCCCGTTACTATCTACTCCGATAAGACGGAAGTTAAGCTTCCCGTATGCACGGAAAGCGGTGCTAAATACGTTTACAAGGTAAACGGCAAAGAGGTTGCTCAGGGCACAAGCATCACGTTCACACCCGATGAACTCAAAACACTCTTTGTAGACGGCACACTTAAGATCACACGCGAAAAGGTTGTACTTTCCCGCGAAGATCTTATCAACTTCACAACAGCTCTTAACGATGCATTCAAGTCCGTAGGCATCTCCTTCTCCGCATTTGAAAATGCAGACGGCAAGATCGTTCTCGTTCTCAACGTGGACGCTTCCGTTGCAACAGTAGGTCAGGATGCTCTTATGTCTGCCGTTAAGAATATGTCCACAGCCATTGCAAGCGCAGATTACGTTTACCTTGGCGGATATGAATTCTGGAACGGTCTCTCCGTTTCCATCCAGACTGTTATCGATATGATCGCAGACAGCGATTTCAGCCTTTCTAAGCTCACAGCGGCTATAGACGCAAACGGCAACGTTAAGCCCATGGCTCTTAATGGTTATACGTCCATTGCCGGCGGCAACACGGTTGGCGCAGAGCTTATCACATCTACGCTCGCTCTTGATGAGGTTACAAACGTTTACGACCTCTACATCACTCTCAGCGGCAGCGGCGAAACTCTCAAGCAGCTTGACACAGCTCTTACATCCGCAAGCTCCTTTGTTGACGTTAAGTGCAGCGGCGGCAGATACACTCTCTCCATCAACGTTCCCGGAGCAGTATATGCATACTACCTTGCACAGATGGCTATCACAGGCAGAGTAGACCTTGCAGACGTAACTGCTATGAATACAAAGGATAACCTCGCATACGAGATATCCCTTATAAAAGACATTTTCGCAGACCCCAACTTCACGGTAGATGCTATCGAGGCTACGGCTGCGAAGCTCGGTCAGACTATTGACCTTTCCAAATACGGCGATACATTCGAACTCGTTCGCAAAGCCGTTAACTATCTCCTTACAACAATTAAGCTCGAAGGCGACAGCACATATTACGAAGGCTCTGTAAGCGCACAGATCCGTGATAAGCTCGTTGCTCTCGGTCTTGACGAAGCTCTCCTTCAGTTCATCGCTGAAGCAGGCGCAGACAGCGAAGGTCTTACGGTTGACTTCGCCATCGAGGTCAACGGTCTTGACAAAGAATACGATGCTATCGTATTTGACTACAGCGCAGCAGGCATCACGAACAAATTCTTTGTAACAGGCGACCTCGGCACAGTTCTCGCAGGTCTTGGCAACAACGCAGTAGTGGTTCTTCTCTCCGACGTTGTTCTCGACAAAGCTGTTACTATAAACAATAACGTATTTATCAACCTCAACGGTAAAACTCTTAACGGCGATATCGTGGCTAAGGGTACTGTAAGAATCGTTGACAGCCTTGCTTCCACAGAATGCGGCGCTGTAAACGGCAACCTTTCCGGCAACGTTGTTGTTACGGGCGGTAAATACTCCTGCGACGTTACAGCAATGCTTCCCAAGGGCTACGAAATCAGCGAAACGGGCTACGTTTCCAGCAAGCTCTATACGGTAGTTGAAGAAAACGGCAACGTTACTATCAACCTTTCCGCAGACTTCCTTAACAAGGAACTCTATCCCGCTGTTTCCACAGACATCATTTCCGATGCATCCGCTATTCTCGATACACCCGTTCTCGTTGACGTTGCGTTTGACATAGCGCTCAATATGTTCACAAATGCTCAGATGTCTTTGAACGGCGAAGAAGTTTACAGCATTGAACTTTATGATGCCGTAAGCTACCTCGAAAGCACAAAGGCAGACCTTGTTAACACAGCTCTTGATTTCATCAAGTGGCCTGCTCTTACAAACTTCATCAACACAGTTGTTGCAGACGTTTACGATTTCGCTTCTCTCAAGACTGCTGTTGAAACAGGCACACCCGTTGCTTCCTACGATTATTCCACAAAGGCTTGGGATATCTCTCCCTTGAGAGTTGAAAACGGCTACATCACACTTGACGTAGTTCCCAACGTTGAAACAAACGGCACTATCTCCATAGTAGTTGTTGGTACAGAGGATGAAAAAGCTGACCTTGCAGAGCTTTGCGATGGCCTTGCAAACACGGTTACTGTAAACAACCTCTACCTCAACGTAACAGACGTTAACTACAATAAAGGACTCGACGTTGAATACGAAGCGTCCGCTGACATTGAAGTTGACTTCTCCTCCGATCACAACTATGCAGCCCTCATCGGCACAGCTGTTGCATACGCTATGCCCGAAGGCAATGCAAAAGACGCTCTTGTAAAAGCCCTTGCAACTTACTTTGACAACGGCAATTACGAAGCTCTCGCAGCTGCTCTTGACAATACAACAGCAGCTCAGCTCATCGCAGCTATTAAAGCACTTTCTTCCACAACTTGTGAAACTATGCTCACAAAACTCGGCCTCACATCCGCCGACGTTGTTGACCTTGAAGCTGTTTACGGCGATCTTATTGATATCGCAGGCGCAGTTTTTGCAAAACTCGATATCACAGGTCCCGCAACGAAGCTTTCCGCAATTAAGGTTGCAGGCACAAATTACGAATACGCGTTCACACGCGAAAACGTAAAGGGCTACAACGTTGACATCGCATTCAAACTTACACTCTTCTCCGAAGCAGGCGACATCGTTATCGAAGATCCCGTTATCGACCTCGGCGTAAGCTCCGACATCGTAGCAGGCTGGGAAGTTGACGGCGACTTCATCTTCGCAGACGTTGCTCCCGAAGGCTGGTCCGTTGATGACGTAACACACCTCATCTTCAACGCTCCCGGCGCGGACACTGTAGTTATTACTGTTTTTGACAAATACGGCACAGAAAAGACAACAGGTCTTATCTGCAACGGCGACAAGGTTAAGGTTGTTGCAAGCAACGCAAAGGGCTCTGTAGAAGCAGAGTACACAGTCATCATTATGGGTGACACAAATGCAGACGGCGTTACAAATATCGGTGACGCTTACGCAGTTGCACAGCACTACACAGGCGTTAAGACACTCGACGCAGCAGGCTTGCTCGCAGCAGACCTCAACGGCGACGATGCTATTAACGTAGGCGATACTTACAAGATGGCTATCAAGTACACATCTTGGGATGAAAATTCTTATAATTCCGATTTGGAAAACAATTAATTTGGAGGCAGAATGATGAAAAGATTTTATAAAGCTTTAATACTTGTATTAGTTTTGTCACTTGCGTTCTGCGCTTTGTGCTTGCCCGTTTCCGCGGCAAGCGCAAGCGGCCAGCGCGGTGCAACAGTTACCGTTTCCACAGCAGTATCCGGTGTTATGGGTATCAACGGTAAGATCTCCGTTAGCGGCAACGCTATTTCCAGCTACACGATTTCCGTTACAGACGCTATGAGCACAGGTACGGACAGCTTCTTCACAGTTACTTCCGTAGCTCCCAAAACATACGTTGTTACAGTTAAATGCACTATCAGCAGCAGCGCAAACATCGGTGACACAGCTACTGTAACAATCAGCGGTGATAAGGTTATGCAGGACGGCTCTATGGGCACGTTCTCCGAAGCTCACTTGGTAACAGTTGCTGCGGCTACTCCCGTAGTTACTATCGACTACAGCAAGCTCAGCGAACAGATCAAGATCGCAAACGAGCTTAACAAGAACGATTACACAGCTGAAAGCTGGGAAGCAATGCTCGCAGCTCTCAACGAAGCTCGCGCAAACCTCAAGAGCACAAGCCAGGTTAGAGTTGACGCAAGCACAAACAAGCTCAGAACAGCAATCGCTTCTCTTGTAAAGCTTGATCGCACAAAGCTCCTTCAGGCTATCGATGAAGCAGGCAAGCTCTTCGTAAAGAATGACGATACAAAGGCTTGGAAAGATTTCGTTGACGCTGTAAACACAGCTAACGAAATGCTTACATCCAACGTTCAGAAGGACATCGACGATGCTGCAAACGCACTTCTTTCTGCTGTAGCTGCTCTTACAGAGATCGTTAACAGACCTCCCGAAACAGTAGAAAAGATCGTTGAAGTAACTAAAGAAGTAGAAAAGATCGTTGAAGTAACTAAAGAGGTTATCGTGGAAGTTCCCGTTGAAGTAACGGTTGAAGTTCCCACAGAACCTACAGAACCCTTCTGTAACAAGACCTCCCATAACGTATGGTTGGTATTGCTCATAATCAGTGCAGTTATAAACGTGGCGTTTATTGTACTTACAGTTGTTTATTTTATTCGTAAAAAAAATAATCATAAGGACACAACTCCCCTTGTAAATTATAGCATTGAGGAAGACAACAAATAATGATTGATCGTAAATGTGTCCGTGACAGCACTTTAGCACGGGCACATTTACTTTTGTAAAAAGGAAAAACTTGCTAAATTGACGTCCAAGAAAGGCTAACAATTCGGCTTATCCAAATACATTGAATGTAAGAAAGGAGTCAGCTTGTGAAAGAGCAGACCTGGAAACGAAAAGAATATGATACGTGGGATGAGGCTTTCCGCGCTCTCGCCCCTGTTATAAGACAGCAATCCGTTCGCGTTGCTTCATACGCGCAAGTGCTTTTTGTGCAGGCGTGCGCCTCCTCTTACGGAACACAAACGGCGGAAGGTGCCGAACGTATGAACGGCAAATACGCCGAGCTCGCGTATAAATGCGGTATGTACCACCAGCTTGGCAAAGCGCTCGTCCCTGCGGAATATCAGGTATGGCAGAGCGACTTTACCGAGGAGGAGCAGGCGCTCTACCGCAAATACACCTCCGACGGCAGACTTCTTGTGGCGCGCCTTCAGGAAAAGACGCTCCGCCAGAGAACGCGCCGCCGCGGTGCGGACACTCCGGAGGAAACTCCGACGGAAAACATACCTTGGCTTATGATCCGCGAGACCTGCGGACAGCATATGGAAAGATGGGACGGCACGGGCTACCCGGACGGCAGAAAGGGCGCGGAGATCAGCCCCATAGCGCAGGTCGTGGGACTTGCCAAGGAGCTTGACCGCCTCACTTCCGAAACAAAATCCGAGGACCCGTTTGCGGAAGCATACGAAAAGCTCCTTGCAGAGGGCGGCAAGGCCTTCTCCCACGAGCTTATAGACGTGCTCCGCAGTGCGCGCGCAAAATGCCGCGCGGTATATAGAAAATACCTCCCATACACATTGACCATTCCCAAAACCATTCCCCTTGTCGAAAAGAGAAAGGACCGCCCGATGGGTCTTGATTACAGTGCCGTTGTAAACCGCGAAAGCGGCAGCACCGTCGCTTACGAGGCTATCCCGTGGTTCGGCGGCATCGCGGAAGACCCGAGCGAAAAAGAGGAGATCGCAGACGTTGAGGAACAGCTCCTTCGCCTTGAGCTCGTGGAGGATATGACCTTCTACTTCCTTTACGAAGCGGCGGATGCCGTTCTTCGTATCGAAAACTGCAAGCTCGATATTGAGGCGATAGTGCTTCATATGATACCCTCGTTCTTCGCGCAGGGAACACAACTTCCGCGCTTCCAGAAGCTTTGGAAGGATCAGCCCATAGATAAAAAGAAGCTTGTGCTTGCCATTCCCCAGATAAGATACCTTGAGCTTGACAAGGACGGCAAGGATACAGTTAAGCGTTATATCAAAAACGATATTTCAATAATGCTGGATGGCTGGGATCCTGCGGTGATTCCCGCGCAGGAGCTTATTGAAACAGGCTTTACTCACGTTCGCGTAAGCGCGGCATCCCACCTCAAGCACGAAACGGCGGACGCCATTGCCCTCCTTGCGGAAAAGGAAATAACGCTCTATTCCGATCCTGCCGAAAGCGAGGATGCACAGCGTTGGCTTGCCGCCTGCGGCGTTCACCGCGCAAGCGCAATGAGCCACCCCATAGATGAAGACGAGATGATAAAAGAATCTCTCTTGAGGGAACGCAATGAGTAAGAAAGAAAAAGCTCCGTCCGCTATAGCGACGGAGAAAAAACAAAAAAGGCTTTTTAAGAAAAAGCGTGCCGGTGTCGTCCTGACCGAAAAAGAGGTTCGGGAGATAAAAGCCGGCAGAAAAAAGCTTCGCCGCGAAATGCGCGCGGCGGGTCTCAAGAGCAAAAAGGATTTCGAGCTTACCGCGTCGAGCCTCGGCTTATACTTCGATAAGCGAAAATTCTTTGGCATATTGCCGTGGCTTCTGCGCGGCAGATGGCTTTGGGCGCTCCTTGGTGCGCTGGCGGCGCTCTTGACGGCGTTCTTCCTTATGTCCCTTATCACAAGAATGAGGGGACACTTCACCATCAACACCACTAACGAACTCTTCCGCGAGGGTTTTACCATCAGCGATACGAAGACGTTCGACAATCCCACCTCGTATCTCTACAGTATGCCTGTGGAAGGAACCCTTGACACTACGTTTACCGATATTCCCGCAAACGTTGATATGATAGACGGTTCCCACAACGGGGAGAGGTACTTTGCTTACACTTTCTACATAAGAAACGACGGTGCATCCACCGTTGGCTATGATTATCAGATAGCGATAAACTCGGAAAGTAAGGACCTTTCCGAAGCGGTTTGGGTAATGCTTTTCCGCGACGGCGAAATGACGTTCTATGCACACGCGGATGACAACGGCGGCTCCGAAGTCATTCCGAACGCGCAGGTCGTGGCGGAGGCGGCTCAAAGAGGCAAACATACGGGTTTCCGTACTTGCCCGTTCTATGAAACTGCAAAATACCCCGAAGAACAGTATAAAGAAGTGGAAAGGAATGATGACGAGGTTATGCCTCTTTACCATTTCTATCCCATACCTTTTGAATCTGACTTCGTTATAACATCGGGAACGGTGCCGGACGTAGTACCGCAGGAGGTACATAAATACACAGTCGTTCTGTGGCTGGAAGGTAACGACCCCGATTGCACAAACGAGCTTATCGGCGGACACCTTGGCGTGGAAGTCACGTTCAAGCTCGTGACCGAGAAGGATTATTGATCTTAACCTCTTTTCTAAAAAGGCACCCTCCGAGAGGGGGCTCCGCGAAGCGGTGGAGGAGCCTGCGCGGCATCAAAGTATTGTGAAAATTTGATGTTCACGCGTTCTCCTTCCGTCACTCGCAAAGGCTCGTGCCACCTCCCTCCCGGAGGGAGGCGAAAGAGAAAAGATAAAAAACTCGGACTTTAACTAGTTAAAGTCCCTAAAACAGTTTACTGTTTGCGAAGGCGGCGCACTCCAACACCGACCCCGCAAATTTGTAATAAAAAATTTCTTTGAAAAGGAGAGAAAAAATCAAAAATGGAAAAAACTCGTGAAAAAAGTTTTTTAAACATCAAGAGTAAACTTATGGCAGCAGTTGCTATGCTCTTGGTTGCGTTCTTTATGGTTATTTCTTCGTCTTACGCGTGGTTTACACTTTCCACAGCGCCCGAAGTAACGGGTATCTACACAGCTGTAGGTGCTAACGGTAACCTTGAAATCGCGCTCTATACGGGTAATGATAACATTGGTTCCAATGTTGGCGATTCCAATTTGGGTGCTATAGAAAAAAATAAGACTTGGGGTAATATTGTTGATTTGTCCAATGAAGGCTATGGTCTTAATAATATAGCACTCTATCCTTCTGTATTGGCTCTTGACAATGGAAGCTTGCTTGCCGGTGGTGGCATATTGGGTACTCCCACATGTGGAAATGACGGACGTATAAAATCCGTAAATGCAGACGGCGTTGCAGGTATATACAATATTACAACGAAAAACTTTGACAGAAATTCTACTGCCAAAGGCGTAAGAGCTATTGGTACTGTATCTTCTATGTCACAGCAGCAGCTTGATTGGGGCAATGCGGTTTCTAAGGTTTCTTCTAGTCTTAACAGCGCAAGAGTTACAGCTGAAACATCTTTGACAGCCAATGGTCAGGCCTTGATAGATATTATCCTCGGTAGCCTTGATGAAGAAAAAACTTCGTTTGATATTACTGCTGTAGGAAATATGCTTACGGCTTTGGCTGGTACACCTGCTACGCAAGGTACTGCGGCAGTTCTCGGTGTTGCAGATCATCTTGAAGAGGCAATGAAGTATTATCTTATTGCGGCTGCGGCTGCGGCTGTTCCCAATAAGTCTGATACAGAATTCGTTGCTATCAAAAATGCAATTATCAACGATTGTGATGATGGCTCTTTCCCTGACCTCTCTGCGGATTTTGTTGTAGGTGAAACAGGCGTAACTGTGACAGTTCCCGATGCCTTGAAAACAGTGTATAATTCGTATCTTAAAATTAAGAGCGATATTGACGCAGCAGTGACTGCATATAACGATGTTGACAATAAAGAGGCTGCAACTCAAGATGAAGCTGTTGCTATTCTCGGCCATCTCGTTGTTGTTAATAATGTTATAGTTAACGGCACGCCTAAAAGTAACATAATTATGTCTGATAAGGACGCAGTAAGTAATTTGGCCGGCAGTATTATAGCTGAAGGTGCGGTTATTGTAGAAATTCCTAAGGCAACTGCTGAAAATGCAGAATCCGGTTTGTTCTTTAATATTGCACAGCTTACAAATAATATGAATGCTTCTTTCAGAGCTGACGTAACGGCTATGGGTATTACAGTTTCTGATATGCCTATCAGCATAAAGACAACTGTTGCAGATGCAGACAAGTATATTCTTGGTGGAGCAAAATTGCCTCTTCCTCAGCCTGATCCTCGCGAAGGTGCTGTGGATGAAAAGCTTTCTAACTTCTACGGATATGCAATCGACCTTGCATTCCGTACGAACGCAGCAAGCTCCAATCTTATGTTGCAGACAACTCCCGCTAACCGTATATATTCCGAAAACGGTGTATCCGAGACAATGGGTAAAGGCAGTACAATGACGTTTAACGTTACGGATACAAAATTTACCGTAGATAATATTCTCAACCTTATGGGACATATCCGCATTGTGTTTACCGATGCAAATGGCAAGGTTATAGCTGCGGCAAGACTTGATACTAACAATAACGTTGAGACGACAGGTACTTCCGCTACTGCACAAGTAAAATTGTGTGAATATACGCTTACAACATTGGATCGTGATGGCGCTGCAGGTACAGGTACGGAAACGATACAGATCATATCCTTTGGGGAAATAAAAACTGTTAATGAAAAAGGCCAGATGGAACTTTGCGCACTCACGCAGAACCAGCAGACAGCTATTTCTGCATACGTTTACCTTGATGGCGAAACAGTTGAAAGCAGAGATGTTGGCACAGAAGATCTTTCTATGACTGGTACACTTAACCTCCAGTTCAGCTCTGATGCGACACTTAAAGCTATGCCTTATGCGGATCTTCAGGGTCAGACGGAAACTACAACAACTTCTACTACAACAGCCGATAACGGCTAATAATCCCTACACGGATTAAACAAGAAATGCGGTGATACATAGATGTGCGTTATCGCAACAACTGAATGTTTTGTAAACCACCGTACAGGGCTTCTTGCTCTGTACGGTGGTCACACCGAATTTGAGCAAAGGCTGATTTGGAGTGTAGGTCTTTGCTCGACACGGCGGTGCACCGCAAAAAACCAATGAAAGGAGAAAATAAAATTGAGCGCACAAGCAATTTCCACAACTAAACAAAAAAAGCGCAGACACATATTCATAAAGCTTTTATACGGTATGCTTGTTTTGCTTGTTTTACTCTCCACAGCAACCTATACCTGGTTTTCTTTAAGCAAAACTCCCAAGGTTAACGATATGGCTGTGTTTGTTAACAGCAGCGTCGGCTTGCAAATTTCCTGGGAGCTTTCCGAGGACGAGGACGCTTGGGGGTGGCACCTCGACTATAACAAAAAATTTACGCAAAATTCCACGCTTAAACCCGTCACCTATTCCAATGCAAGCAAAACCTTTTACGCCACAAACTTCGGTTTGGACGGCAGAATAGCTTCCATTTCAAAAGAGCTTAACGATGCTCAAAACGCCAACCGAGAGGGCACTTACGGTTATTACGTTGCGTTTACCGTTTATGCCCGCACGGACGAGGACGTTGAAGTGGAGCTTTCCAAAAATATAGAAAATTCCGGCACGTACCTTGTCGGCACGCCCGTTTGGAACGATGAAGAAATTATTCACAACAACGGCGGCAAGGGCGCACAAAGCGCAATGAGAATTGGTTTCCGTATTACGCGCTTCGACCCGGACGGCAAACAAATTGATGAAGAGCCTTTGTTCGTTATATACGAACCCAACTGCGATAACCACCTCGATTATACCACTGATTATCAACCGACCCCGAGTATGGACGGCACGGAAAGTCTTGTCCCGGCAGACCGCCTTATAAGGCAGGAATCCACCGCGTGGCTTGAAGCCGACCCCGTGCAAAAGGGCGTTGTGATTTTCAATTACGGCGAATTTTTGGACGATAACCATCTTTTCGACCTTGACAAAAACTGTACTGCAAAGATAGATATATATATTTGGCTTGAGGGGCAGGACGTTGACTGCACAAACGAGATCGGCAAGGAAGCAATGATGCTTGCCAACGTGCAGTTCCACGCCGAAAGAAAGCCCGATACAGGCCTTGAAGAAGAAGAGATCAAATAAGAAAATTTTTATGTGAGAGCATAATAAATATATAATAAAAATTTTAGGAGAGAGTTATGGAAAATAAAGTAGAAACTAACGCCGTTCCTGCGGACACAGGCGCGGCTAAAAACCCCAATGAAAACAAAAAAGGAAACAAAAAAGACGTCAAAAAGATAATAAACATCGTTGTAAACGTGCTTTTGATAGTAGCGATCATTTTGGCGGCGTTTTCCACGTATATTTCTTTCGTTTCCACATCGGGAAGCGGCATCCCCAGCATTTTCGGCATAAGCTTCCTTTCTATTCAGACAGACTCTATGTACCCCACGCTTAAACCGGGCGACCTTATTATTGATACGACGATCAAGAGCAACGAAGAAGTTGAAAAGCTCAAGGTCGGTGACGTTATCACGTTCTGGACGAACGAGCAGGGTCAGCTCATCCTCAATACCCATAGAATTACGGCTATCTATCCCGAAAGCATAAATAATTTTACATCATTCCAGACGTCGGGCGATAAAGCGGGTACCGCCGACTACAACAACGTACACGCAGCCGACGTTGTCGGTAAGTGGACGGGTATGCGTATTCCCGGCTTGGGTAAGGCTGTGGACTACCTTCAGACACCCACGGGATTCTTCCTTCTCGTTATCATCCCCGTGCTTATATTCTTCATATTCCACCTTGTACAGTTCTTCCGCGTTTTGTTTGAATACCAGAACGTGAAGATGCTCATCAAGTACGAGCAGGAAAGAGGCAGAACGGAAGACCTCATTGAAACACAGATCAAAGACGAAAAAGAAAAAGACGAGATCCGCAGGGCGGCAATAGAAGCCGAGCTGCGCGAAAAGCTCAAGGCAGAGCTTATGGCGGACATTGCAAAGCAGAACGCGGCCGCCGACAATAAAGACGAAAACAAAGACAAAACGGAGCAATAAAGACCTCCGATAGAGAACAAAGAGGAGTTTGGCAATGGATAATTTTTTGCGATATTTTATTCAGGATATAGGGATGGTGTTTTACGCTTTTCTTGATATATTCAGCGCGATATGGGACTTCTTTGTGCGCTTGCTGAACTTCCCCGGCAGAATGGAGATCATCAAGGCGAACGAAAGCGAGTTCACAAGAACGGACTGGATACTCCTGCTTATTGCAAACATCGCGCTTATCGCGCTGATAGTTGTGCTGGTTATACTTCTTGTGAAGCTTCTTAAAAGAATATTCCGTTTCCGCGTTCCCGTTAAAAAGTTTGAGGAAATGGAAAAGCAGGTGAAAAATTTGCAGAGAGAGCTTATCCGCGCAAATTACGAAAAAGATAAGCTGCTTGCAATGCGCTTGGCGGAGCTTGGCGGCAAGCCCGGCGAGGTCGAGCTTCCCGAGGAAGAAAAGGAAGGGGAGGAAGCAGAGTTCTCCTCCGCGAACCCCAACCGCAACACACCCCTCTCTCCGTGTGTTGACCCCACAACGAGCCGCTTCTTCCGTCTTACTTCCGTGGATAACTTCTACAAGACGGAATATCAACATCCCGTTTATGATAACGATATAACGCTTCCGCAGTTCTGCGAACGCTTCCGCAACTTTGCGGCATCGAAGCTCCATCTTTACTACGAGCTCAAGCTTATAAGACACTTTATAGCCGCGTTCGGTACGGCGCGTATCATTATCTTGCAGGGTATTTCCGGTACGGGTAAAACGTCCTTGCCTTACGCTTTCGGTAAGTTCGTTCAAAAGGACTCCACCGTTGTTTCCGTTCAGCCGGCTTGGCGTGAACGTACGGAGCTTTACGGTTACTTCAACGAATTTACAAAGAAATACACCGAAACGGACTTCCTTCGTACAATTTACGAATCCAACTATTACAGAGATCCCAACCTTATCATCCTCGATGAAATGAACATCGCCCGCGTTGAATATTACTTCGCGGAAATGCTCTCAATCCTCGAAATGCCCCGCCAGGAAGAATGGCTCATAGACATCGTTTCCGCTATGTGGGACAACGACCCCTGCCTTATCGAAAACGGTAAGGTGCAGATACCGAACAACGTATGGTTCATCGGTACTATCAACAACGACGACTCTACCTTCGCCGTTGCCGATAAGGTTTATGACCGTGCGATCCCGATCGACCTTGATACCCGTGCGGACGCTTTTGAAGCGGAAGAAACGGATGCTGTTACGATCTCTACAGACCACCTCAATGCAATGTTCAAAGAGGCTAAAGAAAGTTACACCATTTCCGAAGACACTATGGCGAAGCTGGAGCAGATGAACGAATACCTCATCGCAAACTTCCGCCTTGCTTTCGGTAACCGTATTATGAAACAGCTTAAAGATTACGTTCCTTGCTACATCGCCTGCGGCGGTACGGAAATAGAAGCCATTGACTTTATGGTAGCAAAGAAGGTTTTGCGTAAATTCGAGTCCCTGAGCCTTGGATTTATGAAAGAAGAACTTACAAAGTTTTCCACATACCTTGACAAGCTCTTCGGCAAAAATACGATGAGCATCTGCAAGGATTACATCGAATACCTCAAGAAAGTAAACTGATAAATTATTGATACATCACGAAAGGAGCTCGGTATGTCAGAATCATCTTACAATACCCCGCAAAACGAACAAAGCGAGAAAAAGTCGCTTATTGATTCGATATATCTTAAATACACCAAAAGCGTTTTGCGCGCGCTTTCCAGTACCGAGTTCTACGAGTATTTTATGAACGAGCTTGCAGGAGCGCACAATGAGTTCCAATTCTCCAACAGAAGAATGGAAAAGCTTTTGGATTTCACCTGGATAGACTCCATAGAATCTGCGCTTTCCGCGATACAGCACATCATATCCTCCCCCAGAAATATCATCAGAGAGGATGAGCTTATCGTGGACGTTGCCCACGTTAAAAAGAGCGATTCCTCCGTTGTGCGCCATCTGGCGCAGCACGGCTCCTCTATGATACAGAATTTCGACGAGGAAACGGGCGACGTTCGCCCCAACAAGCTTATGCAAAAGCTGCGCGAGGACACTGTGGAGCTTTATGAAAACAGGCTTGTTATCACCGTTATCGAAAATGCATATCGCTTTGTAAGAATCCGTTATGACGCGCTCTTCGGCGCGATGTCGGACGAATTCGGTGCAAAGCTGAAATTCTCGACCGATATAACGGGTGTAACGGAAAATATCCATATGGATATGTTTATGCACATCAAAGAGCGCGACGATATACTTTCCACGGACAACAAGCACAGGGAAGCGTTCGAGCGCATTGCAAGACTTAACCGTTTGTTTACCGCGTTTATGGAAACGCCCTTTGTAAAATCCCTTGCAAAGGCTACGCGCATAAAGGGCGCGCTTATGAAAACAAACGTATTAAAGAAAAATCCGTACTACAAGGAAATAGTTAAGCTTTATGAATTTTTGCAGAAATACGATGATATCGGTTATGCTATAAACGTTATAGAGCAGACCCCCGAGGTTAACGAAACCTTGCAGACGGATATGTTCCACAACGTAATGTTCAACTATATCGTCCTCAAAAATTATCTTGATGAAGACAAGGGCAGAGAGGTCGCCGTTCCCGCAAAGGGAAAGAAGCGCACGCTGCGCCCCAAATTTATCAAAGAAATAATAGAGGAGTTAACGGAGGATTACGATCTTCCCGATGTTGAAATACGCAAGGTGCTTATAGAAGAACTTACAAAATCCGACCTTATGAAGGAAGAAGCGGAAGAACGCCTCCGCCTTGTAGAGGAGCAGGAAAGACTCAAGAGAGAAGAAGAGGAACGCCTGCGCCGCGAAAAAGAGGAAGAGGAAGAACGCCTCCGCATTGAAAAAGAAAAAGAAGAGGAGCGCATCCGCAAGGAAAAGGAAGCGGAAGAAATGCGCATAAAAGCGGAGCGTATGCGCCGCGAAATGGAAGATTACCGCCGCGGAAATATCTTCAAGAGAGAGCTTGAAGCTCTGTTCGGTAAGATAAGCTCCCGCCTTGAAACAAGAGAAGAGGAAGAGCACCTTCGTCTTTCTCAGGCAGAGAAGCAGGAGTTTGAGGATGCGGCAAGAATACTTGAAGAGCAGGAACAGCGCAAGAAAGAAGAAAACGAGCGCCTTAAAAAGCGCCTTGAAGAAGAAAAAGCGCAGGCTCTTTGGGAAAAACAACAAGAAGAGCTCCGCCGAAAGGCAGAGGAAGAAGCGCGCCTTGCAGAAGAACAGGCACGCAAGGAAAAAGAGCGTCTTATCGCAGAAGAGGCGCAAAAGCAAAAAGACAGAGAACAACTTAAAACACAGCTCGCAGAACTTGAGCTGTTTATGAATAACTTGGAATCAAGCATAAAATACCGCCGAAACTATAAAGGAGAAGACGAAGAAAACGGCGAGAAAACGGAAAGCGGAGCAGCCGGATGAAGCATTCTTGGCTAAGATTGTTTTCATCTGTCTATATTCTGCTGGTTTCCGTTTTACTTATAGTTATTTCGGCGTATGCTTGGATGGTAATTTCCACATCTCCGAGCACAGGCGGAGCGGGATTCGGCGTGGCAGGAAAAGAGCTTTGGAACCTTCCGGAATTTGAATTTGACGAAGTCTGGGATGGCAACTTGGGCTATGAGGATGGAAGCGCGGTTTCTCTTACACAAGATGAAACCGGGGCTTATATCATAAGAAACGGTGAAGAACTTTGGACGATAGTCAATTTGATAAATGGCACAGATGATCTTGGTGACATAACCATGAAGATCGTCAACAGCATTGATATGGCTAGCGAAACCACAGATTTCGAACTTGAACCCATCTACGTTGACGGTCAGCACGGAGTCGGAAAGATAACCGTCATAGGCGCAAAGACCGACGAAACGGGTGCCGTTGTTGAAACGGGTCTTCGCTTGAAGAAGCCTTTGTTCTCGGGCGGCTTTGCGGGAAATTCCGCTATAGCTATAGAGAATATTACCATCGCAAATTCCACTATCACAAGCACAAATCCAACGGGCAGCGGAGCGTTTATCGACTACGTAGATGCAATGCAGGAAATAACGCTTACAAACTGCCATCTCAAAAACAGTACGGTCACGGGCGGTGAAGATTCCAGAACGGGTGCTCTTGTGGGTTATGTTACGGGTTACAGCGATACTTCTGACGGTCCCGTAAAAACTTACGTTACCGTTAAGGATTGCTCCGTTGAAAATTCCACAGTTAACTCTCAAAACTCCGCGGGCGGTATCATCGGTCACGCCGGCGCGAGCGATTGGACATATACCGTTGTGGAAAACTGTACTGTAACAAATACAAAACTTAACTCCACAGATGACGGCTGGCGCGTCGGCGAGATTGTCGGCACGGCGAACGTCGGCGAAATGGTCGTTAAAAACTGCACAACCGAAAAAGTTGAGCTTAACCAAACAGGTCATACTTTCCCCGAAGGTCAGGACAGATCTTACGGACGTTTGGCTTTGGGAACAACAGGTAACTACACCATCATCGACGAAAACAAAGCCGAGCTTTGGGGTGTGTTTACACAGCTTGCTGCGGATAACTACGTTTCCGATAATCAAACTTGGATATTGCACGATAATGTTACACTCGGCAGTGAGATACGATTCCAAAGCGTTCCTGTTGCCGAGGACGATGAGAGCGATCATACTGTAACCATCAATATTATAGGTGCTGATTCATCGGCTACGGCAAGCGGTAAAGCCGAGATAAACCTCAACAGTGTTGCTACAGGTTATGCTTGGCAGGGTCAAGTAAGAGCAACTTCCGGATTTAACTTTGACGCTCTCAACGATTATGTGAATGATATTAAAGCAAGCACGAACGTGACTTTCTCAAATATCGTATTCAACAATAATAAAACAGCGGACAGCACTTGTGAAACGACCGCAAATCGAGGCACACTTTATACATATGCTTATGCCGAAACTGTAATATATACTGATTGTACATTTAACGGCGGCGTTGTAACGTATGGAGATGCTACATTTACGAACTGTTCTTTCACCGAAGACGGCAGTAATATGTATTGCTTATTCCTCGACAATGAATACGGCGGTATAACATATGTTCCCGATTATAGAGTTACAGGCTGTGCGTTCAATGGTAATTCCACCTCCTACGGCGGTCTTAAGGTTGCGGATGATAAAAATATCGGCGCAAATCTTTATGTTGAAGGCTCATCCTTTGAAAACATCGTAAATAAATCCGCTATCTACGTCAACGGCAAGACTAATGTTCGCGCAGAAAACAATACTTTTGAAAATACCTGCGTTGTTGGCGATATCGGATTTAAGCACGATACTTGTACCTACAACGGTTCAGCGGTGAAAGCCGGCGATTACAGAATAGAGGATCTTGAAAGTCCGACCTCCACAACAGGGGATACAGGTTCATCTACAAGCGGCACAACTGCTGCAACTGCAACCACAACAGTTCCCACGGAAACAACTTCCCAGGGAACTACCACCACAACGGCTTCTGCCGACGTGACTGCGGCTGCCACAACGGTCTCCGCCGAAACAACAACGGCAGTTGCACAAACGGCGGAAACAACATCTTCCGCTGACGTGACTACCACGGCGGCATCTACCGAAGCAGCAACTACAACAACGGTTGCTACGGAAGCATCAACAACACCGTCCGAAGAACCTACGGTTTCTGCGGAGGAATCGACAACCCCGTCCGAAGAACCTACGGCTTCTGCGGAAGAAACGACAGAAACAACAAAACCGACAACAGAGGTATAACGATTTGACAAACAAAGTGCTTCTCCGCGAAAGCGGAGAAGCACAAGCACATTTTTGATTTAGGAGATATATCGCAATGAACACAGAAGAAGTGAATATCCCGAAGCAAGAAAGAAAGCTTTCGGAAAAGATATTTTCCATAGCGACTTCTGTTTTGCTTGCCATTGCAATTTTGTTTTGCGGCACTGTGATGTATCAGATAAAGACCCACGGCTACGTCACTATTTTCGGTTGCAGCGTATTTCGCGTTGTTTCCGAGAGTATGGGAGATACTATGCCGGCAGGCTCGCTTATAATTTCACAAAAGACGGATATAGAAAGCATTAAAGAAGGCGATATTATAAGCTTTTTTTCCCGCGAATCTTATATGGCGGGACAAATAATAACCCACCGCGTTACGGAAATAAAGGACCGTGACGGCGAACTGCTCCTTGTAACGCGAGGAGATGCCAATAACAGCGTGGACGGGTTTTACGTAACCAAGGAAAATTTTATAGGCAAGATAATTGTGATCTTGCGCCCCGAGGGGTTTATAACGACACTTTATTCGATACTAACGAACGAGATCGGATTTTTTTCTGTTGTTATCGTACCGGTTATAATACTTGTGACGGTAATAATGCAGGAGAATATTAAAAAGATAACGAAAGAAATCAAAGCTATTAAGCAGGAAATAAATGAAGCGGAGCGCGAAAACGAAGAAGAAAAGCTCCGCGAAGAGCTTCGCCAAAAGCTCAAGAAAGAAATTTTGGCGGAAATAGAAGCGGAAAACGGCGAAAAGGAATCAAACGAAGAAACGCCGAATGAAGCTGACTCAAGGGAGGCAGAAAAATGAAAGAAACAGAATTAAGAATACAAAAATATAAAGCTATGCTCCCACGCGCCCGCGAGCGCGTTATAGCGGCGCTTATGATATTTGTGTTCTCTATTGCTATGCTGACGGTGTCCACGTTTTCGTGGATAACGCTCTCCGTAGCCCCTGAGGTAACGGGCGCGACCACGACTATTGCCGCAAACGGTAACTTGGAAATAGCCTTGGCTCAAAATATATTGCTTGATGAAAATGATGATCCTGTGCGTGATGAAGACGGCAACGTAATTGCTATTCCTCCGTCTGCTTCTGCCATAGGTGATTCCAATTTGCAGATAACGCAAAAAAACCTTACTTGGGGTAATATTGTAAACCTTTCCGATGCTTCTTACGGCTTGGAAAATATTACGCTGCGCCCTGCAACGCTTAATACAAGTTCTCTTTTGGCGCATCCGCTTTACTCAGCAACGTACGGCGTGGACGGACGTGTAAAAACACTTATATCTGATTTTGAATATACGCAGTACAATCCCGATAACAAGGCGTTTACCAGCAGCCCTTATAAGGGTATAAAGGCTATTTCTTCTGTTAAATACGTTGAAGTAGATGTAGACCAGGGCAATGCTATGGACTTGTTATATAGCACAAAATTGAACAATGCAAGTATAACTGCTTCAAATGCAAATGAAAGCTTTAAAAGTTTGAACGCGCTCAATCATAGCTATATGGATGCCATAGGCGGCTTGCTCAGTTCCTATGCAGACGGGCTTCTTACCGGTGTTGATATAGATAACGTTTCAGGCAATGAAACGTTATGTGACCCTGATGATGTTGCAGGATTTTATGATTTGCTTGTATTTTTGGATGAAGCCGTTATGGTTCCTGCGGGCAACGCGCTTATTGATATTTTTGATGTTTATCAAATCAACACATATGGGCAGAATTATAAGAATGATCCCCGTTATGTAACTTTTTCAAGCGTTGATGATTTTTGTAATCGTGTCAACACTGTTCTTGCGGATATGAACGCTGTTCGTGATGGGATTGAAGGTATTGAACCCGTTGATGCCGGAAACAAATTAAATGTTAGTTCAAGCACGACAAACACAAATTTCTACAAGGCGCTTAATTCCGCGCTTGCTGATGATGATACTTTCAATGCGCTTTTTCCTTTTATTGCGGATATAACAAGACTAAGAGAAAATATCGAGAAAATGGAAGTGGACGGTTACGTTACATTTGAAGATGGCAAAACCGTTGGCAGTGCAAGCGTAACTTGGCTTGAAATCAAACCTTATATTGATTACCTTGTATCTATTGATACCGTTAAGCTTACGGCAGATGGAAAAACAAATACTATCAACGGTTGGCTTGGTAGTTTAAGCTACAGCACAGCTTTGTCTTTGGCAGGCGTATTGAGCAACAAAGAGAGTGCCCAACCAACAAAAGGTGTTGGAGTTACTATCGTTGACGGTCTTATCGAGAGAATTGATAAGGTTTTGTATTCGGGCGGTAAAGGTCTTAATATTGAAAAAGTAACTTTGACGATAAAGAAAACGTCTTTTGATAAAAAAGTGGAAGAAGAATTTCCCGGTATGAGCGGTGCCGTAAACCTTGTTGTTGGCAGTAAGTTTAACAACGGCGTAACTTACATCCACTCTCCTATTGCAACGGACGCTGTTTCCACAACTACAGATTCCATAATGTCACAGGATATAGAAAACGCCAGAACAGCATCTGGCTTTACCGAAATTGTAAGAGATTACGTTGCACAGGATACCTACGGCCTTTCCGTGGACTTTTGGCTTCGTACAAATGCACCGCAGTCTTACCTCACGCTTGAGGGCGAGGTTGTATATACCTATATAGACGTTAAGGTTACTATAGATGGCACGGAATATCAGGTTTATGAGGTCGATCTTACCTATCCCACTGAGGTAGAGGGTGAAGACGGCACAACAACCACCGAAGATACTATTATGGAAGACCAGCAGATCTATAAAAAAGATGGTGTATGGTACTTCCGCGATAACAACCAAGAGGTTGCTCCCGAGGGTAGCACCGTAAAGATTCCCGCAAACGCAGAATCTGATGCCAATAAGCTCCAAACAAAAGAGGTTACGGGTTATGTTGGCGCAAACCGAATCTGGACAGAAGAAGAGCTTGAAACAATGTCCGAAATGGAATACAGAACGACACAGGGTATGGGCAGCTGCTATACTTTTTATGCGGATCCCGGTGAAATAGGACAGATACTTGAAATTCTCAAAGCTCTCAAGGTTGCGTTTGTTGACAGCAACGGCAACCTCCTTGCCACGGCAAGCCTTGCAACGGAATATTGCTTCCCCGAATACGGTAAGTACGTTGTTCCGCTTATGCTCGATGAAAATGCTATCGACACGGGCGAGGACACAGAGGAAGGCGACGATATCCGCGCGATAATGAGCCTTGAGCAGAACGTACCTACGCTCCTCACAGCACTTGTATATCTTGACGGTGCCGTTGTTTCCAACGACAAGGTCCTTTCTTCCTCCGATATTCAGGGTCAGCTCAATCTTCAGTTTGGCAACACTTATGAGCCCCAGCCCCTTGACGATGAAGAGCTTATGTCCGAAACGCTCAAGATAACGGCAAAGGTTACGGATGCTCAGGGTAAGGCAAACCCCGAATTCTATTTTACGAATACAGATAAATCCTTCCCCACAACGGTAGAGCTTTCTGTTGAGGGCGAAGCACCCAAAACAATTACGGCAAACTTCCTGCGTAAGATCACGACAACGCAGGGTACACGCGGGGAAACTATTGAGTTTACTCAAAGCGCAAGCGACCCGACAAAGTGGACGGCAACTGCTACGTTCACCGCCCCCGGCGAATACATCTTGCGAAGCGTTTTTGCAGATGGTATTGAGCGCAAGCTTACGAACGTGGTCGATACGGGTAACGCCGAAGCGGTAAAGGTTATTGTTCACGGCTTCAGCGTATCAGACTTCAGCGGCGATAAAGGCTTGACGCACGAATATATGACCGCTGCAGACTACGTTACGGAAAGCTTCTCCGTGAAGATAAGCGCATATGACGCGCAAAACGGAACTCTTACCCCGAACAGCGTTAAGGGTGTGTTCATCAACGAAGATAACGTCGCCGTAACGATAAACTTTACGGAATCTCAAAGCGGCAGCGGCCACTATACGGGTACGGCTACTTTCGTTTCCGACGGTACGTATACGCTTGAAAACGTTATGGTCGATGGACTTTACTATTCGGTTGGCTCGGTTTACACGCGCGAAGTACGCACCAAGCTCAGCGTAGCCGTATGGCTCACGCACGATGGCACGCTCGGTGTTGACCATTGCGGTTGCGGTATTACCGAGAATACAGAAGAGTTCAGAGAAGTAGCAAACGGTTATCAGTTCATATATGACGACAAATCTCACGACTTCAACGTAAAAATGAAAGTTTACGATAGCGAAGGCAAAGAGATAACGGGTCTTGCAACAAGGATAACTTATACGGAAGGCGCAAGCGCAGACCTTAGATGGAGCGCGGCTGACGAAGGCTACGTTGGTCATATTACTGTGGACGGTGTTGGCGAATATAAATTCGTAAACGCGACTGTTGTAACGAGCAACGGCGAGGAAACCATTACAAACGCAAGAAGTGCTTCCAGCGTTATCTCTATTTCCCGCGATCCCGCAACATTCAGCGAATTGCACTCCAGCAGTGAAGTTATCGTTATAGGCGATAATCCTGCGGCAACTATGACAGTAAGCCTTAATAACGCAAAATCTGCGTTAGTTTACGGCTTCTTTGAACACGCAGACCCCGATGGAAATACAACGATTTACCTTGTAAAGGGCGAAAAACTGGAAAGCGAAGACACAAGCAGCGTTTCCACGTTCTATAAGTTTACGTTACCCAAGGCGGTTGGAGATGGCTATTGGACGCTTACCAAGGTGCTTGCAACGAACGTTGCATACAGAAAGGATAACGGCGACATAGACTTCTTCAAGGACGACCCGCTTGCACCTATCTTTGAAGGCAACGGCAACGCGGTAGAGATTACCGAAGATATGGTTTACAGCGGCAAGACTGTTATGGAAATGGTTGAAGATGCTGCAAAAGACCATTATTTGGTTATCGAAGATGAACTTGCAAATAAGCCGCGTACAACAAAGGTGATTGCGAAAGTACACGTATCATTTACAGATGGACAGAGCAAAGACTTTGGTAAGGATGTAAACGGCAATATAACAGGTATGTTTATGCAGCAGCATACGGTTTCCGGTTTGAGTGTTGGTATTGTTGACTTTACGGGCGCGCATATCAGCGGTATTGATAATGTTGTGCTCAAGTTTATCTATAACAATGGTTCTGATACCAATGGCGGATATACAGGTGCATCTCACACCAATGCAGGCGGTATCGTTAAAGTTAATATGACTGAAAGCGGCACAACTTACAATCAAAGTGCTGATGCGACTATTGTTTTTGCCGGTAATTATAATACGGTACTCAATTATACTATTGGTGGGAAATCGTATTTTATTGCTAATGAACAGGGTCATGAAGTTGAAAATCCAGGCACTTACGATGGCGAACTGCCGTCCAGTGCTCCTAAGTTCACGGTATGGTCTAATAAACCGACAGTGACTGTAACAGAGGTAAGTCCTACGGATTCCCATCGACTTTATACAGGTACAAGAGGAAGCGATGGTAGTGTTGCATATGATAAAAATATAGAAGGCGCATTTAACACATATACTGATTATAGTGCGGCGGTATATATTTATGCCGGCGATAATAATCGCTATAATGTATATTTGCCGAGTGTTACTCTTAAATTGTCCGGTATGCCGAGCAGTGGCTTTACTGCATCGATGGTATTTACGAATGCCTCCAGCAGCACTTATAATAGAACTTATGAGTTTACTGCCAATAATCAAGAAAAGAAACAAGATATTGGCGGCGGTATAAATGGTTCTACTTACAGAACCAATCCCAAAATCTTCCCTGCAGGAATTCAAACGGTAAGAACTATCGTTGTGAACTACGGTGGAGTAGATTATACTGTGACATTGTCTAATCCCGTAACAATTAGCCAGCCGCAGTATCCTGCGTATGTTGACTTCACGGATATAAAATCTATTGAAAGCAGCTTTACAGGTACAACTCCTTCTAGAATTGTAGGCACACCTCAGGCAGACGGTACGTTTACCGTAACATTGCCGGGTAGCCAGACTTGGACGGAGGAGAAATCTGAATCCAAAACAGAAAATGAAAAGACGATTTCCGGACCGAGTCAGATAGCTACATATTATGAGACTTGGACGGAGGGATGGATCTGGAAAACAGATAAGTATCAAGAATATCGTGAAATAGTTATGGTAACTCAAGCAGATGAAGTTCTTACCACTTATACAAGAACGTATAAGATAACGGGTTGGAAAGTGGGTAATACAACTTACGATGTTGGGGAAACAATAACGATTACGGGTAATCAAACAATCAGCGCGGTTATTGGATATACAGATGGTGACAAAACAATGGGAGAATATATTGTTACTATAACGACAACTTATTATGAGACTGGTGACGATATGACAGGTGACCCTCCGGGATCTACGATAATAACTACCGACCAAGCTAATGAAATGGATAACTATCCGCAAAGCAATCCTAAGGTTGAAACATCAAGAGTTCCCAAAAGTTAAATTGGTGTAAGCCTCACCCGATTTCGCTACGCTCAACCACCCTCCCCGTATGCTACGCAAGGGGAGGGGCTCGCGGCGCGTAAACTTTAATCGAGTGCAATTCCGCAGGACCTTCCCCTTTGCGTAAGCAAAATCTCGGGGAAGGGGGACCACGTAGTGGTGGATGAGGAACTATGAAACACAACGAAAAATTAACCCCATATGCGCAAGAATTGCGCAAAAATATGACTCCGCAAGAGTCGAAACTTTGGTACGCATATTTGCGAAAATATCCGCACCAATTCCGCCGCCAAGTGACAGTAGGCATCTACATTTTAGACTTCTACTGTGCCGCGGCAAAGCTTGCTGTGGAGCTTGACGGCTCTCAGCATTACGAGCAGGAGGGTAAGCACCACGATGCCGTGCGAACAAATTATTTGAACAGCTTGGGTATAGAGGTGTTGCGCTTTCCAAACTCGGACATAACAAAAAATCTGCGCGGTGTGTGCAGAATGATCGATTTGAAAGTAAAAGAGAGGTCGATTTAGAACCTCTTTCGTCACGGCTTACACCGTGACACCTTCCCCAAAGGGGAAGGCAAGGGCTTCCCCTCCGGGGAAGCTCCCACGCAGTGGGTGAAGAGGCAAAAAGCACCTCACCCGTCTTGCCTGACGGCAATCCACCCTCCCCAGAGGGGAGGGGCTCGCGGCGCGTAAACTTCAATCGAGTGCAATTCCGCAGGACCTTCCCCTTGGCGTAAGCAAAATCTCGGGGAAGGGGGACCACGTAGTGGTGGATGAGGTCAACACCAACAAAAGGAGGCGCCTATGCGCGAAAAAACAAAATTTAATATTCGCAAAGCTGCGGCGGTGCTTCTTACACTTGCTCTGCTTTCGGCTTTGCTCGCTCCCGCCGCTTTCGCGGCAGAGGTTGGCTCGGGTCTTACCTGGTCGCTTTCGGGCGGAACGCTCACCATCTCGGGCAATGGTGCAATGAACAACTTTACGGAAACAAACCCCGCCCCTTGGCACGACAGCGCAGAAAGCATCCGTGTTATAGAAATTAAAAACGGCGTTACCTCCGTGGGCAACCTCGCTTTTTACGGGTGCGAAAACGTCACTTCCGTGAATATCGCCTACACCGTTAAGAGCATCGGCGCGTTCGCTTTCGCAAACTGCAAGAGCCTTAAAATGCTTTCTCTTGGTTCGGGCATTACAAGCATCGGAGAGAGCGCGTTTGAATGCTGCGAAAGCCTTGCAAGCGTCCGCTTGCCAAGCTCGCTTCGCACGATCGGCAAAAAGGCGTTCTATCGTTGCTATAATTTGCAGACGATATCCATCCCCGCCTCCGTAACGTCGATGGGAACACAGGTGTTCACCTATTGCAGTGCGCTTGTAAGCGCAGAGATACAGGCGAATATAGCCGAACTTCCCGAATGGACTTTCTATGGCTGCGATATGCTTTCGCAGGTAACTCTTGCGAAAAACATAACGTCCATCGGCAGAAAGGCATTTTACCGCTGCGAAAATCTCGGTAAGATATATTACAGCGGTGCGCAAGCGGACGGCGAAGCTATTTTGGAGGACGTGCGCGGCACGAGCCTTGAAAGCATCAGCAAGGATGCCGTGGAGTACACCGAGCCCACAACGAACACATCCTCCTCCACGGGTGTGGACGTTAAGGACGATACCATCATCATTACAACAACAACGGTCAACAAGACCGATAACTCTATGATCTCCACAACGGTAAAGGAATCTATCGATATAGAAGACCAGGTTGCGGGAGATAAAAAAACGAACGTGTCCATCGAAGCGGTGCTTGAAAACGTCGATGGCTGGCGCGAGCTTATAGAGCAGATAGAAAACGGCGAGACTAAAAACGTGGATGAAAACGAGATAAACGTTTCCGTCAACGTCAACGACAAGCAGGAGGTCCCCGGCGACACTATCGGCGCGCTTACCGGCAAGGACGTGAACATCACTATCGATATGAACGACGGTTCTACCGTCAAGATAGATTGCGAGCGCCTTGAAAAGGAAGAGGAGCATCCGGAAAATTACACGCTCACCTACACTCTTTCGGGCAACACCGAACCGACGAAGGCGCACAAAAAAGCCTTTGGCGATGCGGCAAGCTACTTGCTCTCCTTTGCTGGCGATGCAAAGTTCGATTTCTCCCCTAAGGTATTTATCGGCAAGAGTGCGGCGGGCAGTACGGCAACGCTCTATCAGAACGTTCCGGGCAAGGGGCTTGAGCTTCTCCAGACCGTCAAGGTCGATAAAAACGGCTCTGCAACGTATTATCTGAGCTCCATAAAATCCTCTACAGAGTACGTTATCGCGCTTGATGCGCCCTCTGTCAGCGTGCAGGATGCGATAATCTCCCCTGATGACGCGCCTGATTACGGCGAGCTTGTGCAGTTTGAGGAGATCGAATACGTTACAACGGGCGTGAGAATGTTTATGGGTATGAGCATTTTCCAATTCACGTTCGCCATCCTTGGAGTGACGGCGTTCCTCTTTATCTCTGTGGGCATCGTTATGGGTGTTATCTACCGCAGAAAGAAGCTTGAGGAATATTATAGAACCATAAAAGGTAATAAAGCATAAAGAAAAGCAGTTGCGAAAGCAACTGCTTTTTGTGTTAATACCCCATACACGCTCTGAACGCTATCGCCGTGGCGGAGAGCGTGGCAAGCGCAAGCGTATGCATAAGCCAATATGAACGGCGCGAAAAGCCGAATGCTGTCCAGGTATGCTGTATAAGCACAAGTGTCAGAACGCTTGTTAGGAGCAGCGGCGGCAGCACAGCTATCCAAAGGTGGCCGCCCGGTATCAGGAAGGAGGCGGCGGGAAAGAACCAAAGAAACGAGAATATCTTTGCGTATCCCCCAAAAAGCTTGC
The DNA here is from genome assembly GCA_015064725.1 of Oscillospiraceae bacterium. Classification (GTDB taxonomy): domain Bacteria; phylum Bacillota; class Clostridia; order Oscillospirales; family CAG-272; genus UMGS731. The sequence continues at coordinate 2,712 of SVRQ01000014.1, read as the reverse complement.
GCTTATCATATTTTATGGGTAAGCCGTGCTTTGCTCTTATGCTTACGATGTGTTTTTGCCAAAGCACAAGATATGCGCCGTCCATTATTATAATGGGAACGGCGGCGGTGAAAAACACGATGGTAAGAAGTATGGCAAAAAACTTTTTTGTTGCGCGCACGGCAATTATCATCGCCGCAACGGAAACGAGCAGAAACACGATACCTAAAATTTTGCGGAGCACCGTAAAAATTACGGGAACTTTCTCGTTTTTGAGGAGCATTTTGTGGCAGTAAAGGTCGGTGTACATAATCTTTCCTCACCCCTTTCAAACACAGAGATCTCTTTCCTCGGGAAAGACGTGCTTTAAAAGCAAGGACCGGAAATGATTCTGAAGCCCGTGCTTTTGTGCGTAGCTTTCCGCTTGCGAAAAAGCTTCCGCCGCTTTTTCGCTTTCGCCGGATTCGGCGTATGCCGCGCGGATGGCAAGCAACAGCGAAAGGTTTATTTCAAGAAAACGCTTTTTGCCCGTATATGCGAAGGCTTGCTCTTGATGGGTCATTGCTTGCCTGCGGTAGTTTACTATATCGGAAAGCTCCTTTTCTTCGTCCGCAAGCAGGGAAAGGGATGTGGCGATGAATGTATGATACATACCTATATTTTCTTTGAGAGCTTTTTCTCTTGCTTTTCCCGTGAATTTATAATGCGAGAGCATCTGGCGGCAGAGGGTTGCGGGGCAGAGCATATCGTAGTAAAAATCCGCTTCCTTGTTGCGCTTTAAGAGGTATAAAAGAGCGCAAAGATTGTAAATTATCCCGTATGCATCCGCGTGCTCTGCCGCGGTGCGCTTGCCGATGTTTACGGCTTGCTCCAACGTGGCTTGAGAAACGGGGAGATCGCACTGAAGTGATTGTACCGCACCAATAAGAATATATTCCGTAAATTCCTTGTTTTTTGGAAAGGCTATGGCGAATTCAAGTGCTTTTTCGCAAAGAGCTTGGAAATTCAACTCTGACAGCAGCTTTTTGAGCTGTGAAATTGCGGCATCGGGTGATCTTTCGCTGTCTGTCCTGAAAAGCTCATCTATGCTTACACCGAAAAACGCGGCTATTTCGGGTAATTTCTCTATATCCGGTGCGCAGATCTCACGCTCCCATTTGGAAACGGTCTGTGTCTGTATTCCCAAAAACTGTGCAAGATGCGCTTGGCTCGTTTTGCTGTCCGTGCGAAGCTTCTTTATATTTTGTCCTACCGCGGACATATAGCTTTTATTTTGACTCATATATCTCACCTCGCTTATATTTTATCATAAGGTACGCGCGAAGACAATAACGCGGCGCGTGATGGCGGGTAACAAAAAGAGAGAACAAGGCGGATATATGCCTTGTTCTCTCTTGGGATATTTATCATTTTTTATAATCCAAGTAATGCTTTTTTACAGCAGCGAATGACTTATCGCTAATAACGTGTTCTATGCGGCAGGCATCCTCGGCGGCGGTTTTTTCATCAACGCCGAGAGCTATCAGCATATTTGTAAAAACTGTGTGCCGTTCATATAGATCCTTTGCGAATTGCTCTCCTTTTGCCGTCATTGTAATATAGCCTTCGGAATCGACAATAATATATTCGCTTTTCTTCAAAAGACCGACCGCACGGCTGACCGAAGGTCTGGAATAACCTAGACCTTTTGATTTTTTTGCAACTTTTTTTCGTATATCTTGTAATTTTTTAGATTTTATGATATAATATCTCAGTAAGCGAACGCTAACATCTGCAGCGTTCGCTAATTACAAAGATATCAGTTAGCCATTGCTAACTGATTTGGGAGGCAATATATGATTGATAAGAACCTGCTCCGATTGCTTGGGAGCAACAAAAAATACATATTTTATGCCGTAGGGCTGATGGTGCTCGGCTTATTCGCAAACGTAGGCATTACCGCCTCGATCTGTTGGGCGGTGGACCTCGCCATTCATTACGATGAATACAGCGGAGGCGCGATCATATTCCTATGGCCTGCCGTTTGTGCGGCGATAGGAATTGCGGTAAGGTATATCGCATCTCGCCTTGTGGGAGATCTGAAGGATTTGCTTGGCAGAAAGGCAAAGAAGGATCTGCGAGAGAAGGTCTATAACAAGATCGTCACCCTCGGCGTTCGCTCGACCGACGGTATGAGTATGGCAGGGCTGACACAGGTTTCTATGGAGGGAGTAGAACAGCTTGATCTTTACTATTCTTCCTACATTCCGCAGTTCTTTTACGCGATGCTCGCCCCCTTCGTTCTGTTCGGCATCACCGTATGGATCGAATGGCGCGTGGCTCTCGTTCTGCTCTGCTGTGTACCTTTGATCCCCGTATCCATTATTGCAGTATCCAAATACGCAAAAAAGATCTTTGCGAAATATTGGGGCAAGTACACGTCTATGGGAGATTCCTTCCTCGATAGCGTTCAGGGCTTAAAGGAGCTCAAAATCTTCAAGGCTGACGAAGCACAGCACAACAAGATGAATGAAACAAGCGAGGATTTTCGCAAGATCACAATGAAAGTCCTTGTGATGCAGCTGGCAAGCACCACCATTATGGACTTGGTCGCATACGGCGGCGCGGGTCTTGGCATTGCTATGGCGATCCTCTCGGTGATTTTCTGGGATCTTTCTCCTATTGCGGCTCTGTTCCTCATTCTCGTTGCGGTGGATTTCTTCTTGCCTCTGCGTGCCTTTGGCTCGGCGTTCC
>SVRQ01000032.1 GCA_015064725.1 Oscillospiraceae bacterium | reverse complement strand
TTTATGACCATTATACCACAAAACCCAATCTCTGAGGATATCGTGATGAGAAATTCCAAACTTTCGGCTTATATCGCGATAACTTCCTTCTCCACCGATATATGCTTTTACTGCTTTTAATTTTAGTCCTACAGGGTACTTCTTCAACTTTTGCATAAAAATATTCCCCTTAAAGTAGTCTTGAATACTTTTTTGTTTTTCAAGTGTCTACTCTAAGGGGATTATATCAAAAATCTGTCGGGGTTACTCTTTGTTTTCTGCGGAGCAGGTTTTGATGCCTATAAGCAAACTTCCTTATGAGAACGCCCGTAAAAGGGCGTTTTTTGTATAATGAAAACTTTACTTGTGTAAAAAAACTCCTTCTTGCGAGAAGGAGTTTTTTTGACGTTATGCAACTTTTGCTTTTTCACGGCTTTCTTGTTTTTCGATCTCTGCACGTATCTTTTCCTGAACGTAAGCGGAAAGCTCCTGCGCTTTCATATGGGAATATTCCTCATAGGGAATTGCAGGGAGGTAGATCACCTTCGTATAGACCCTGCGAAGAGAATTTTCTCCGAACGCTTTGTATGAATCGATGAGAGCGACGGGAACGATGGGACATTTCGCTTTTATTGCGCTCAGGAAACAGGCGTATTTGAACTCTTCCATAGAGTTATCCGTCTTTTTGCCGTATCCGCCCTCAGGGAAGATGAGGTAGTTTCTGCCGTTTTTGACCTCTCCTGCGATATTGTTAAGCACGCGCACCTGCTGTATGGGGTTGCCTTTTTCAATTCTCTGACCGCCGATAAGATCGATAAACTGCTTTGCAATAAACATTTGCGAACGCTTTTTGTCCATCAAAACGGAGCAGGGGCTTTTATGCCCTGTGAAAATGCCCAGAGCATCATATTTACTCTGGTGGTTTGAATACATAATGTATCCTTGCTCCTGCGGTATGTTTTCCTTGCCGATATATTCCGTGGTTACTCTTGCGGATTTTGTAACACGGCGTATTACGTCCTGCGCGAGCGCATATTTATCTTCCTCCGAGTATTTTTCAGGATGCTTTGCGTAATAAGCCATTTTGGGTACAAAATACATTATAGAGAAAATCCTGACTACAACTACATAAACAAAACGAAGCATTTGCTTTTCCTCCGATGACATCTTTGTAGAAATGACAAACTCATATTGATTTACGAAAAGACATTATATCATCGTGTATGGGAAAAATCAAGCCGAATTTCAGTGCTTTTTCAGAGTTCAAAAAAAGTTTACAAATAAGCTCATAACAGATCTTTGAGGTTTTCCGTAAGCATTTTTGCAACGACTTCAAGACGTTTGTGCGTTGCATCGGGAACGCCTTTTTCGATATGATTGCCGTTTACGTCCTCGGAGATCTGGTTGAGGGCGAGAAGGGAAAGATGCGGAAGCGAGGTTATAAATTTGGGGCGAGGGGTCACTTCGCGCATTTCGTATTTATATGCAACGAGCTTGGAGGCTTCCTTTGCTTGGGCACCGAACGCTATTACGATTTTTGTATGATCGAATTCGTGGTAAAGACGGTTGAGGTTGGCATCATCGCTGTATTCGCTTTTTGAGGGAAGCGAGGTGTTGTCGAGCGCTGGATAGTGCACTATATCGGAAGCGTTGGTTATCAGGTAATCGTATCTGTCCTCGGAGGGGAAGAGCGCGCGCACTCTTTCATCATCGTTTTTGGAAAGGATGGAAAGGAGCGTATTAAGATTTTTGCCCGTCATACCGGAAACAACTCTGCCTGCCTGTTGTTCTTTTTGTCCGGGGCAAGCGAACATAAATGCCACAGGGGAGATTCCCTTGCCGGGATTGTATTTTATTTTTTCAGCCATAGCTTGTACCTCTTTTTTTATTTTTTCGTTTTACAGTATTGTACCAAAAAAAACAAAAATAAAAAAGTCTTTTTTGTGGATCAAATGTAAAATTTTTTTGGTAAAAAGGCTTCCTTGTGCAAAGGAAGCCTTTTGTCTTATTCTTCTTTTTCTTTTCTATATGCTTTTACGGTTTTTACGGTGTAGAGCGTTACAAGCGTTACGCCCTCTATGATGTACGCGATAACGAAGCAAGCATTTATGCCCACTGCCAAATCGCGTGCATCCCAATATTCTTCGTGGGAATACGTGATTATAGGAAGATTATCGGGCGTGTTACTTGTTTTTACGTCATATACTGATTGATTGCACGGCTTATAGGAGCAAACGAGTTCGCCGTAATTATTGTAGAGATATCTCGTATTGTAAGCGTATGCGGGGTATTCATCCGTGGTCGTTGTTTCCATATATTCAACGAAGGATTCTATACTGTGCCATTGGGTGCCCTTGTCCTTTAGGAAAAATTCTACCGTGAAGGTGGAAAGGCATATTATGTGCGCTATGACCGTGACCAAGATAATGGGAACGAATATTTTTCCGAGCGAAAGCGCAGGGCGTGCAAAAACGCGGAAGTTCTTTTTGCGTGCTTGCAGAATGCTTTCGTCCGTAGAATATATGCCTTTCTCCTGCGCCGTTCGGTCAAGGATGATGTTCGCAAAGAAGCAGAGCAGGAGGGCGAAGAGCACGCAGAGCGTACCGTAAAATATCCAATATTCCGTGCGGATAAATACATTGTGTATGTCTATTACGAGCTGAAGGTCAAAGATAGCAAGCGGCAGACAGAATGCCAGCACGCACACGTTGAAGCAGATGATCAAGAAAGCTTTTTTGATAATGTATCTGCGCGTTGCGGCAAGCTCGCGGCTTTCCTGCTCGGCGTCATCTATTGAGGTGTACGTAAGATAAGTAAAGATAATTCCCAAGACGAGTGAGGTGGCAAGGAATATGAGTGAAACGATGAAGCCCAAGTCTTTTTTATAGAACGCGCAGTTGCATATCATTGCGGAAAAAAGACCCACAAGCGAGATCAGAATGCAGATAAGACTCTTTGTGAAAAATTTTGTGCGGACTTTTTTGAGAAGTGCTTTTATTTGTTTTTCCGTTTTCTCAGCTTGTTTTTCGGGGGGAGGCGCTTTTTTCTCCCGCGCGCTCTCCGCGCAGAAGCTCGTCGGAGGTAACTCCGAAGATTTCCGCGATGGCGGGAATGAGCGAAAGATCCGGTGCGGTCTCGTCGCGTTCCCAACGGCTGACGGCTTTGTCGGAGATGCTGAGTTTATCGGCAAGCTCCCTTTGTGTAAGTCCGTTTGCTTTTCGCAGTACGGCGATAAACGAACCTATACTTTTTCTTTCCATAATAATTCTCCTTTAGGGTTGTTTTTTGAGAGTGAGCTCTTTTCTCTGCTTTGATTCTACATTATCGGGAGCGAGAATTACACCCACAAGACCGAAAATCACTCTCAAATACCGAGAATTTTGGCGTTTTGGCGCACGCAAGCATAAAGATTTATTTCCCACGCAGGAATGTAGGGCGTTTTTTCGATAAAAAGCTTGTGGTCGGGCAGAAGCTTATGGATAAGCAAGGGGAGAGAGAAAATATCCTCGCTTCTGTGGTAAAGGGAAACACAAAGCTCCGTAAGGTTGGAAAGGATGGCTTTTTGGCTGCCTTCGATGGCTTCTTTTTCTGCTCCCTCAACGTCGAATTTTATAAGCAGGGTCTTGCCCGAAAAATCCATATACGAATCCGGTGTGGCTGTGGCGATCTCTTTTATCTTTGCCCCCGAAAGGGTCTTGCCTTTTTGCTCTTTCGATCCTGCGAGCGTGGAGTTTCTTCCGCTTCCGTCTGTAAAGACGGCGGTACCGTTTTCGTTCCAGGCACAGGCGTTGACAAGGGTCATATCCTTGTCCGAAAATCTTGCCGTGTTATTTTGAAGCTTCGAGAAAGTTTTCGGGGAGGGCTCGAAGGCGATTATTTTTTTTATTTCGGGAAAACGCGAAAGTGCTTCCTCCACGGTGTCGCCCGTATATGCGCCGAGGTCGCAGTAAACCTCGTATCCTCCCGAAAGCGTATCGCTGAAAACACCGCCCTCTCTGTCTGTTATATCAAAATGAGTTATCCTGCCGTCGAGCTTGTAGCGGATGAGCTCATCGTAAACCTCGCGGGAACGCTCGTCGGCAAGAAGCGTGCGTGCTTTGAGGATATTTTCTTCGTTTTTATAAAAGAACTCCGCATCGAAAAGATTTTCGCCGGCAACGGGAACGTCCGGGGCATAGAGCGTGTGGTGTGCGGCTATGTCTTTTATTTTATCCATAACGGACGGCAGGGAAGAACCGAATGAAACGAGAATGTTGAAATCCTCGTATTTTTCTTCTACTTCGGAAAGGCGCAAAACCTTTTTACCGTGAAAGAACTGTCCGCGCACGAAATCGTCGGAGGCGAATACGTCGGCGTGCTCCATTCCCTTGCTTTCCAGAACGGAAATTATTTTGTCCGCGCCGTTGCCCATCCCGTAAAGGACGATGGGCTTGCCTTCTTCGCGCAGGGTCTGCCAAAGCTCTTTTGTGCCGTATATCTCTTGTGCCATAAATTTCTCCATATATTATAAATAGTATAGAACAGTATAAATATTATACTTCCAAAAGCGGCGAAAGTAAATACGATTTTTATTTTGAACAAAATTTTTGAAAGTTTTTTGTTTAAATGTGCAAAAAATGTTGCAAGAAGCAATTTTTTGTGATAAAATAATTAAATGATTATGCAGACACAACTCGGAGGAATTTTTAATATGGCAAACGCAAAGGTTTTCAAAGACTCTTTCAGAGGTTATAATAAAGAGGATGTAAACACATATATCGCTTCTATGGCAGAGGGAATGAAGAAGACCCTTGATGAAGCAGAAGCTCGCGTGGCGAGAGCCGAACGCGAAAGAGATGAAGCAAAGGCGGAGCTTGAAATAGTAAACAAAAAAGCGGATGAGCTTGCAATAGATACTTACAGCGCAATGCAGGAACTTTCCGCAAAGGACGACCAGATCGCAGGTCTTACGGCTTATCTTGAGGAAGCAAATGCGAACGCACAAGAAACAGACGCTCGTATTGAAGCGGCTGTCGCGGAAAAGGAAGCCCAGATAAAAGAGCTTTCCGAAAAGCTCGGAGCTGCCGAAAAGGCTTACGGCGAGGCTCGCTCCGCTATTTTTGAAAAAGAAAAAGAAATGGGTGCAAAGCTCCTTTGGACGGATCAGGCATTCAACTCCAGAATAAATGCCGGCAAGAAAGAAATAGAAAAGCTTGAAGCAAGAGAAAAGGCTCTTACGGAGAAGCTTGCCGCTGCGGAAAGCGAGCTTGCTTCCAAGTCCAAGGCTCAGGATGCGAGAATGGCAAAGGCTGTTGCCGCAAAGGATGCGGAGCTTGCAAAGGCACGCGAGGAAGCGCACAAGGCTTTGGCGGAGGTTCGCGCTATGAATGCGAAGAATGCCGCATACGAAGAATTCAATTCCCGTATGAATGCGATCCTTGAATCTGCCGAGGCGAAAGCAAACGCTGCTGTAGAAATTTCCGCGCAGGCACAGGAAAAAGCTACACAGATAATAGACGAAGCACAGGTAAAGGCTGCAAAGATAATTGCCGATGCAGAGGAGAAAGCTGCGCAGATCGTAGCTCAGGCACAGGCTAAGGCTGCCGAGGCAAGCAAGCTTGCAGCGGCGGAAAAGGAAGGTATCTTTGCCGCGTTCACTGCTGAAATGCGCGAAGGCGTTGACAGCTTGCTCAAAGGCACGGAAGAACTCAAGACGCGCCTTGCAACTGTTGAAACGGCTACTGCAAAGAAGCCCAGAGCCCCCAGAAAGAAAAAAGAAGCCGAGGTGGCTTCTCTTGAAGAAACTCCCGTTCAGGAGAGCGAAGAAACCGAAAAGAAGGATTGAGTTATGTCTGGTGCTGTAAAGGTACATACGGATAACATAAGGGAAGCGGCGAAGAACCTTCACGCAGGCGACAGTATATTGCTTTCCGGTACGGTCTATACCGCGAGGGATGCGGCGCATAAGCGCATTTGCGCGCTTATTGCACAGGGAAGAGAACTTCCTTTTGAGCTTTGTGATGCCGTTATATATTATGCGGGACCGACCCCTGCGCCGGAGGGCAGACCGATAGGCTCCTGCGGCCCGACAACTTCTTCCAGAATGGACGGCTTTGCGCCGACTCTTTATGACCGAGGGCTCGCGGCAACCGTTGGCAAGGGCGGAAGGAGCGAAAAAGTTGTGCAGGCACTTGTTCGCAACGGTGCGCTTTATCTCTGTGCTGTGGGCGGCGCCGGAGCTATCGCCGCGAAAGCTGTACAGAGCGTTGAGGTCATAGCTTTTCACGAGCTTGGCTGTGAGGCTGTAAGACGAATGGAAGTGAAAGATTTTCCTCTTATCGTCGGAATTGATGCATACGGTAACAGCGCACTTAAATAAAAGAAAAACGACCTTGAAAAAGGTCGTTTTGTTTTTGATCGAGGATGATGAATGTTTTTTCTTCCATATATATAATAGCAATATTCTTCCATATATATAATAGCAATATTCTTCCATATATATAATAGCAATATATTATGATATACGGCCCATCCGTGAGTGCAGGGGAAGGGCTATTGTTAAAAAGAAGCATTGTTTGTGAAAAAACAAACAGTGCTTCTTTTTTGCGAAAGAGCGACCAAACGGTGTATAAGTAGGGGTAAAAACGACCAAAAGTAATGTAATCACTTCAAATCTTCACTATATACAAACTGCGTATTGATAGGAATTTTAAAAAAGTCATTATCCCCATTGTCAATCAATATAAGGGTGTTCTTATCCTTAATCTCAAATTCAAATGTTGTGCTTTGTGAAGTGGCAATAATCTTTCCGTCTGCAATTTTATAAGAGC
>SVRQ01000031.1 GCA_015064725.1 Oscillospiraceae bacterium | reverse complement strand
GCTACGCTCCGTTCGGCTTCCAAATGCGTAAAGATTGAACATAAAATGTGTATACAATCCTCTTGCACAATTGTTTACAATCTTGCTCTTGACAGGGGACGCCGGTCCCTACAAATGCAATAATAAATTTTCGCAAAAATCACGTTTTTCACAAAAAAAAGAAAAGGCTCTCCCTTTGGGAGAGCTCCCGACGCAGGCGGGTGAGAGGGTGATATTCCTGTGGTAAGCGCCATCTCCGCCACGCTTCCCGTTAAGCCTCCCCCGGAGGGGGGAGGCTTAACTTAATGGCATTGAAGGCTGCCCTTTTCTTTTTCATAAATTTTTACACTTCAAAATTTTTTGCAAGGACGTTTTTAACGTAATCGTCAAGCTCCCCTGCGATGCTTGCGATCGCGCCCTCCTCGTAAGGAAGAACAAGTCCCGCACTCTTCATAATATCCTCGAACGTAGCCGTGCCTGCCTTATCCACAAAAGCAAGGTATTTTGCCCAAGCCTGCTCGCGGTCTTTGAGCGAGAGCATATAAAACTCGAAGGAAACCGTCTGCGCTATGCAGTAATCGATGTAATAGAACGGATACATAAAGATATGGAGCTGTCTTTGCCAGCCTGCACCGCGGGAATAGAACGGAATGTTATCAAAATCTATATACGGGCGGTATTTTTTCTCAAGCCCAAGCCAAACCTCATGTCTTTCATCGGGGGAAAGCTCAGGTCTTTCGTACATAACGTGCTGGAATTCGTCAACCATACATCCGTAAGGAATGAATATAAGGGAGTCCTCCGCATGGGAAAGCTCATACTTCTTCGTATCTTCTTTGAAAAAGAGCTCATGATACGGGGCTGTCAAAAACTCCATAGACATAGAGTGGCATTCGCACGTTTCCATCGTGGGATTTTTAAGCTCGTGGAGCGTGTCCTGGCGCAGTGCGCGGTAAGCCGCAAAAGCGTGGCCCATTTCGTGCGTAAGCACGTCAACGTCACCGCTTGTGCCGTTAAAATTAGAGAAAACGAACGGTGCTTTGTAACCTGAGATCTCCGTGCAATAGCCGCCGGGTGCTTTGCCATCCTTTGCAAGAACGTCGAAAAATTCGCCGTCATACATAAAATCTATAAATTCCTTCGTTTCCTTTGAAAGCGCGTGGTACATTTCTTTGCCTGCGGCAAGGATATCCTCGCTTGTGCCGTGCGGCTTGGGGTTGCCGTCCGTGAACATAAATACGTCATCGTAGAATTTGAGCTTTTCAACGCCTATTCTTGCACGCTGACGTTCCTTTGCCCCTGCAACTATCGGAACCATATCCTTTGCTATCTGATCGCGGAATGCGGCAACCTTGTTTTTGTCATAGCAATTTCTTCCGAGCCTGTCATAAGCAAGCGAAACAAAGTTCTCATATCCAAGCTTATGTGCAATTTCCGTGCGAACGCTTACAAGCTCTGCATAAACTCTGTCGAAATCCGCGCTTCTGCCCTCAAAAGCCTTGCCCTCCGCCTCGTAAGCCGCCTTACGAACGGCTCTGTCGGGGTTCTGCTTGTAGGGAGAGAGCTTCGTTATGGGGAGCACCTTGCCGTCAATTTCCGCCGTTGTTGTTGCGTAAAGCTTCTGATATTCAGAGGTAAGCGCATTTTCTTTCTGCAAAAGAGGGATTATTTCGGGGGAGAAAGTCTTTTTCTCCATCTCCATATTGATAAAAAGGAGCGTACCGAACTTTTCTTCAAGCTCTTTTCTGAACTTGGAACCGAGCACGGCGTTCATAAATTCCTGCGCCTTTTCTTCAAGCACGGGACCGTTTTCATCAAAGAAATCGTTTTCGGCTTCATAGAAAGCATCTCTCGTGTCGATGGTATGGCGAATAGACGCGATCGTTGCGTTCGTACCAAAATCGGACATAAGCTTTTCTTTTTCAAGAATAAGCTCTATCTGCGCTTTTGCATCGGGAGCTGCGATCATCTTTTCCGTGAGCGCGGAAAGCTTTTCGCTTATTTCCGCAATATCCGGACGTTTGTATTCAAGTTCTGAAAATTTCATATATTTTTTCCTCCGTTAGGATGTTTTTTAATTTCAGGGAAAATTACACGTTTATTATTATTATTGTGGATTTTTCGTGTTTTTTGCGGACGACCAATGGTCGCCCCTACAAATATAATAATCATTTTTCTCAAAAATCACGGATTTTTAACCAAATTTCAAATTTCTCGGTATGGGATGTCACTCTCGGTATCCCGTTTTGATTAAGTTTTTGCCAAAAATACGGTTTTTTATAAAAATCGTATTTTTGCGTTTTTTTGCGGACGACCAATGGTCGCCCCTACAAATATAATAATCATTTTTCTTAAAAATCACGAATTTTTAACCAAATTTCAAATTTCTCGGTAGGGGACGGCGCCTTCGACGTCCCGTTTCGTTTGATTTTTCAAAAAACATCAATTTTTCAACCAATTTTCAAAATTTTCACCGTATGGGCGGCCATCGGTCGTCCGTTTTTATTTGATTTTTTGCCAAAATCACGTTTTTTTATTAAATATCCAAATTTATCTCACTACGGCGAAAAACTCTAAGTTTTCCACACCGTTGTTGATAAGAGAGTGGCTCGTACCCTTCGGGCAATAGTGGCAATCGCCCGGCAAGAGAGCTTCTTCCGTATCTTCAAAAAGGCATTTGCCTTTTCCCGAAAGGATGTATATTATCTCCGCGTTTTCCGTGTGCGCGTGAAAGCCTATGGACGCGCCGGGAACGAGAGTTCCGCGCATTATCTTGCTTTCGCCGTCATCGAACATTTTAACGGCAAAATCCCCCACACCGCCCTTGAACTGCGGCAACATTTTTGTGTCTATAGAGTTAAAATCTATTTTCATTTTGCACCTCTAACAAAAATTTCGTTTTTGCCTTTCTGAAGTTCCCTTATTTCTCCGCCAAAGGAGAAGCAAGCACTTATACCATTGGGAATTTCCGCGTTAAAGAAAATATCCTCGCCCTCTCTCTTTGCTTCCAAGCTTATTTTCCCGTAAGGCGTGGAGAGTGAGCCTCTTACAAAAGAAAGCTTTTTCGGTATCTGCGGGCAGATGGCAACATTCGCACCCTCTCTGCCGATGCCGAGCAAGCGAGTATAGAAGTGGCGCACGCACGCGCCGAACATCGGGTGGTTATGAGAATAAATACCGTCCCACTGTTCCCAAATAGTTGTTGCTCCGTGTTTTTTCATATAAAGGAAAGAGCCAAGTTCTTCCGATTCAAGCAGTTTAAGAGCCGTATCCGCATATCCGTAGTCAAAAAGCACCTCAAGGAGTATGTCCGTGCCGAGGAAGCCCGTGTCGAAATGACCGAGGCTTTCATATTTTTCGGCAACAAGCGCGGCTGTCTGCGCTCCCGCAAGCCCCGCCCACACGGCGTAAGCGGAAGCTCCCTGTATTCCGCGGCAATATTCGCCCGTTTCATCATCGAAAAATTCGCGTTTTACGGCTTCTTTAAGCACGCTTATCTTTTCTTCATACGCAGGAATATCGCCGTCGCGCCCAAGCGCGTGTGCGATCTCACAAAGCGTTGCAAGCATCTTCACAAAGTAGCAGGTGTTCACATAGCTTTCGGGTATCACGGTTTTTTCAAGCGTACACCAATCTCCAAGGCACCAGCCCTTTTCCTCCTCACGCACGATAATATCGTTTTCGCAGCGCGTGGCAAGGTATTCCATATATCTTCTCATCGGCTCATAGCACTCGGCAAGCACATCAAGCTCACCAAATTCGCGGTAAAACGCATAGGGAACGAACACTATAGCACTTCCCCAGCCGCCGGGACCTCCTCCGCCGCCCATAAGGGGCGCTGTGTGACCGACGTGACCTGTCACCTTACACTGTGAATCGAGGATATCGCGTATCCATTTGCGGTAAAACTCTCGCGTATCCATCGTCATCATAACCGCAGGGGCGCAGACCTGCCCGTCACCCGTGTAGCCAAGACGCTCTCTGTGCGGACAGTCGGAGGGGATGGAACCGTGCATATTGTTAAGCTGTGTACGGATAAACGCATCATAGATGAAATTAAGCCCCTCGGAGGACGAGGAAAACTCTCCCGTCACATCTACGTCGCTGTGAATAACAAGCACTTCTGCGCTCTCTATTTCGCCCTCAACTTCAAAATAGCGGAAGGCGTGCCAAACAAATTTAGGTTCAAAAGTGCGCGGGCTGCCGTCTGCAACGAACACGTCGCGCATTATCTGCGGACCGCCTGAAGCCACTTTGCAATGCGTACCTGTACTTGTAAAATCGAGAGAGCCGTCTTCGGCAAGCTCCTCCGCAAAACGCAGCTTTATTATCTCACCCGCGGACGCGGACGTAGTAACGCGCACGATACCGCTTATGTTTTCGCCCGCATCGTATATCTTTTTGCCGTTCACCGTACCGAGCAACACGGGCTTTATCGTGCGTATAACCCTGTCGGGCGTGCCGATCGCGGGGGAAAGCTGTGTTTGAGTGTCCGTAACCTGCACCTTGCCGCTTGTTTTCGGCGCATCGGGGTCGTGTACCTCGCCTATGTAGAGGTTGTTATAGATAATTTCGCTTGATTCCCACGTTTCGCTTCCGTCGGAGTTAATGGTAACAGTGCCATCCTCGGCTTCTATGCAAAGGCTGTAGATGGCTTTCATTTCGCCTTTATAGCCCGTTCTTTCGCCATTTCGCTCGTTTTGGCGGTAAAAGCCGCCGCCGAGCTGCACGGAAAGCTCGTTTTCGCCGTCATTTATCTTATCCGTCACGTCAAATTCGTAAAAATACACTCTGTTCGTCACAACGTCGTGCAAGGGGTAATAAAATTTTGAAAGATCGCGCGGCTCATAGTCGCTTACCACGGGCAAAAACTTTTCTTCGTGAAGAAGCTGTCCGTTCACTCTCGCTTCAAAATAGCCAAGACCCGTTACGAAAAGCGTTGCACGCTTTACTGCTGCCGCGCCGAAAGTGCGCTTTATGATTGGGGAGGAGACCTCATCCCCGCAGGTTATCCATTTTGCATTCTCCAAAGGATGTGCCATAGTTATCTCCTTTTTTATTTAAAATTGACTTTTATTTTTTATATAAAGTATAGTAAGGCGAACCGAGTGCGCCGCTATATATGTAAACGGTTATCCTATCGCCTTCATCATATATGCTGTAGATACGTGAAGTAACGTCTATCTCAACGCCTGTATCAAGCTTAAAACGGTAAGTATCGGGGCTTTTTCTGTAATGCGTATGCTCTTTTTCCTCTATAACACATTCAAAAATACGGGGCTCGGAGGAATCAAGGCTGTAATTAAGTCTGCCAAGTGCAAAAAATGCAAACACCGCAACCATAAAAAGCGCAGAAAACGTCTTTGCATACACCGATTTAGAGCGCCCTTCTTTTTTCTTGACTATAACAAACGAAGCTATAGCAGCGACAATACCGCAAACAATGGCAGGCACAAGAAAATAGAAGTAATTTTCCGCATCATAAAGATTTCTCAGCGTGAACGCAGGAAGAATGACCAAAAATAAATTCGTCACATCATATTCTCTGCAGAAAAAAGAAAGCAGCGTGTAGACAAGCAAAGCTCCGATAGCAATAATGTTAAGCGTTACCGCTGCCGCAGGGTCGGTCACCAAAAGGTGAAAAAGCAGGTATGCGGCGCAAAGTAAAGCAAATACCTTTGAAAGCGGCTTCATATTCTTTTTCTCGCGGATAAAAGAAATTATAACAGGCAACGCAAGTGCGGCACCGCACAACAGAGAACTAACTATTTTGGGAAGAAACGAAAATGTGCCAACAAAAACATATGAAAGCAAGCACACGGGCAAAAGAAGCTTGTTAAAGCTTTTGCGTTTTATCGCTCTTTTGAACGTTTTTTCATCACATTCTTCTTCCTCATATTCTTCATATTCTTCATGTTCAAATTCTTTTTCTTTTTTCATAAAAACCTCGTCGTCGTTTAGATTCTAATATATACTATACCAAATAAAAAGAAAAAAATCCACCTTTTTCTGCGCTTTCTTGAAAGAAAGCCCCACAAACAACTTTACTCGAAATTGTTAGATGTTTTATGGCTAATTTTTATTGGAAGCAAAATAATTTTATTCCCGTCCCAAGCTGTAGAAAAAAAGCCACGCAATCAACTTTACTCTGGGCGCGATAAGATATTTTTAAACTTCTCTTTTTATTTTCGGATCAACCTTGTACTCTCGCACTCCGTCTGCCAAATAATTACTTAAAAAACCATCTTTAACAGCAAAGTCATATGTCGTTCTCTCAAAAAAAATCCCGTCAGAAAATTTATTATAAAATTCCCAAATAACCAGCATACGCTCATCGGAATATTGGTATATTTCTTTTTGATATTCCCAAATAGTTTTGTTATATCCATCATAATGAAAAAGTTCATAAGAGATTATCTTATCGTTTTCAAATTTACTTATAGCGATGCTCATTGCATCACGGCGAAAATTCACGCCAATTTGCTCGTTGCCTTTGTAATAGATAAATTCATATTCATCGGTACAAATTTTTTTCGCAGAAATAATTCGGTCATTTTCGTCAAAGCCATAACAATAAGTCGGGTTGCTGCCTTTTACACGTTTAAGAAGCCTGCCTCTTTTCACATTGCCAACTACAATATCCTCAATTTTGCTCGGACAATAATAACCGCGGTAGATACACTCACCTCCCTTTGAATATTCCCTACGCACAACTTTTGATTCGTTTTCCTTAATATCAAAAGCTCCTTTGGAAAGAATATCATCTATCATTTCTAAAATTTCGGAACAACGTGCATTTTGCTCGGTATATACAAGGTTTTTCTGTTCTTCTTCTTTTTTCTGCGCCAACTTTTCAATGATTTCAAACATAATGGCTTTTCTTTCTTTTTTAGAAAGCTTTGAAATAAGCTCAAAATATTCAGCTTGATTTTTTTCGTATTCTTCTTTTGTCGTGCCCGGTTTGACTTCGCACAGATTACGATATTTTTCTTCTATCTTGTCCTTAATATCCATAAAACCCTCCAAAAATATTGTGTATAGCAATATTATACTACAAAAATATCAATTTTTCAAAATAAAAAATGGAATATATCATACATTACGATATATTCCAAATTATATTGTTTATTCTTTACCATTTTTGCGCCAATAAGTTTTCTTTTTCATAAAAACACTTTTCTAAAGAAAAAAGACGGAACGTAATGTTCCGTCTTTGCTATGTGAAAAATCACTGAAAACCGAATAAAGAGATGAAACTCAAAGTAGAAATATGAACTATTAGAAGTTCAAGCGCTCGGTCTATTAGTATCACTCAGCTGAACGCATTACTGCGCTTACACCTGTGACCTATCAAACTTGTAGTCTGCAAGTGACCTTATTGCCTTTCGGCAAGGGAAATCTTATCT
>SVRQ01000030.1 GCA_015064725.1 Oscillospiraceae bacterium | reverse complement strand
GAGCTAAATCCGCATTTTGTGGTGCCTCCGATCGGAATCGAACCAACGACACGGGGATTTTCAGTCCCCTGCTCTACCAACTGAGCTACAGAGGCATATTTCAAAGGGACTAAAACATCCGATTTTCAATACCACAAGAATGGCGACCCGAAGGGGACTCGAACCCCTGACCTCTAGCGTGACAGGCTAGCGTTCTAACCAACTGAACTACCGGGCCTTAAAAAAGGAAACCTATTCGGTTTCCTTTGGTGGGAACAATAGGGCTCGAACCTATGACCCTCTGCTTGTAAGGCAGATGCTCTCCCAGCTGAGCTATGCTCCCATTAAGTCCGCCGCGCGGTGCGTTTGCCCTTGCGACGGATAAGAGTATATCACATCTCTTTTGATTTGTCAATAGCTTTTTTAAACTTTTTTAAGTTTTTTTCAAAAAGTTTTATCCTGCTTCACCACGGCTATTTTCTCCACGCCGTAACGCTGAAAAAGCTTAACGTCGCGTTCCGTAATGACCTCTCCGCTTACCACTATCGGCACCGCGGGCGGGCAAGAAACTGTGGGGGAAGCGCAAATTCGGCCCTGTGCTTCGGTTACGGGGATGATCTCCTGGCGCGAAAGCATCGCCGCACGAATCGTCATTGCCGCATTCCTCTTTTCGGGGACTATCCGTTCCGTTTTTATCGGTGCGCGAATCGGTAAAGCTTCAAAGACGCTCACCAAGCGCAAAAGCTCTGCCTCGCTGTTTTCGGGTGTCAGCATAAGCACGATATATTCATCGTCGCAAAACTCCGCTTCCATTCCTTTGGCACGAAGATGCGCACAAACCTCCTCGCCCGTGTAACCGCACTTCGCCGTGTTCAATACAATTTTAAGCGGTTCGCTCTCCTCGGGCGCAAAGCCGAGAAGCAAGAGCCTCTCTTTAACCTTGTTTACAAGAGAGATAAAAGAAGCAAGCCTTTCGCTGTATCCTTCGGAAATATATCGGTTGCACATATCAAGCGACTGCAAGATAACGTAGGAGGGGCTTGTCGAGGCAAAAAGGGAAAGCGCGTGTCTTGCGTTTTCCAAAAATGCGCGCGGTGCGTTTTTGCTTACGTGAAGGTATGCCCCGCCCGTAAGCACGGGAAGCGTTTTATGTGCGGAATCCGCACACATACACGCGCCAAGCTCAATGGGGTGCAAACTCGCCTCCAAAAAGCCGAGGTACGCTCCGTGAGCGTTATCAACAAGAAGAGGCACAGAGTACTTTTGGCAAACTCCCGCAAGCGCACGCACGTCCGCTATCCTGCCAAGATAATCCGGCGAGGTGATATACACGGCGCAAGGCTTGCGCCCTGACGAAGCAAAGTGTGATTCCAAGCTTTGTGCATCTATATTGCACGCGCAAAGATGCTCCGCATTTTCGGGATAGAGCCATTCCACGTCTATATCAAGAAGCGCCGCACCGTAGATAAACGCCTTATGTGCGTTTCTCCCCGCCAAAATAAGCGGTCTTTCGCCAACGGGCGCAAGAGAGCTTGCCAGCATAAGCATAGCCTTTATTGCAAGAGTAGAGCCCTCCGCAGAATAAAACGTATGGGCTGTGCCGAAAAGCGCAGATGCGTTATCCTCGCTCTCTGCAATTATGCCCTCCGCAGAGTAAAGGACGTCCGCACCGCCGATCTCCGTTATATCATACGGCTCGGGACCCAGAAAAACTTTTCCTTTATGCCCCGGCATATGGAAACGGGAAATGTCCGAATCCATATATCCGCGGACAAAATCCACTATCGGAGTTTTCATTCTTCGCTTTCCGCAACCTTCATCATAACGGCACATTCGATCCTCTTTTTAAAGAGTTCGCAACCATATTCGTAAACGCCGCTGATCTTGCCCGTTGCGTGGTAAGCGTTTGCCGCGCAGCCACCGGAGCAATAGAGCTTCGCCCAGCAATCCTTGCATTCCGGTCTTGCGTAAGCGTTGCAATAGCGGAATTCGTCCTGCGCCTCTTTATTCTTTATGCCGTCCCAAATGTTACCGAGGCTGTATTTCGGATCTCCAACGAATTGGTGGCAAGGATAAAGCTCGCCCCAAGGCGTTACAGCCATATATTCCGTACCGGAGCCGCAGCCTGTTATGCGCTTATAGATGCAGGGTCCGTTTGTAAGGTCGAGCATATAGTGATAGAACGTGAAAGGTCTGCCCTCTTTTTTGCGCTTTATCATTTCCTTCGCAAGAATCTCGTACTGCTCAAGCACCTTGGGAAGATCTTCCGCCGTAAGAGCATAGGGGTCATCGGGCGGACAAACGACAGGCTCCATACTAAGCTCGCTAAAGCCGAGGTCTGCCATATGGAATATATCGTTGGTAAAGTCCACGTTATTGTGCGTAAACGTGCCTCTTACGTAATAATCCTTGCCGCCGCGCTTTTCAACAAGGCGCTGGAATTTAGGCACGATCTTATCATAGCTTCCGTTGCCCGCATAGTCCTTGCGGAAATGGTCGTGAACGTCGCGTCTGCCGTCAAGGCTGAGGACAACGTTGCTCATTTCCTTGTTAAGGAAATCGATTATTTCGTCATCGATGAGCACACCGTTCGTTGTAAGCGTAAAACGGAAGTTTTTGTTATGTTCTTTTTCAATACTTCTGGCGTAAGCAACGAGCTGCTTTACAACGTCCCAGTTCATAAGAGGCTCGCCGCCGAAGAAGTCAACCTCAAGGTTTCTTCTCGTGCCGGAATTTGCAATGAGAAAATCGAACGCCTGCTTTCCGACCTCAAAGCTCATCATAGCGCGTTCGCCCTGATATTTGCCTTGGCTTGCAAAGCAATAACTGCAGTTGAGGTTGCAGGTGTGTGCAACGTGAAGGCAGAGCGCCTTTACCACGTTGCTGTTGTTTTTATAATCAAACGCGAGCTTTTCGTACGCATCCTCCGAAAAGAGCTTACCCGCCTCCTCAAGAGCGCGCACATCATCAATGCACAAAAGCACGTCTTCTCTTGTAACGTCCTCGCGGTCCGCGTATTTTTCGAGCATCGCACGGACGATCTCTTCCTTTTCCGCGTTCTTATACATCGCAATGATGTCGTAAGCGACCTCGTCCACGCAGTGAACAGAGCCGCTGCAGGTATCAAGCACGATGTTATAACCGTTTAATTTATACTGATGTACCATATAAATATAACTCCCTTTTATTAAGCAAATATAAAACGCTGTCAGCAAGCGACAGCGTTTTGAAAAATATCAGAAATTATTTGCCCTGTTTCTGATTTTCGCACTTCTGGTTAGCAACGCCGCAAGATGTTTTGCAAGCGGACTGGCAAGAAGTCTGGCATTCGCCGCAACCGCCGTTGTTAACTGTCTTAGCGATATCTTTTGTTGCAATTGTTTTGATTCTTTCCATATCTGAAAACCTCCAAATAAAATTCAAATTCATTAAGCCGTAGCTTTTTTCTTTAGTACCATTCTATCATATTAACAATAAAATGTCAATGCAAGTAGAAAATAAAAATGCAATAAGGTTATGTATTATTCACAAGGTCTAAAAGATTTTGTATTCTTTCGGGATTTTCACCGGAAGCCCATTCTTTAAGCGTATCGCAAGGGAACTTTTCACATTTTCCGCAATGTTCAAAGTTTTGCTTTGCACAGCAATCATAAAGATCGCATCTGCCGTTCCAAATACATTTACCCTCAGGCGCGACATTTCTGCACCCCTCGCATTTTTTGTCAGTAAAAAACCTGCACTTTGAGCAGTCGATTCCGCAAACAGATAAATTCATAATTTTCCTCCAAAAACCAAATTCTACAGAAATATAGTATCATTTATAAAATACCGCGCAAACAGTAAATTTTCAAACCTGCAAATTAAAATTCGTTTTCTATATTTATTATATCTCCGCGGTCCTCCAAAAGGCAAAATTCGGGATGTTCAAAACCGGATCTGTTTGGAGTATGATACGTAAAATAAGTTTTTTCGCCGTCGCAAAATATCATACCGTGTCCGCCGTCGCTATCCAAAAGCGGCTTCAAATGCTCAAAATCAAGACCGAGCCTTCCGTTTTGGAACTTGACTACCCCCTGTGCATAATTCCCTTTAACAAAGGATGACCATATCATAAAAAGCTCGCCCGTTTTGGAACGGTACATAAAAGGGCCGTCAGTAACGTAATGATTTACTTTTATAGGATCAGCCCATCCGCAAGAAGAAGCGCTGAACATAGTTACAACGTTCCCCGCAAAAGCACTAAGGTCATCGTTCAGCCGTGCACAGCATATAGTGCCGTCGATTATCTGAGTATGCTCGTGGCAGAATACAAGGTAAGGCGCTCCCGTTTCGTCAACGTAAAGCGTACCGTCAAGGCATTCCCACTCCTGCGGAGTAAGCGCGCCCTTGCTGCACGGCTCAAACGGGCCGAGCAAGCTGTCCGAGCAGAGTGAGTATGTGCCGCGCAGACCGTTTTCCTGCGTAAAAGTGGCAAACATATAATATTTTCCTTTATATTTATGCACCTCGGGTGCCCAATTGACTTCTCGGTTAAGACCGTATTTTTCGGAGTTAAAGCATTCAACAGGGTCGCTCCAATTTTCAAGATCCTCCGAAATGTAAACGTCAAAGCCCTTCGTGCATACGCCGAAGTCCTTTGCCCTTGTGCCGAAGAGATAATATTTCCCGTTTTCGCACACTACGAACGGATCGCGGATATTGATCTGTTCTTTTTTCATAATACCACCTTCTTTAGGATGAACATAATTCCACCGTCTTTATGATTTTATTGTAGCACGCTTTGGGGGTGTTTGTAAAGTGAAATATTCGGCTTGCGCCGAATGTGAAATAACTTCCTTACGGAAATTTTGAAATATCTCCCTTCGGTCGACGTGAAATGAAATTCGCCCTTCACATTTGCAAAGCAAATATTTCACAGAGAAGCTATTTCACTTGGCAAAGCCAAATTTCACTCGCCGCAAGGCGAATTTCGTTGAAAAAAGAGAGCAAGTCTTTCGACTTGCTCTCTTTTTTCTGGCACGTGTTGACAAAAAAGATGCCTACTTTAAATACTTCAAAAACGAGATATCATAAGTACTGTCTTCGAAATTATCGTATATGGAGAAGTTTTCATCAAGAAAATACATTTCAGTCGGAGTGACATTGTAAGCAGAATTTTTTTCGATATATTCAAGCTCGCTCATCGTGTAGACGAATACAACAGTGCGGTTCTGGTTGTCGAGCATGACATACTCTAATACTTCCCACTTTTTATTCACTTCCGTCCATTGCAGAATATAAGTCGGAAAGTCAAAATTTGCGTCATCATATACAGGAGCAATTTCTCTTTCACCGTTCTGCAATTTGAAATTTTTTAAACTATCAGAAAAAGCAATATAGTTATCCTCGCTCAAAGCACAAGAAAAATATATAGCATAACCATCAACGTCGATACCGGGTGTCCAATGAAAATAATATTCTTCAAGGGTTGAAGGAGTTTCTCTTGGAAAAAGAAGCAAGTGAGAATTGTAAAGATACCCTCCAAATCCCAACAAAGTATCGCGATCGGGAGAGCTTTGTTTATTCCATTCTTTGACCATACCGTCATACATATATTGATAGTCAGAAATATCGGTGCGTTCTTTCGAACAGGAACAACAAGTTAAAATAATAAAAGTTGCTATTAGTATCAGAAAAATCTTTTTCATATCGCCACCGCCTTTCTGTCATTTGACGCTTGCGTCAAATAGATTATAGCACACTTTGGGGAGAAGTGCAAGAGAAAATGAAGCATCGACTTCGTCGATATGAAGCGGCGCGGCGCACCACGAAGCACTCGCTACGCTCGCATGAAGCGAAGCGCACACTAACTTCTCCGTGAGCCGAAGGCTCGCTTCATAGGGCGAAGCCCTGCTTCATGAGTTGCTTCGCAACTCACTTCATGCACCGCAGGTGCGCTTCATTTCCAAAACAAAAAGCACTTCTTGCGAAGTGCTTTTTGTTTTGGCACGAGTTGACAAAAAAGATGCCTACTCAAACAACCTCAAAAGCTGATTCATAAGTGCACCACTCATTCCTTTGATTGATGGCATATGAATAAATATTGTATTTCGATTCTTTTTCAGCATATGGTAATAAGCAGCATTACACAAATACGCTGTTGGCTTGTTAGATATAGTATAGGTTATACCTGAATCTTTTATCACCTTTTCCAAAGACAGTATATCAAAAAAAGTATCAACTGACTCTCCGTTGTAATTGGCGCAAGTTTCGATCCGAATACTGTTTTTCAAATTTTTATCTATCCCAAACATATATATCGCGTCATAGTCGGTGCTCAAAGATAAGATGTCCTTTTCTAGACATTGAAATGAATTTGTTAGAAACAGCCTGTCTCCATTTATTTGATTGACAAGTTGAAAGGAAGTGTTGTGGGATCCTTTAAATGCTGTATATAACTTTCTCATTTGTTATCAATTTTCGCTTTTGCCGTTCGGCATGAAGAAACAAGCATCACGCGAAGCGTGGCGCATTTATCAGACAGCGTTTTATATTGCTTTTCATCAATAAAATTTGTTCTGTATGCAAGCTCAAGCCAATAGCCTGTTTCACTTGCCTCCTTGAGCGCGATTTCGAGTTTGGATATGAAATCCTTTTTGCCTTGAGCGTATTGTGCCTCGTGGATATTTGCACCGATGCTTGTTCCACTTCTGCCGATCTGATTAGCGATAACGGATTCGTGTTTAGCTTTCAGATATTTTACAAGGTTGATGATGTCAACGGAAAACTCCATTGAAAGTTCACGCAATTTAGATTCAGCCATGAGAGCACCTCGCTTTCGGTTATATTATAGCATAAATTATATAGTTTGTAAAGAGTGATGTATCGGCTTTGCCGAAGTGATGTAGTTCGCTACGCTCACAGTGATGTATTGCGCCAAAGGCGCAAAGTGATGTGATGTGTTCCTTGCTCACGCGCGAAGCGCACATCATTTCCGAAGGAAACATCACGCGCGAAGTGCGCATCACGTTCCGCTTGCGGAACACATCGTTCCAAAACAAAAAGCACTTCTTGCGAAGTGCTTTTTGTTTTGGAGGCACCACCCGGAATCGGACCGGGGAATAAAGGTTTTGCAGACCTCTGCCTTACCGCTTGGCTATGGTGCCGTAGAATGAAAAAAACGAAAAAGATGTTTTGCGGTAAAGAACCATACATCATTTTTCGTTTCATCCAAACCGCTTTATTGGAGCGGATTACGGGGCTCGAACCCGCCACCTCGACCTTGGCAAGGTCGCGCTCTACCAAATGAGCTAAATCCGCATTTTGTGGTGCCTCCGATCGGAATCGAACCAACGACACGGGGATTTTCAGTCCCCTGCTCTACCAACTGAGCTACAGAGGCATATTTCAAAAAAAATTGGACGGCGACCGTCCACTTTTTTCACCACAAAAAGTTGGCGACCCGAAGGGGACTCGAACCCCTGACCTCTAGCGTGACAGGCTAGCGTTCTAACCAACTGAACTACCGGGCCGTGTAGGAAACTTTTCAGTTTCCTCTGGTGGGAACAATAGGGCTCGAACCTATGACCCTCTGCTTGTAAGGCAGATGCTCTCCCAGCTGAGCTATGCTCCCATTTGTTTCATCGTTTCGGGCGGTTGCCCTCGCGACGGATATGAGTATATCACATCTCTTTTCATTTGTCAACACTTTTTTTGAATTTTTTTAAAGTTTTTTTGCTTTTTTATTTTTCCAAAAAAATCGATATTTTTTTCAAAAATCTATTGACAAATCTTTATTCATATGATAGAATATTCGAGCGTTGTGAGGAAGTGCTTGAAACACGGCACTCAATGGCGGAATAGCTCAGTTGGCTAGAGCGCTCGGTTCATACCCGAAAGGTCGTGGGTTCAAATCCAACTTCCGCTACCACAATCGGCCCGTTGGTCAAGCGGTTAAGACACGGCCCTTTCACGGCTGTAACATGGGTTCGATTCCCGTACGGGTCACCAAAAAAAGAAGACGGATGCTTAGGCATCCGTCTTCTTTTTTTGCTTACTTGTTTCGTATATCGAAGCCTCGTCGCAGACGGTGGTTCGATCCCGTATGTTAGCGCAACAAAAACGACCTAAACGGTCGTTTTTGTAAGCGGTGTCGCCCAAAGTGCGAATTT
>SVRQ01000013.1 GCA_015064725.1 Oscillospiraceae bacterium | reverse complement strand
TCAGTTCTTCCAGACTTGTATAGCAGAAGTTGCCGTCGGCATAACACCACTTGCAGTATTCTTCGTTGAAAAAGCCATCGGGTTCCTTGCTGATGTTGGAATCCTCAAGCGGCATACCGCAGCATTGACAGATAAGATTTCTCGGTGAGCCGAGAAGCGTGTTGATCGACACGTCAAACTCTTTTGAAAGGAGCTTCAGCGTTTCCGTGTTAGGTATCGTTTCGCCGTTCTCCCAACGGGAAACCGCCTGTCTTGTAACAAATATTTTTTCCGCAAGTTCCTCTTGCGAGAGTCCTTTTTTCGTTCTGAGTTCAAGAATAATATCCTTTGTTTCCATAAAATCACCGCCTTAACTGTTGTGATAATATTATACCGAAAACCGTAAGGGTTGACAAGCAACTCGCTGTTGCTCCCTTTCATTTCCTCTTATAATTCAAAACAAGGTTTCCGTTTCCATTTTTAGCCTTGACAAGCTCAAAATTCGCAATATCCGCATCCATAAACAGCGGCTTGCTGTCCTTGCCCGCCACCGTGGGAGCAACGACAAGGCTTAACTCATCCACCGCCCCTGCTCTCTCAAACGCGCCGTTTATGATGCTGCCGCCCTCCAAAAGCAAGGTTTCGCAACCGATAATATTTTTCAGCTTGAACAACGCAAGCTCCACGTCAATGGATTTTTCCCCCGCGAAAATATACGGAATCTCCATAGATTCCAGGTATCCGAGATAACGCTCGTCCACATCCTCGGACAGTACCTCTATGATCTGCGCTCCGTCATATCCGGGATCTCCGTCGGGGTCGATGATCTTATTCGATTTCCAGCCAAGCTTTCCGTGGGTATCAAAAGCAACGGCGTAGAAGCCGCTGAGATCATCCACGATAAAATCCATCTTTTTATCTATATTATGATGTACGGGCTTATACCCCGACAGATCGGGATACCAGCCGCCCGTGAAGCTGCCTTCCATTGTCACGCGTCCGCAGATGAAACCGCACGAGCCCCGCGCTTTGTATTCCCTGTTTATTTCATAGTAGATCTCTGTTGCCGCCTCACATTCGGGACGGCTCAAAAATTCGCCCGTGACCTTCCCATCGATCGAGGTCACCATATGGCAAACGATATACGGTCTGTACATTTTCTTCACCTCATTAGTTCAACTCACATCGTAATTGACAACAATAACATCATCGGGAGATGTTTTTTCACCTATCATCTCGCTCCAAACATCTTCATAATGATTCTCCCACTCCTTCTGCGTTGTTGGCTTGTAACCTTTATCATTGGAGAAGTTCAGCAAAACGAGTTTCACGGAAATAATATTTCCAAATGATGATTCGTTCAGTTTTTTCAAAAAAGTAAGTCTGTTTGCTAATTGATAATACCTATTCATCCAAGAATCAAAATTACCATTAGGAAAATATTGCTTATGAATTGATTTCATTGACTTCGTTATCAGCTCCCTGCTTTCCGGATTTGAAGCAGAACATTTGCTATCCAATTCAGCCAAATGCGCTTTAGCCTCCACAAGATACAATGTATGACCCGAAATATCGAAGGCAAGTCCATCCCATTGCGGTTGTCTTTTGGGCCAAAACGAAAATAGTGATTGCGCTTCATCATAGGATACCCCTATTTTGTCACACACATAATGATCTTTTAGCTCATATTCATCATAAGTGTTTTCGGGACCCGCCAACGGAGATATCCATACTAACGGTTCTCCGATCATACTGTCCAATTTGTTGCGAAGGCCTTCGTCATTAACCACAGTTTGGATCCAATATTTACTTCCCTTGATGCCACGGCCTTTTGAAGTATTGCTATAACTCATAATCATTCCTCACTTAATATCTTTGACCACCTTCAAGGCAACTCCCTGTATCGTCAGCTCTCTTGGATATAAATTCAACATTCTTACCGATCTCCTCGATGGAATTTTGTTGATAAATAATTATACCACGCAAACACCTTTTATTCAATATGATTCTACGAACAAGGCAAAAAGAAAACGGAGTGTATTTCATATTTACACCGCATTGATGATCGTTTACTTGAGTAATCCTCACTTTTTTATCGGAGCGATACAGCACGTTTACATAAACAGACGGCGGCTTTTTCAAGCCGCCGTCATTGGTTTTTAAGTCTGTGCGTACAAAGTGCTTTGCAGACTATTTTTTAATTGGTTTTTTTCTTTTTATCGATGATGTAGAGTACCGTGAGAGTAACGCATCCGACAAAGGCTGCGCAGGAAATGACACATACGATGATGATAAAGGTTTGAAGCTCGCTATCCTTATTTTCGAGTTCAGCATCTTTGTTTGCAAGTTCGCTGTCCTTTGCTTCAAGTGCCGCCTTCAAATCATCAAGATTTTTCTGCACTGTCTTTATTGCCTCGTCAAGAGAAGCGTATGATTCGTCGATCTTGGTTGTAAGCTCGAACTTGTTTGCGGTGTCTGCCGCTTCAAGAGTTGCTTTTGCAGTTGTGAGAGCTTCATTCAAAGCCAAAATCTTGCCGTCAAGTACTGTGTCGCCATCAGCGATAGCCTTGTTGAGTTCTGCCTTGGCATCGTCAAGGTTTTTCTGTACTGCCTTGATTGCCGCATTGAGAGTAGCCTCAGCCGCTTGGATTTTTGCGATAAGCTCTGCCTTATTATCGGCATCTGCTTTTTCAAGGGCAGCTATCGCTCTGTTCAGCGCCGTATCCAGATATGCAATTTCCGAGGTGAGGAAAGCATCTTTATTGTTCATAGCCGTTTCCAGCTTCGCGATAGCATTATCAAGCTCAGCCTTTGCGTTATCCAAATTGGTTTGTACGTTGTCAATAGCCGCTTGGAGTACGCTCTTAGCCGTTGCGATAGCTGCTTCAAGAGCTTCCTTGTTAGCCGCGTCGGTCTTTTCAAGAGCCGCTTTGGCATTGTCAAGTGCCTTTTCAAGTGCATCGATCTCATCGGAAAGCTGCTTGTCGCCGTCGGCGATAGCCTTGTTGAGCTCCTCGATAGCCTTATCCAATTTTGCCTTGGTGATATCGAGATCGGACTGTACGCCGCTGATAGCCTCGCGCAGAGTGGATTCCGCATTTGCAAGTGCCTTTTCAAGAGCTTCCTTGTTAGCCGCGTCGGTTGCTTCAAGAGCCGCCTTGACGGATTCAAGGGCTTGGTTAAGTTTTGTGACCTTTTCTTCGATATCGGTCTCGTTAGCATTGATCGCATTCTGCAATTCGTTCTTCGCATCTTCAAGGTTCTTCTGAACTGCCTTGATTGCTTCGTCAAGCGCCTTGTCTGCATCTTCGATCTTCTTTACAAGCTCAGCCTTGTTCTCGGTATCGGCCTTTTCAAGAGCCGCCTTTGCGTTTATAAGAGCTTTGTTCAAAGCCGTGATCTCTGCGGAGAGGTCTGTTGATCCACTATTGATCGCATTCTGCAATTTATTGATTGAAGCGTTGATAGCATCGATCTGCTGATTGATGGAATTGATGTCTGCCTCGGTAATATCCAAGCGAGCCTTGACCTTTTCAATCTCGTCTACGATGGAATCGATCTGTGCCTGCAAATTGTCTTGTGCGATCTTTACGGCTACAGCGATCTCTACGTTGAGCTTTCCGTTGTTCTCGTTGATGGCATCCTCAATGGCTTTCTCGTAAGCAGCGGTGAGGTCGCTCTTTGCCCTATCAAGCGCTGCCTGCTGTGCGGCAACGGCTGCGGCAAGCTCCGCGTCGGTAGCAGCACTGCCTGCTAATGCAGAAAGTTCGGCTTGAAGAGCAGCAATATCCTTCAGAGGCTGTTCAAGCTGAGCGTCTACCCAGTCCTTTATAGCGGTTTCGGATGCGGTGATGGCATTCACGATAGCTGCTTCAAGCTCGGACTTCAAAGCTGCATCCTGCGTATCGGCATAAGCCTTTGCAGCGTCGATCAATGCTTCCAGTTCTGTAACTGCTTCTGCAAGCTCGTCGGGATCGACCTGTGCCGCGATCTTTTCTTCAAGTGCTTTTACCGCATTGTTAAGATCAATAATGGTCGCATACTTTACCTTAAAGGTCGCGGTTACGGTAGCGCCGCCAGCGGGAACGGTAAAGGTGTTGTTCTCTACCGTCACGGGGTCGCCATTGGCATCGGTGACGATGAGGGTATCAAGCTCGTAGCCCTCGTCCGGGGTAATGGTGATAGTTGCCGTTTCGCCGGGATCCATGCCGTAGGGTACGGAGATGGTTCCATTCTCTCCCTGTACAACGGTTACGTAGCTGTAATATAACTTTACATCGGAGAGTTGAGCATTTTCCTGACTATAATCTACCGTTTTTCCAATATAGGAACCGTCTATATAGTAAAGCACAGCCAAACAATTGGAGAAGTTCACGTTGAACGTGACCTTCGTTTCGGTAACGTCGCTCGTAAATGCGTATGCAGGTCCGCATACCGGATCATTATGCGACAAACCCGCAAGGAGGATCTGCCATTCATCGGGAATCAGGTGAAGTGACACGCCCTCCCACACGAAAACAAGGGGATTCTCGGGTGTTATCACAAATTCCTTGGTCTCGGGATCATAGCCGGGAGTTTCCTCGGGAACGTATATATCTGTGATCTTGGGCTCCGGCGCAAACGTTACTTTGACGATAACGTTGTACGCAGGCATGGTAAAGTAAGATATGTCATCGTGTATTACGTAGCCGTCCGCATCGGTAACGATAAGAGTATCAATAACGTAGCCGTCCGCGGGGGTGACGGTAAGGGTAACCGTCTCACCCTCAGCCGCCTCGGTCTTGTCAGCAGTTACGGTACCGTTTTCGGCGGAGTTCACCGTGACAGTGTAGGTGGATGTTGCAGCCTTTGCAACAAGAACGGTGGTGGTCAGCCCGGTCTCCGCGTCGGTCGTCTCGGACTCTACGGTATAGCTGGAGTCGGTTTCGTTGGTGATGTATACAGCGGTTGCACCCGTGGCGGTGATCTTACCGTCATTCTCCACGATGACGGGGTCGCCGGCAAATACGCCATAGCCGTTGTTTTCGCCCGTTCCCGTACCGGACAGGCTGCCGCCCGTGACGGTGATCTCGCTGGAGGCCCATACGCCGGTGTCACCCTCGCCGGTCAAACTGCCGCCCGTGACGATAATGCTGCCGCCGGCCTGTACGCCGTAGTCGTCGCCTGTGCCGGACAGCGTACCGCCTTTGACGGTGATGATGCCCTGGATCCATACGCCGCTGTCGCCCTCGTCGGTGGCTGTGGCGGACAGGCGGCCGTTCTTGGCTTCACTGCTGTCGGTGATTGTCAGATCGTATAAGCCAAATACGCCATGGGGTCTGTCGGCGGCCGTCAGCGCCTTTCCATTCAGATCGATCGTGACGGAGTTTTGGAAGTACAGCATACTGTCGGACGTGATATCCTTCTGCAGCTGAATGTAGGCGGCATTTGCCGCGATCGCCTCGGCGAGGGTGCCGCTGTTTGTCAGCGCGTCTGCCGATGCGCCCCATTTGACCTCGGGGTCAACAGGCGCAGTCGCCTTGCCTACTTCATATAAATAACCGTTCGTAAGTGTGGTCTGTGCTTGACTGTAATAGTCAAGCATAACGTAGCCGTTGGGCAGGTTAAGGGTATCTTCGCCTAAGGTTATGTCGCCGTTAATATGGACGGCAGCAATATTTATGCCCGAAGGATCCGGGTGACCGGAAAGATCGACAGCGCCCGTACGGAAATAAATATGTGCGGCGGAGTTGCTGTCATTATGTTCAAAAGTACCGCCTGTAATAGTGATCGAGCTACCAAAAGCGAATATAGTAACATTACCGTTTGTAATCAGCTTACCGCCCGAAATAACAAGTTTGGCAGAGGTCGCGTTGCCTGATAACGACATATCTACTGCACAGCCGGTCATACTTTCCACGGTGCCGCCGGCTATCTCAAGCTCAGCATTATTCCGCATACTGATCGCGGGCGTGCCATTATTTGAAGCCAAAAGCTTACCGTTTTTATTGGTTGAACCGTCAACGATCCTTAGCTTGGCATCGCTCTGAAGGTCAATTACTCTTCCGTTCGTACATTCCCAGGTCTTACCGTTCAGATCGACGGTGAAATTACTGCTTGTAACGGTGATCGCCTCGTCACGCGAAATGTTGTCGAGCAGGGTGAGGGTCGAGCCGCTGGCACCTGCCGCCGCCTCGAATGCTTCTTCAAGATCGGCGTAGTTGGTAGTGTTGCCGCCAACGGTGACGGAGGCAACATTGGTAAGAGTCTTGGCAAGCTCAACCAGAATCATGCCATCCGCGCTAACGCTTCCCGTGCAAGTGATGTTGCCGTTTTCATCCAGAGCGAACTGTACATCAGTGGGGATATCGTATCCATTGGGCGTGACTGCGGTACGAACTGTGTGTACTTTGTTTGTTTCCAAGCCAATGACCTCATAAGCCTCGGTTGTAGAAACCCATTCCTCAACAAGGTCACCGTTCAAATCAAAGATCTGGACTGTTGCGCCTTCGAGCTTTGCGCTGTCTGCTATATCCACAACCGCAATGCTTACTTCGGTCATTGCAAACTCAACCAAGATCACGCCGTATTGGTCAACACTTCCTGTGCTGATAACATTGCCGTATTGATCTAAACGGAACTGGGTATCGGTGGCGATAGTATATCCGATTGGAGCTACGGTATTATGAACCGTGTATATTTCGCCTGCGATCAAGCCAAAGACCTCATGAGCCTCGACTGTAGATACCCATTCGTCAACAACGTCGCCTTGCTCATCAAGGAGCTGAATGGTTGCGCCCTGGATCTCGGTGCCGTCTGCCACGTCTACGGCGGCAATGTAGGCCGGCTTCATGTAGGTGTTGGTGATGACCAGGCTCTCTTCGTCGTCGTATCTAACCGAAGCAGTCAGACTATTGTCATCACCCCGGGTTACGGTAACGACGACCTCGTGCTCGGTCTTATCATAGGTGATGCCGTCTATTCCGTCATCAACCTCGGTGATGGTGTATTCGTAAGTTCCCTCGGATTCAAAGATAATATTTCCAAAGGAGGTAAAGGGAGCATGCTTCGTTGCAATTGCCGTAGTGCTTGCAGGCATCGGCGCACCCGCTGTCACCGGCTCGAGAATGAAGGTAAAGCTTTCTGCCTTGCTCCAGTCGTTAAACGACTTGGTAACTTCAAGCGAAACGCCAATGGGGGTGGGAGTTGCAGGGGCGTGAACAAGGTTCACGTTGACAGTTCCGACAGTTACGCCGTCGTTTTGAACCATTACGCTCGTAGCCTTTGTTGAGGAAGAGCCCGAGCCAACGGCGTTGTTAAGTATATATGTAAGTCTGGACGTATTCACACTCACGTAAGCTCTTGTGTCGGATTCAACCATAACGTCAATAATGACTCCGCCCGAGCCCTGAGCGTCGCCAAAGAACAGCGCGCGCAGCTTGTTGCCGGTGAGCTCCGAAAGGCGCTCGCCCGTAATTGTAAGTATGAACGGATTTGTATCGCTTACTTTAAATGTATTGGTTTCACTGTCATAAGCCGGGCTGCTCTCATTAAAGGAAACGCCGGTGACGGTGGGTGCGGCGGGGGTGGAAGTAACAGGCTCGTTCGCCGCGTCGAGGGTAGCTTTAACCATTTTTCCACAAAATACATTTCCGCTATAGGAAGAAGGAACTTTCACAACGCAATAGCATCCAAAAAAGGCAGTATCGTCAGACACGGGATTTGAGCTGCCATAATACTCAACGGTCGAGAGATTTGTGCAGCTGTAAAATGCGTTACTTCCTATCGCTGTTACACTGCCGGCGATTTTTACAGTCTCCAATGCAGGAAATTGATAAAAAGCGTATTCAGAAACAGCTGTAACGCCCTTTTCAACGATAACAGTCTTGATGCTGTCCTTGTAAGCATACCAAGGCTGAGAACCGTTGGTATAATCTGCCATAGCACCATTGCCGCTGACGGTCAGGGTGCCGGTGGTGTCATCAAATGACCATGTGCAATCGCCGGTGGTGCCTGTGGTTGTTGCCGCAAACACGGTCAGCGACATAACCGGAACTATGCCGATCAAAACGGCTATGGAAAGTATAATACTTAAAATTCTTTTTTCCATTGTGATTCTCCTTAAATCATTTATTTGAATTATTTTCATCTAATTTATATTGTGCGCTTGCCGCGCTATTCGTTCTTGCGATTGGATTCTGCCCGACATATGCCGAACCATTCCTTGCCGTGCCTGAAGTACTTACATTCGGCGCAGGTAATATCGGGAGTGTATTTCGCGTTTCCGTTATAATAAGGGCAAGCATCCTGCATCATAGTCACAAAGGGCTCGCCCTTATCGGTGTAGATAGGCTCTTTGATAAAGTCCGGATAGATCACGATAGGCTCGCATAGCGGATTTTCTCTGTCGCATTCCTCATAATATCCGTAATATAATGTGAAGGTCCTGCCATACAGCTCGACTGTTTTGTAAAGCTCGCCTTCTGTATGTCTTTCCTTTTCTGCCGGAAAATTCAGCATACTATCCTCCTTTCCATAAACGCGAAAAACGCGCTACCACTTACGTTACATAAATGATAGCACGTTTTCAGAAATATTTTTATTACCTAAAACAAGAAAAATCGGATATTTTTTCGCTGCCCTCTATATCTTTTTTGGGATCAAACGGATATGATATACGCTTACAGTATTGCCGCAAACTGGTCTCGCGACATTCCGGATTTTTCCATTGTGATTCGTATAGCTTGCTTCACTGCGGGGAGCGACATATGCAGTTTTTCGGCAATTTCGGGATTTGTCATACCAAACGCCGCAAGCTTTGCCACCTCGCGTTCCTTTGCCGAGAGCGTGGTGATGAGCTTTTTGCCGCGAACAGCACCCGATAACCGCGACCACCCCTCGTTGTACACCTTGTAGAGCTTTTTGACCTCGCTCCACGCTTTCTCGTCCACGAGCGATAAGCGGCGCTCTATCAGCGTGTCAAGCGCTCTGCAATACTCGGCAAGCACGCCATAGAATCTGTCGGGAAGCGCAAGCTCGATAGCTTTATCGATGTGATATATCGCATCCTCATCCTTGCCGCAGTTATGATATATCGCAGCACAGGTCAGCCTCAGATAAATTTCGGACATAATAGAACTATTCGCTTTTGCCCACGCGATCATAGGCTCTACCGAAAATGAGATAACAGACATAATGTAAAGTCCTTGCGTGCCTTCCACCTTGACAAGCCCCATTGCAACGGCATAACCGAGAGCGTACAAATATTTGGCGTAATACACCTTTGCGGCGGGATAGGCATCCTTGTGAAGCGGCTCGAAACGCCCCTTTTTAAACCATTCCGGGAAGCTTTCAACGTTATATATCATAATATCCACGGCGCTTATCGCAAGCAGCATAGTATCTCGGTCATCGTCATTTTTCGCAGGGGCTTCGGATATATGTATTTTTGCTTTGCGCCACATTTCAATATCGCCCTTCCATACCGCACACATGGCAAGCAGCATACCTGCGGAAATGATGGCGTAAAAGCCGGAATGTTTGCTCATAAGGTAGCTGGCTATATCGTAAACCTTGTCTATCTCTCCGCGGGAATAAGCCACCTCTGCTTCAAAAAGCACCTGCGCCTCGTGATTATATGCAAGACTTTCGCCAACCGAGTCCGCCGTGCCGGGAGTATGATAGAGATCGGTCATATAGAGGAAGGGAGTTTTGCGAGGCATGGGCATATTTTCATTGGCAAGGGCACGGCCTGCCTTGGTTCTGCCGTCAAGCGGCTTCTTAGCATCCTTGGGGATCATCCAGTCCCGCCCGAATCTTACAGCGCCCTCGATCTTGCCTTCTGCGCACAGCAGCTGAATACGGCGGACTCCCAGCCCCCATTGTTTCGCTATCTCATCTATTTTCAAATATTCCACGCGAGTAATGCTCCTTATATAAAACACAGCATTTATATTTCGCCAAGGCGAAATATAATATTACGTTTTGACGAAATATATTATACATTTTTCTTTCAAAACTGTCAATCCATTAAGAAAATTTTGACATATTCTTATGCGTTTATTTCTGCCGATAAATTAAAATTGGTTTGTAAAGGGTTTTATAATGAATACATCAGCATACCAAGCCCTGCCGATATGAGTATCATCAGTATCGGAGTTGGTTTTTTCTTAAATGCAAGCTTTGCTGCAATGCTGATTACTATCAATACGGCAAATATGATAATACCCTTAAAATCCACAGTAATTGTATCTCCTATGCTACTGAAGCCGATTGCTGTACTCATAAACATCGTGATAGCCGTTGCGAGTATCAATCCAACAACGCACGGACGGATACCGCCCAGAAACGCCTTTACACCGGCATACTTCAGCAAATTGCGTATCAGAGTTGCGATTATGAGAATGATAATAAATGACGGCAATACCACACCCAGCGTAGCAAGGATCGCACCGAGAAAACCGCCTTGTGACGATCCAACGAAGGTCGCCATATTAACTGCTATCGGTCCGGGGGTCGATTCTGCCACAGCAAGCATATTGAGCATTTCTTCCTCGGTAAGCCAACCGTACGTCAAGACCTTTTCTCGTATCAGCGAGATCATTCCGTATCCGCCGCCAAAGGAAAACGCACCAATTTGAAGGAAGGTCAAGAACAATTTGAGATATATCATTGTTTTTCCTCCTTCTTGATTTTTCCGAGAAGATATACCGCTACACCGCAGACTCCGCTGAGCAGTATATAAAATATTGTCGAGAACTTCACAGCGAACAATGAAGACACGACCATACAGATAAGTGTTATCGAAATAATGATCATATTAAATGTATTTTTCTTCATCTGCTTCAGCATCTTCAGCCCTGCTGTAAGGATCAGATAAACCACGCATATCTGAATACCCTTGAAAGCATATGCAACCAATGTCAACGAAAGAAACGCATCAAAAAACAGCGATATAGCATAAATAATAACAAGTGACGGAATACAAATGCCAAGCGTAGCAATAATTGAGCCGATAATTCCGGCGTTTTTGTATCCTATGTAAGTTGCTGTATTGATAGCAATAGGCCCCGGCGTGGATTCCGCGATCGCCGCAACATCCAAAAATTCATCTTTTTCAATCCATTTCTTTTTTTCTACTAACTCATTTTCAAGCAAAGCTATCATAGCATATCCACCGCCAAAGGTGAACAAGCCTATTTTCAACATTGTCAAAAAGAGAGTGCAGCAGCCTTTTATTTTCTTCACAAGAGCCTCCGTAAATTCTTTGTTAAATTCTTATTTACCGATAAGCATAATTGCCTTATCCCTTTTTTGTTTATTCACCGAAGTTCTTCGGTCGTTTTATCATCGTCCGAGCGCTCAGCCGACTTTCCTTTTCCCGAAAGAGCAAGATACAGAGCGTAAGATCCCGTTATCACGGTCAGCAAAACGGCTGTCAATATACGCATCTTGTTCGTTGCAACGGCTTCGTCGGCAAAAGCACTGAGCGCGTTGAAGACACCGTGCGCGGCAATACAAACAAGCAGACTTTTGGACCTATAATACATCATCACGAACATAAAGCCAGCCGCGGTTGCATATACCACCTGAAGCAGATTGGGAAGCAAGTCCGCACCGGAGCCGTTTACCAGATTGATAATATGCCCGATGCCAAACGTCACGCTCGAAACAATAATGGCGGCCTTTACGTTGTCTTTGCGCATTGCCTCAAAGAGAAGACCGCGGAAGATCACTTCCTCAAGAAAGCCGACGCAAAACATCGCAAGAACGTAAAGCAAGCTCTCCGGCACACCGTAGTTCAACGTCACGCCATACCAAAGATTGGCGCTCAGCATAATAAATATCGGCGCGTAGTACAGCATTTCCCTTGCGGATGCCTTTGGTGCGCACAATCCGTGATCCACGAAAAGTCCGTTTTTCTTCAAAAACAGCAAAAGTATTGCCGACAGAATGATTCCTACAGCAAGCGTTACAGATTTGTTTATGCCGATACGCGAGGAAAGCGTATCTCCCACGGACATCAGCACGCAGTAAGCAATTATCCACGCAACGGCAAACCATATTTTGCTCTTATCGTATAGTTTCTTTAAAATACCCATTCGTTTCTCCAAAGCCGGAACAGCCTATGGCTGTCATTTTCTTTATTTTTTCTTGTTTTTCGAATATTCTCTGATGCGAATAATAAAATCAAGGTTTATAGCTTCAAGCTTTCCGTCATTCTCAACGAGAATTGCTCCGTCCGTAACTTCTTTGATAGCTCCTTTGTATTGACAGCTGTCAAACGAGTATATCACACACTGTTTATCAATAAATCTTTTTGCAAGCTCTTTCATTTCGGAACTGCCTCCCTTTCTTCTTTTTTTAATAGCTTTTCTTATAATTAACGCATTTCTGCGATTGATGAAGATTATAAATATGATGATCCATAGAAAGATTATCGGTATATACGTTGACGGATTCAAATTACCACCTCACCTGAAAATTATTTGTTTATAGTTTCCGTTACAGATAATTTACCGCTAAAATTACGATGCTCGTGGCGATCATTACAATGCCGACCACGCGGTTCAATGTCTTTGCGTTGGCTTTGTTGGCGATTTTTGCGGCAATCCTTGCCCAAAGCAGAGTAAATAACACGCACAGCACAAGGCAAAGAATATCCGGCGCTCCGCCTATCATAAAATGACTTACACCGCCTGTAAGCGCAGTAAATGCCATAATGAACACGCTTGTGCCAACCGCCAAATGCATCGGATAGCCGAGGAAAGACGTCAAAACGAGCAAAAGCATCATTCCGCCCCCCGCGCCCGCAAAGCCGCATATAAAGCCCACGAACACGCCGCCGACGATAGCTTTTATCAATCTGCTTTTCGGAGAGCTTTTTTCCAACTGCTCTCTCGTTTTGTTGACGGGCTTTAAGAGGAAGCGCAAGCCGATTATAATAAGTGCTATCTGCATCGTACTGCTCATAGCCTGTTCGGGCAGAAAGCTTGCCGCGAAGCTTCCTATCATCGTTACGATAAGCACACTGATCAATAAAGGCAAGCTGTTTTTCACATCCAAGTTGCCGCTTTTCTTATAGGTATATGCGCTGACAAGGCTTGCCAGAACGTCGCTTATCAGTCCAATGCCGACCGCATCGTAGGCAGGTACACCCAAAAATGTTATGAGCATCGGACCT
The DNA here is from genome assembly GCA_015064725.1 of Oscillospiraceae bacterium. Taxonomy (GTDB): domain Bacteria; phylum Bacillota; class Clostridia; order Oscillospirales; family CAG-272; genus UMGS731. The sequence continues at coordinate 43,036 of SVRQ01000013.1, read as the reverse complement.
ATGACCGCAGCGGCGCTCATACCCGCAAAGCCCGTTCCGATGCCTGCTCCCGCACCCGCGATAAAGCATACGAGTATTTTGATTAAAATATCTCCCATAATACCACCATCATATCGTTTTCTCTTATGATCCTTAATTTAGATATAAATTGATTATACCATAATTTTCACGTTTTTTCAACTGCATTGTTTAACCGCGATATATTCGTTTCCGCTTTGTTTTCTTCCGCGGCTTTTAGCTCAATGCGCTTTTATCTTGCTAAAAAGCATAAAATATGCTATAATATATACAAAATACAAAACGGAGGTAAGCTTATGAAAACATTGATCATAGGAGGCGTAGCGGGAGGAGCGTCCTGCGCCGCAAGACTCAGACGGCTTGACGAAAAAGCGGAGATCATCATACTGGAGCGCGGAGAGTTCATTTCTTTTGCAAACTGCGGACTTCCCTACTATATCGGCGGTGATATAACCGAGAAGTCAAAACTGACTTTGCAAACACCGGAGAGCTTCAAGGCTCGTTTCAATATCGACGTCCGCACATTCAGCGAGGCGGTTGCCATAGACCCCGAAAATAAAAGCGTTACGGTCAGAAGCTTGAAAACGGGCGAGGAATACAAAGAGAGCTATGACAGCCTGGTTCTCTCCCCGGGTGCTTCCCCCATCCGTCCGAAGATCGACGGGATCGACAGCGAAAAGGTATTTACCCTTCGCAACATTCCCGATACGATGAAGATCAAAAAGTATATAGACGAAAAACAGCCGAGATCGGCAGTTGTTGTCGGCGGCGGATATATCGGCGTAGAGATGGCGGAAAATCTTGCAAAAGCAGGTCTTTCCGTAACGATCGTTGAGCTTTCAGACCACCTTATCGCACCCCTTGACTTTGATATGGCGGCGGACGTACACAGATACGTCAAGGCGCAGGGCATCAAGCTTGCCCTCGGCAACGGCGTCGTTGCCGTTAAGGATAACGGCACAGGCTTGACCGTCGAGCTGAATAAAGGTAAGATAGACACGGATATGGTGCTTTTATCCGTCGGCGTCCGCCCCGATACCGCTTTTATCAAATCAGCAGGAATAGAAACCGACGGGCGCGGCAGTATCATCGTGAACAGCAGATTGCAGACAAGCGCTTCCGACGTATATGCCGTGGGCGACGCTGTGACGGTCAAAAATTTTGTGACGGGTGAGCCGTCCTTCATTCCGCTTGCGGGCCCTGCCAACAAGCAAGGACGCATCGCGGCGGACAATATCTGCGGTATTCCCTCGGAGTACAAGGGCACGCAAGGCTCGTCTGTGCTGAAGCTTTTCGATATGACGGTCGCAACCACGGGTCTGAATGAGAAGAGCGCGATCGCCGCAGGCTACAGCTTCGACAAGACCTACACCTATTCCGCTTCCCACGCCTCCTACTATCCAAACGCATCTATGATGTCGCTCAAGGTGCTGTGGGATAAACCAACACACAAGATCCTCGGCGCGCAGATCGTGGGCTTTGACGACGTGGATAAGCGCATGGACGTGATCGCCGCGGCGATGCGGCTTGGCGCGAAGGTAACAGACCTTGCAGAGCTTGAGCTTTGCTACGCACCGCCCTTCGGCTCTGCCAAAGACCCCGTCAATATGGTGGGCTTCGTTGCCGAAAACGTCATCACGGGTAAGATCGGTCAGTTTTTCTGGCACGACGTGGAAGACCTCCCCCGCGACGGAAGCGTTACGCTTCTTGACACGCGAACAGCCACCGAGGTCGCACGCGGCAAGATAGACGGCTTTATGCACATTCCGCTGGACTCTCTGCGAAAGCGTATGTGCGAGATCCCAAAGGGCAAGCCCGTGTACGTGCATTGTCACAGCGGTTTGCGCTCCTATATCGCTTGCCGCATCCTTGCGGGCAACGGATTTGAGTGTTATAACCTTGCAGGCGGATGGCGGCTCTATGAGTCGGTCATAAATGAAAGAACCGTGCCGGAGTACATCTGCACCGAATGTAAATAACGGGCTTCACAGCCCGCGCCCGCCCATCTATGCTTTCATCTGTATGACAAAGCAAAACTGCGAGAAACGGTTTGGGCTTAATTTTCCATAAAGCAAAAAGGACGAAGAATCCGAAAATTCTTCGTCCTTTTTAATTGTTAATAAAACCGCTTTAAGTCATATACCCTTTTCGGGCTGTTTCCGTCTTTGTCTTATCTGTTGAGGATAAGCTTTGTAAGTTCAACGGGTTCAACGATCTTGCCGTCTTTGTAAACGCGCATATTGCCGGAAGCGATCTCGTCGATGAGAACAACTTCGCCGTTGTTGTAACCGAACTCGAACTTGATATCCCAAAGGTCAAGACCGATCGTCTTGAGGTCGTCTGCAACGATCTTTGTGATCTTGAGTGTCTGTTCTTTCATACTAGCGAACATTTCGGGTGTCATAACGCCGAGAGCTGCAAGGCCTTCTCCTGTTACAAGCGGATCGCCCTTTTCATCGTTCTTGAACGTGCATTCAACGTAGCCGCCTTCGAGAACAGTACCGTCTTTGATGTATTCGCCGTATCTGCGAACGAAGCTGCCCGTAGCAACAAGACGGCAGATAACTTCAAGGCCGTTACCGCCCTGAGCCTTGCCGAAGCATTCTGCAGGAAGAACTTCCATTGTAGCTTCTTCTACGTTAGCGTTTACGTAGTGTGTTTTGATGCCTGCCGCTTTGAGAAGTTCAAAGTAGTAAACGGATGTCTGAAGGTTTGCCTTGCCGATGCCTTCGATCGTAAGACCAACTGCATTTTCGCCGGGATCGAACACGCCGTCTTTGCCCGTGCAATCGTCCTTGAACTTGAGCATTACGTTACCGTTTTCAAGAAGATAAACGTCTTTTGTTTTGCCTTCATAAAGCTTTTTCATAGAATTACTCCTTTTCAGGCAAGTTTTTTTACAGAAACGCGAAAAGATTATCGTTTCAAACCGCCTGTATTTTCTAACAGAATATATTTTACCACTTTTTTGCAAAAATTTCAATACGTTTGTTGCAAGTAAGTGAAAATTTTTTTGATTTTTTTGTCTTATTTTATCTTAATACGCACATTTCCGGCGTAAAGCCCCTCCAAAGCGCCCACTTTGTAAATGTTTAACGCCTATATTAGCGTTTGATAAATCATTTATTAAATTTGAACTTGATTTTTTTGAACATTTTCATATTCTCACAAGCCACAGTAAAATATAGATATTTATGTTCCAAATTTTCAAAATGTTCTAAAAGTCCGTGAAACTCATATCCGTACTCCGTTTTGTAAAGTTCATCGCAAATCCACCAAGACCCCTCTATGCCGTTCTCTTTTTCAAAAATTTTTGCATTTTTAAAAATAACAACATTTCTGTCTGTAAAGCCTCCTCTGTTATCAAAGTTCATTATAAGATCTTTCCTCTTCCATTCAAAAGAAACGACTTTACAATCGTGAAGAGAATACTGTGCGAAACGAGGCTCACGAGCTGAAAAATTGCGCTGATATTCCTCACGGTAATCTTGCATTGCTTTATCGTATATTGCTCTATGCTTAGCCAGAAATGCCATTATCTCGTTGTAAACATCTTGCGTACAGCGTTGTATTGCAAGAAATCGGATATCCGAAACCTTTGAAAGTATTTCTCGCGGGAAATATTTTTCAATATAAGCAATGTTGGATTCATACACAAGTTTAGGCATAGAATCATAATATTCCGAATCGGAAGGTATATTTGCACAAACATCTTTTTTAAAATTATCGTAAAGCTCATTAAAAAGATTCTCAGAAAATTCTTGAGTGCGTTCATCTACCTTTAACTCAAATGGATGTATGATTAATTGTTCTAGTCTTTGAAATTCTTTTGTAAAATATTTCACTTTTAACTTATATCCTTATTTTATCTTAATACGCACATTTCCGGCGTAAAGCCCCTCCAAAGCGCCCACCGTAGGAGTGCTTCCTCTCTTGTTTCCGAGCATATCCGTGTCAAGCGTAATGGGCGTGCCGTCGGGATTTTCAAAGAGAGCCTCCGTAATTCTGGGCATACCGAGCTTCTCTGTTGTAATTATCTCTGTCGGAACTTCCGCAAAGCTTTCGTCTATATACATTTCAAGATACAGACCGTCCGCTTCCACACTTATTTTTGCATTTGAATCAAGGTATGCAATAATGCTGTTATTCTCTCTTTCGTAAGCGGGAACGCCGTCCACGTAGAAGTTGCCGGAAGTATAAACAGGCTGTTTTTCGCGCGCGTAATATTCAACGTCGCCCTTGCCGTGCTTTTTCCAAACGGTGTCAAGGTATTCTTCGAGCGAATCGGGACAGCCATCGTACATAGCGGTGCCAAGCTTCCAAAGCTCGGTTTCCTCGCCGAACGTGTTTGCAAAGATATTGTTATAGAAGCGGTCATCCGCACCGTAAGTAAGGGAGCAGCCCTTAATATCCGTCGTATGGGGGAAATGATACGGTGTGGAACGCTGCAAAACGTCGTATTTGTAGATAGCGCCGAGGAAGATGTTGTGAACGTATGCGCCGCCCTGCGCCGCATTGAGCAGGTTCATCGTCGAGCCGAAGATATTGTTGTCTATAAGGTGCGGACCGTGCGTTACCTCAAGCCAAAGGTCTTTTGTGTTGTGGTGATAGATATTTGCATAAAGGTGAACGCCCTGCGCCTGCCAGTCAAGCCAAGTACCCATCGTGCAATCGTGGATATTATTGTGGTGTATCTGCGTGTCAAGTGCCGCGTGGAGCTTGATGCCCGCTATCTCATAGCCGAAAAATTCGTGCTTCGTACCCACGTTGTATATCTCGTTGCCGTAAATTTCGGAGAAAGCGCCGCCCATATGGCCGACGATACCGTTTTGTCCGCAGTTATAGATGACGTTGTTGCGGATGATGTGGGAACCGATCTTCTCCTTCGTCCAGCCCGCCTGCTTTGCAAGGAACACCGTTTCAAGCTGATAAACGTAGCCTGCCTTGCGATGATACGTATTATAGAGGTTGTGACCCGTGGAGATCTCCTTGCCTACGCTTACAGCACTGCAGCGTGCATCGTGTATGATATTATCTTCGATTATCCAGCCCTTTGACCAATGCGTGCCGATAAGACCAGGCTGGTCCGCCGTGGGGGGAGCCCAGGGAGTTGCCGCGTGCGCCATCTCAAAGCCGCGCACCGTGATATAGTCAAGCCCCGTCTTTTCGGGATAGAAGCAGGAACGGCGCACGTTTATTTCCGTAAGCCTTCCGTTCGGGTCGATCTCCCCGAAGTTTGCATATATCTCCGTGGTGTCGTCAAGCACCTTTGCGAACCATTGCATCTTGTTTTCGACAAGATCTTCAAGGACAGAAGCCTCTATAAGAGCCTCTCCGTCAAGATAGACCGTACCGGTGTGTCTTTTATGGTCAAGCGGCTTCTGCATCCAGTCGCCGTCGATTTCCTCTGCATAAGGGTTAAGAGAGCCGAAAACGGAGTTTTCCACCGACGTGTGCCAAACCGTGCCCTCGCGCACCCATCCGCACACCTCTTCCGAGCCTTTGATCACGGCCTTTTCGCCCTCTGCCGCAGTATATGTAATGCGGCCAAGCTCGTTTCTCGCGCCGTATTCGGGGCTTACACATTCGCGGTAAACACCCTCGTGAACGATAACCGTGTCACATTCCTTTGCTATCTTCGCCGCGCGGGATATTGTAAGAAACGGGAAAGATGCACTGCCCTCGTTTTTGTCGCTTCCTGTTTTTGATACGTGATATACAGCCATATTACACCTCTTTGTGATTTTTGTTTTTTGCAATAAGAATACGGTTAAAGCCCGCGCAAAGCCCCTCTATCGCGCCCGACGTGGGGTGCGCTCCCCTGCTATTGCCGAGCAGATCTTCCGCAATCGTTACGGGAGAGCCGTCCGCCGCCTCATACGGAAGCTCCGTAATGCGCGGAACACCGAGGCGCGCCGTATCCACTCTCTGCGCTTTTATTGTATCGAAAGACGGGTCGAGCGTTATTTCAAAGTAAACTCCGTCCTCCTGCGTTACGATGCGCGCTTCTGTTTTCATATCGGTCTTAACGCTCGTTTCGTCCTTTTCGTAAGGAGGAACGCCGTCCGCATAGAAGTTATGCGCCGTATAAACGGGCTGCTTCTCCATCGAAAATTGATAAACGTCGCCCTTGGGGTATTTCTCCCAAACGGTGTTTACGTATTCCTCAACACTTGTGGGGCAGCCGTCATACATAGAAAGACCGGGAAGAAAATCTCCGCCTTCTTCTCCCTCTGCATTTGCAAAAATGTTGTTGTAAAATCTATCGTCTGCGCCGTAAACAAGGGAGCAGCCCGCAATATCCGTGGAGTGTGCAAGGTGGTACGGAGTAGGCCTGTCGAGCACGTCATATTTATACATACCGCCAAGGAAGATATTGTGAACGTACGCACCGCCTTGAGCTGCATTCTGGAAGCTGTGCGCCGAGCCGAAGATATTATTATCCACAATATGCGGGCCGTGCGTTACCTCTATCTTTATGTCTATGGTGTTGTGATGATATATATTGGAGGAAAGGCGAACGCCCTGCACCTGCCAATCAAGCCAAGTACCCATCGCGCAATGGTGGATGTGGTTGTGGTGGATGTAGGTATCGATAAGCGCGTGGAGCTTGATTCCGCCAAGCTCGTGCCCCCAAAATTCGTTTTTCGTGCCGATATTATATATCTCATTGCCGTAAATTTCGGAGAAAGCACCGCCCATATGCCCAACGATGCCGTTCTGACCGCAATCGTAGATCACGTTGTTGCGGATGATGTGAGAGCCTATGGTCTCGCGGCTCCAGCCGGCGCGTTTTGCGGCGAGCATTTCCTCAAACTGATAAACGCCGCCCGCCTTGCGGTGGTAGCGGTTATACATATTATGCCCCGTTGTGCCGTCCTTGCCGACGCTTACCGCGGCGCAACGCGCATCGTGTATTATATTGTCCTCTATTATCCAGCATTTCGACCAATGCGTGCCGAGAAGACCCGTTTGGTCCGCTGTCGGCGGTGCCCACTGCGTTGCCGCGTGCGCCATCTCAAAGCCGCGCACCGTGATGTAGTTAAGCCCCGTCTTTTCGGGATAGAAGCAGGAACGGCGCACGTTTATTTCAGTAAGACTTTCGTTCGGGTCTTTGCCCGCAAAGTTTGCATATATCAAGGTAACGTCATCGTTTACCTGTGCAAACCAGCGCATCTGCTCTCCCGCAAGGGCATCGAACGTGGTAGCCTCGATTATCGACTCTCCGTCTATATAGACCATACCCGTGTGCTTCTTATGGTCGAGGGGGCGGCGAAGCCAGTCGCCGTCTATCTCCTCCGCATATGGGTTGAACGCGCCGAAAAGCGAATTCTCAACGCTTATTTTGAAGTATTCTCCCTCGCGCACCCAGCCGCGCACCTCTTCCGAGCCTTTGATAACAGCTCTCTCGCCTTCTGCCGCGGTGTAAGTAATGCGCGAAAGCTCATTAAGTCCTCCGCGTGCAGGGTTTACCCATTCTCGGTAAACGCCTTCGTGAACGATAACGGTGTCGCCCGCTTCCGCAAGGCTTGCCGCACGCGATATTGTAAGAAACGGGAAAGACGCGCTTCCCTCGTTTTTGTCATTTCCTGTTTTTGAAACGTGATATACAGCCATAACGTGCCTCTGAAAAATAAGATTTATATATTAAATTTACCATATATAAAAAGAAAAAGCAAGGAGGAATTAAAACACCTTGCTTTAAAAAATTATTGTATTCAACTTTTTCTTATTTAAAGAAAAAGTTGCAAAAAGATAAAAAACCGCATAGTTCGAACCGTTCTATACCCCTTTAGAGTAAATGCAGATTTTTTAATAATGCTTAATTCTCGCAAGCTCGCAAAAAACGCACGGAATACCATAGTGCGAACAAATCTATTGCCTTTTGTACTTTAGCAATTTTTTTACAAAGCAAAATTCAAATTCTGCTTTTTACTGAAAGCGCGTGATAACTAAATCAAAAATTTTAATATAAGTTAGCTCGCGTTTTAAGCATAAATTTTGAAATCAGCACCCTTCGACGCGGTTCCGTGCGATTTTTGCGAGCCTCGGTGAGTGAAAATCGCTCGGGGAGTCGAAATTTCCATAAGTTAAAGTCTGCACAAGCCGATAAACCTGCAGGGTTTTTTATCTTTTTGCGAGCTTTTTCTTTAAACAAGAAAAAGCGAAATATAATATTTTCCGAATTTTTTGCAAAAAATTCAGCTTCTTTCCTTGCCTATAAAATAAAGCCCGAGCATACCGGGACCCACGTGGCTGCCCGTTGCGGGCTCGTGGCAAACGGTGATGATTTTTCGGGGCTCCGCTATCTCGCGTATCATCGCTTCGAGAGCCTTTGCCTCCTCTTCGCAGTCCGCGTGGGATATGCCCACGATCTGCTCTCCCGCATCAACAACTCTTTGCTCGTAAAGTCGCGCAAGCTCCTTAACGGCTTTTTTTCTTCCTCTGACCTTATCAAAGGAAACTATCTTTCCCTCATCGCTTCCGATAAGTATGGGCTTGATATTAAGCACGGAGCCTATGACCGCCGTTGCGCCCGAAATTCTGCCGCTCATGCGCAGGTATTTAAGGTCATCCACCGTGAAAAGCTGGTTCATCGGCGGCACGATGGCGTTAAGATGCGCTGCCGTTTCTTCAAGGCTCTTACCTGCGTTTCTGTCCTCAACCGCATAAAAGGCAAGAAGCCCTTCCCCAAGGGAAGCTCCAAGGCTGTCTATCGATGATATATTTCTTTCGGGGTATTTTTCCGAAAGCTCGCGGAAAGCTATGCGAGAGGAAGAGAATGCGCCGCTTACCCCGGAGGAAAGACTTATAAAAAGCACGTCGTTTCCTTTTTGCAAAATCGGCTCTATATATTCCGTGTATCTTGCGGGCGTTATCTGCGACGTTGTGACAGCTTGACCTGCGCGTATCATATCGTAATATTTTTTTCCGTCAAAACCCGCCGTGTCCGTGCAGGTATTTTCTTCGCCGTTTATATAAAAAGAAAACGGTATTACCGTAATATCGTTTTCACGCACAAAATCCACCGGAAGATTTGCGGATGTGTCCGTAACTATTGAAAAGCTCATATGCTCGCTCCTTGCATTTATTTTTTGATTATTACCGTAAATATCTTAAATAAAACACAGAGTAGAGTCAAGGAACAAACAAAAAACTCTCTATCGCAAAGAAAAAACGCACTCTACTCCCGGTAGAGTGCGCCGTAGAACGCATCAATATCCCAACAAAAGCTTCGCTTTCAGCACCGCCGTCTGCGTTTTTGCGTCGGGGATCTTATTTTCCATAATCATTTTCACAACTTCATCGAAGGGAACCTTTACAACGTCAAGAAATTCATCCGCATCAAGCTCCTGTTCCCCCTTGTGAAGCCCCGTTGCAACGTACATTGCTATTTTTTCGCTGAGTATCGCAGGTGAGGGGTATATGTACCCGATAAAGGTATAATTATCAGCGGTATAACCCGTTTCCTCGCGCAGTTCCCGCGCCGCCGCAAGCAGCTCATCGGTTTCTCCCTTGTCAAGCTTTCCCGCAGGAATTTCCCAAATGACCTCGTCAAATGGATAACGGAACTGTCGCTCCATAATTATCTCCGCCTTATCCGTTACGGGAACGACGCATACCGCGCCGTTATGAAGGCAGACCTCGCGCGTGGCGGGTGCGCCGTTCGGAAGCTCTATCGTATCCTTTACAAGGTGAACGATGTGTCCTTCAAATATCTCCTCTCGTGAAACCTTTTTTTCCGCGAGCTTTTCATAAAGTTCTTTTGTAATTTCGGGCATAGTATGCTCCTTTCAGCCGTTTAATAAAGTTTTCAAAAGTGCTGCGCAGCCCTCGTAAATATCACGGTAAGCAATATCGAATCGGTCGCTGTACCAAGGGTCGGCAACGTCGCCGCCGCGCGCAGTATAGTCCATAAGCTTATGTATCTTCCCCGCGGGATCGCCGCAAAGGATTCTGTGCATATTGCGTATATTCGCGCTGTCCATACCGATAAAAAGATCGTACTTTTCGTAATCGTCGGCGCGAAGCTGAACGGAGCGCTTGTCCCCGCAATAAATATCGTGTTTTGCAAGCTCCGCTTCCGCAGGAGGATAGACAGCGCTGCCCTTGCCGTTCCATATGGTTTCGCTGCTCGTCGCACAGGAAGCAACAGTAAAGCCCTCTACGTGTTCTTCGCGGAGCATATCCTTAAAAATAAATTCCGCCATAGGGCTGCGGCAAATGTTGCCGTGGCAAACAAACATTATCCTCATATGCTCACGCCCATTCGAATTTGTGCTCGAGAGCGCCGAGCTCGAAGTGGTATTTTACAATGCCGAGGTCCATCTTTGCGTAAGGCACGTTTGCACAGGTCGCTTTTACGGTGTTACCCGAAAGAGTGAATTTGAATTTCTGTTGGTTGAGCGCGGTGGGTGCTGTGAGTGCGGCTTCCATAGCGTTTTTGAACCATTCGGGCATTTCCCCCTCGCATTCGCAAAGAGCTTCAAGCGGTTTATTCTTGTGTTCTCTGCCCTCGTGCTCTCCGTAGCCGAGAGAGATAACTGCCTGCACCTTTTCGCCATCGCGAAGAAGCGCGGGAACAGCGCGCTTGCTGTACGTCAGCACCACCCAGCAGGTGTTGAGTCCGAGCGTCTGCGCCAATAGCACAAGCTTTTCTCCGTGGTAGCCTATCTCCTCATCCCTGCCGTCCGCTGCACAAATGCAGAAATAGTTATTGCATCCCGAAAAATGGCCGTATTTTGCAAGCGTTCCCGAAAAAGCCTTCGGCTCATCGAGGATAAGCTGCACGTTAAGGCCCGTTTCCTCGTTTATTTCCTTTATTTTTGCAAGAAGAACGTCTATCTTCTCCTGCTCTATGGGTCTTGCCGTATATTTGCGCACGGAATGGCGCGTTTTCATTGCTTCGTAAATAGTCATAATTTCTCCTTTTGTTTTTCAGCGTATATGTTAAAATTTATCTTTATGTTTTTCAAAAAAGTCGCGGTAAACGCGGACGTTTTCCAGCTCCGTCCACTTTCGCGGCACGGACGGTGCGCTGTCAAGGTCGTATATCTTTGCCCCGTTCAGTGCAAGCAGAAACGGGGAGTGAGTCGCAATTATAAACTGACAGCCGAAAAAGCGCGCGCTGTCCGAAATAAACGCGGCAAGCTCTTCCTGACGCTTGGGAGAAAGGCTGTTCTCCGGCTCATCGAGCAGATACAGCGCGTTTTCCTTAATATGCTCCGTAAAATAGGCAAACGCGCTCTCGCCGTTGGACTTTCCGCGGACTTCTCGCACGGAAAGTCTTGGGGCCACGTATTGGGATTTGCTTTTTCTGCGCGCCTCGTTGCGCGTTTTCAGCTCGTCATACTGCGAAAGATCCCTCATTATAAACGGCTCGGAGCTTTTATCGTTGTATTTTTCATATTCCGCAAAAAGCTCCTGTCTGCGTTTTTCCACACCCGTGTTGATAGCGCGGACGTCGAGCAGGAAATCAAAAACGTCATCGCTCGTTATCATTCCGCTTTCTTCGGGTATAGGTCTTTCGAGTGTAAAATCGCAAAGAGAGAGATAATCCCTTGTAAGAGGCGTTTCGTTAAACGCAGAGGAGCGTGAAACACCGAGCTTTTCCGCTATCACGTTCAGAAGCGTGCTCTTACCGGAGCCGTTGCCGCCGTAAAAAACCGTTATCGGCTCAAATTCAAGCCTTTCGAGGTACTTCGGCGGAAATATCTTGAAGGGGTATGCGTTTTCGCGCGTGTAGCAGAGCATTTCAAGCTGATACGGAAAGGAGAGGAAAAACTCCGTTTCCGCATTTTCGCTTGCAAGGCGAAAGGAAGAAAGATACATCACTTTGCTATCTCCCCGTAAAGTGCCATTGCGATCTCCCTCATAGGCTCTTCGCTTACCTTGCAGACCTTGCGGTCATAGGAGAGAAGCCCGTTCGTTTCATCCTCCACGTCCGATACCTGCGTATATACTGCGGCGCAAAGTCCCTCTTTTACAAGCGGAACGACCTCCTCGCGGTAAAGCTTCAATAAAGCTTCCTCGAAAGCCTCTCTTTCGCGGAAAAACCTGTAGCCGTATGTCTTTTCCGCATTGAAAACGTGCCCTTCCGGTTTATACGAATAACCGCCGAACTCAGAAAGAACTATCGGTTTTTCGCTTTTCTTCATTTTAACGGGCTTGAAGTATATATGCAGGCTTTCCACGTCGCTTTCCGCACCCGAAAACCAACCGGAGGCTGTATCAATAAAGCGCGTCGAGTCTATTTCTTTGAGCTTGTGATACATTTTTTCGCTTTCAAACTGCCCCCATCCTTCGTTAAAAATGGTGTAATAGCAAACGCAGGGGTGGTTATAAAGAAGCTCTGCCGTTTCCTTCATAGCACAAACGAACGCGGCGCGCGTCTTTTTGTCACGGTGAAGACGCTTATCGGAAAGCCTTTTGAGCCCCGCCGTGGGAAGCGCGGTATCGCGCAAAAACGAATATGCGCCGTTGTTCACCATATCCTGGAATACGACCATACCGAGCCTGTCGCAATAGTAATAGAACATCTCCGGCTCTATTTTAATATGCTTACGAAGCATATTGAAGCCGAGGCGCTTCATTTCCGTAATATCGCGCTCAAAGCATTCGGGAGTAGCAGGCGTATATATTCCGTCGCTGAAATATCCTTGGTCAAGAAGTCCATGGAAAAAATACGGTTTGCCGTTGAGAAGCAGGCGGGAAACACCGTTCACCTTTCCTACTGTAAGCGTGCGGAGCGCAAAGTAGGAGCGTACCTCGTCCTGCTCCGTTTTCACGGTAAATTCGTAAAGGTACGGATCCTCCGGCGACCAAAGGCGCGCTTTTTCAAGCTCCACCCTTGCCTGCCCGGTTTCAAGCGGAAAGGCAAGCTCCCCATCGGGAGTGCTGACAATAACCGTTCCCTCCTGCGCGCCTTGCACCGATATGAGCGCAAAGCTTTCATCCGTTTCTATCTTTATGCTTTTTATATAATTTTCGGGTACGCTTTCAAGCCACACCGTCTGCCATATGCCCGTAACGGGTGTGTACCACATACCGCCGCGCTTTTCTCTCTGCTTGCCGTATGGAAGGACCTTGGTATGAAGCTCATCACGCACGAAAACTTCAAGGGTGTTTTCTTCGCAGATGCACTCCGTCACATCAAAAGAGAACGGAGTATATCCGCCTCTGTGCTCGCCAAGCTCGCATCCGTTAAGAGTGACACGCGCTATCTGATCCACAGCACCGAAATGGAGAAGTACTCTGCCCTCTCCCGCAAAACCATCGGGCAAGGAAAATTTCTTTCTGTAATAAAGCTTCGGATCGGTGCCAACACCGCGTCCTATGCCCGAAAGCAGCGATTCGGGAGGGAACGGCACGATTATCTTTTCGGTGGAGCCTTCGTTTATGCTTATATCCCATTCGCCGTTAAGGCAGAGGAAGGAATCCCTTCTCATCTGCGGGCGCGGATATACGTTCCACGGAATACCGCTAAGGGTCTCTCCCTGCGGCGTGTAGAGCTTTGCAAATTCAGTTTTCATTTTTTACCTCCGCGCGTTTTGTAAATTTGAAGATAATGAAAAGGATAACGGCAAGCACGAGCGCAACGGCAAGTGCTGCAAGGAATATATTTTCATTCGGCAGAAAGGACGTTGTGCCATCGTCGTTTACAATAGTTTCGGCATTTTTAAGGATAGCCGAGCCTATGGCAGGTCCGATTATGCCGGGCAAAAGCACCTGAAAAGCTATTCGAAGCCCTTGGAACATACCGGCGCGGTTGGCGGGCGTGTTATCGCGGATGACCGCGCCGAACACGGCTGCCCCAGAAAGATAGCCGCACATCATAAGAAGCGATCCTATGAAAACGAGAGCAGTTCCGCGGAAGAAATAGAGCAGTATATAGCCGAGCATCAAAAGAGCAAGCGCAGGTATAACGCTTTTCTTAAATTTTATCTTATCGTAAACTCTGCCCCAGAATGCTGTGAAAACGGAAGCAAGGATTATCGCGGGGGCCATAACAAAAACGTAATTGTCCATTTTAAGCGTTGCCGTATAGTATATTATAAGGTAAGGCATAAACACCTGAATGGATATACCGAAAACGGCGAACGCCGCAAGGAAAAGATACAGCATCTTATTATCTTTTATAACGGAGGGGCGGAATCCGTAAAAAATATTTGCAAAATAATTTTGGTTTTGGGATACCTCCAGCTTCGGTTCGGAGATGATAAAGAAGCCGATAATACCGATAAGAACAACGACAGCGCCGATTATTGCAAATATCGCCGTCCAGCTTTCGGACTTGCCGAGGTCAAAAGCCATAAAGCCGCCGAATACGGCAAGTATTGCAACAAGCGGCATCATAGAGTTGATGCCCTCCGCAGCTCCTCTGTCGGAGCTGTCCGTCATATCCGTAAGCCAAGCGTTAAAGCAGGCATCGTTAGCGGAAGAGCCGAAGAACGTCATAACGCAGTCCATAATTATAACAAGAGTTATGCAAACGGCGGAAGCGGAAACGGCAGGAAAGAGCGCGCCGATAATATCCGTGCGGATAAAGCAGAACGCTATGATGGAAATGCCCCAAAGTATATATCCGCCGCACATAAATACGCGGCGTTTGCCGAGCTTATCCGAAAGCGCACCGATAAAAAGCGTGGTAAGCGTAGCAGAAACCGCGCTTGCCGCGACCATAAGCGAAATGTCGGACGCGGAAGCCCCGAACATTTTATAGATAAATACGTTGAAATACATATTTTCAACTACCCAGGCTATCTGCCCTGTCAAGCTGAATATAACGAGCGTGAGGAAAAATTTTGCGCGGTTCTTCTGTTTCATAAAGCATCTCCCGAAAAATTTATGTTATATTATTATTGTAACACATTATAGGTCAAGTTTCCATAGGATTATATGGAACTTTTTATTTTTAGCCAAGAAAAATTGAATTAAAGCAATACTATAGACAACGCCGAAATAATGTGATAAAATATTATATTATAGTTGGTTTTTTAAGGAGTATAAAATGTCAATATCACTCGGAAGACCCGAAAATACACAGGGCAGACTGCAAAAAGAGATACGAACGTACGATTTTCTCGATTCCATCGGTGTTCAATATTACAGGATAGACCACGAGCCGACAAATAAAATGGAAGCCTGCGCGGAAATAGACAAGGAGCTTGGCGCTACGATATGCAAAAACCTCTTTCTCTGCAACAGGGGGAAGACCTCCTTTTATCTTCTTATGATGTGCGCAGAAAAGCAGTTTGCAACGAGAAATATTTCAGATCAGGTCGGCTCCTCCCGCCTTTGCTTCGGCACACCGGAAGACCTTGAAAGGCTTCTTGACCTGACCCCGGGTTCTGTCAGCGTTATGGGGCTTATGAACGATAAGGAAAACCGCGTAAAGCTGCTTATAGACGAAGATATTCTCAAGGGAGAGTATTTTGGCTGCCATCCCTGCATCAATACGACGAGCCTTCGCATAAAAACGGAAGATCTTACGAAAAAGATATTCCCAGCTATGCACCACGAGCCTTTTCCCGTACATATAGACTGAAAGGTGTTGAAGCCCACAGAGTTTTAACAAGAATTATTATATTTCGCTTTTTCTTATTTAAAGAAAAAGCTTGCAAAAAGAAAGGACAACAATATGTATCCACAAAATCTTCACACACACGGCGTGCTTTGCGACGGCAAAGACACATATGAATCCACCGTACAGCGCGCTCTTGAGCTCGGCTTTACGTCCATCGGCTTTTCGGGACATTCCTATATGTCCTATTCCCCTTCGCACTCTATGTCCGTGGAGGGAACGGAGGAATACAAAAAGCAGATACGCGAGCTTCAAAAAAAATATGAGGGCATCATCGATATTTTCTGCGGTATCGAATTCGATATGTACTCCGAAGACCCTCTTAAAGATTACGATTACATAATCGGCTCCGTTCACTACCTCCTTATAAACGGAGAATACGTGGGCTTTGACCGTTCCGCAGAGGAAGTTAAGCGCGTTATCGACACTTATTTCGGCGGCGACGGTATGAAATACGCAAAAATGTATTACGAAACGATGTGCGAGCTTCACAAATACGCCAAAAGCGATATAATCGGCCACTTCGACCTCATCACAAAGCACGCCGAAACGCACAATTTCTTTGATACGGAGTCCAAAGAATACAGAAGCTGCGCTATCGAAGCACTGCGCGAGGTTGCAAAGCATTGCAATGTGTTCGAGGTAAACACGGGTGCCATCTCCCGCGGATACAGAACGACACCATACCCCCAGCCTTTTATCCTTAAAGAGATGAAAGAGATGGGCTGCGGTATCGTCATCAGCTCCGACTGCCACGACAACCGCTACCTTGATTGCCATTTCAAAGAAGCTCTTGAGCTTGTTAAGTCCTGCGGCTTCAGCGAGGCTCTCACGCTTACGAAAAACGGCTTCGTGCCGCACCGCATTTGATTTTGGGAGGATATTATGAACGTCATCTCTGTTGTAATGCTCGTTTTCTCCGTGCTGGGCGCGCTGGATTACATAACGGGCAACCATTTCGGTATAGGCAAAGAATTTGAGCGCGGTATTATGCTCCTTGGCACAATGACGCTCTCTATGGTCGGTATGATAGTCCTCGCCCCGACTATTGCATATTTCCTTTCCCCCGTGCTTACGGTAATTGCCGAAAACACACCGTTTGAGCCATCCGTTATCGCAGGTTCGCTCCTTGCAAACGATATGGGCGGCGCACCTCTTGCTATGGAGCTTGCAAAAACGGAAATTTCGGGCTATTTTAACGGTCTTGTTGTCGGCGCAACGATGGGCGCGACAATCTCTTTCACACTTCCCCTCGCACTCGGCGTAACAAAAAAAGAACAGCACAAAAACATTATGCTCGGTCTTATGTGCGGTATCGCCGCCGTTCCCGTCGGCTGCTTCGTTGCCGGACTTATGATAAAAATGCCCATTGCAGAGCTTCTTATCAACATCATCCCTCTTGTTATCTTCTCCGTTATCATTTCGATAGGCCTTCTCAAAATACCAAATATCTGCGTTAAGATATTCAACGTATTCGGAATCATCATCAAGACCATCATAATCATCGGTCTTGTTATGGGTATTGCGGCGTTCCTTCTCGATTTTGAAATTCCCCATACAGCCCCCGTCGAGGAAGGCGTTATGGTCGTATTCAATGCCTCCGCCGTTATGACGGGCGCGTTCCCGCTTCTCTATATCGTGGGCAAGCTCGTTAAAAAGCCGCTGGGCAAGCTTGCAGGCAAGATCGGCATAAACGAAACGTCCGCGCTCGGCTTTGTCGGCTCTCTTGCTACGAACGTAACGACCTTCGGCATTATGAAGGATATGGACGATAAGGGCGTTGTGCTCAACTCCGCTTTCGCCGTTTCCGCGGCGTTCACCTTTGCGGGCCACCTTGCGTTTACTATGTCGTTTAACGCAGACTTCCTGCCTGCAGTGATCGTCGGCAAGCTCGTCGGCGGTGTTTGCGCCGTGCTCGTAGCGCAGCTCATATATTCCAGAATAAATAAGAAAAAAGCGTGAAAACGTGAAATATCCACCCTTTGATATGCACCTCCAAAAGAGTCTAACTTTTGGGGTTCACTTCACTTGCAGGTGGATATTTCAATATTATTTTCTCCTTTTTGTATTTGTTATTACGAAAAAAAATAAAATCGACACATAGGATAAAACCTGTTGTTCCGTTTGCTCCCAAAAGGCAGTATCATAAAAGCACCAAAACAAAAAAGGAGAAACAAAATGAACACAGATAAAATTTACGCAGAATCAATCGCAAAGGAGTACGCCCCCTCGGGCAATTCCAAAATAATCGCACTTCGCAAGCTCGATGCAAAGGCAAAACGCCCCTCGGCTATATTCACCTACACCTTCGGAATAATTTCTTCCCTTATAGCAGGTCTTGGGATGTGCCTTTCTATGCAGGTGATAGGAGGAACGCTTCCGCTTACAATACTTGGCATAGTTATCGGCATCATAGGCTTTACCTGCTGCGGAATAAATTATCCCATATACAAAAAAATGCTTGAGCGCGGCAAAAAAAAATACGCATTTGAGATCGTACAGCTTGCAAAAGAGATCAGCGAAGAAAAATAATATTTTTACGGGAGCGTCCGATGAATAAAAACGAAAGCAAATATTTTAATACGGCTGTTAAGATGGACGAAGCCCTCATTTCGCTCCTTGAAAAGAAAGATATTGAATATATCACCGTAAAGGAGATATGCGATGCCGCGGGGGTCAACCGTTCCACGTTTTATCTACATTACGAAAATATCTCGGACTTATTAAAGGAAACAACGCAGTATATTCTTGATAAGCATTTTTCTTATTATGACGTCGATAAAAGAAGCGTGGTACGCAAATTGGAGAACAGCGAGCGTAACGAGCTTATCTTCATAACGCACGAATACTTACTTCCCTATCTTACGTTCATAAAAGAAAACAGCCGTATTTTTAAGCTTGCCGTCAAGCACTTTGAAGTGATGAATATGGACGAAGTTTACGGCAAAATGTTTAAATATATCTTTGAGCCGATACTCGCACGCTTTTGCATACCCGAAAAAGAACGCCCATACGTTATCAAATTTTATTTGACAGGCATATTTGCCATTGTGATGGAATGGCTGAAAAACAATTGTGAAGAAGACATCAACCTCATAATAAATATTATCGATGCTTGCGTTATGGGAGAAAGACATAAATGGATAGAATACTGAAATTTGCATCCGTCAGCTTAATATGCAATATCGTATTCAGCTCTTATCACATCATTTTCGGAGTTTCAACACGCTCCGTGTAGCTGTTTACAATAGGCATTTATTATGCAATATTAAGCGCAGTTCGTTTTACCGTGCTTCGCCCCAACGTCAAAAAACGCTTCGCTATCCGATTTACAGGCATTATGTTGATAGCGTTATCCCTTCCTCTTGTCGGCACGGTGATCCTTTCATTTACGGAGGAAAGGGGAACTGCATTTGATTTGATATTTATGCTTGCCGTTGCCGTGTATGCTTTTGCGAAAATAACGATAGCAACGGTAAACCTGATAAGGGCAAGGAAAATCAAGCCCGCAAAGCTCGTTGCGCTGCGGAACATAGCCTTTGCGGATGCCTTTGTATCCATATTCTCTTTACAGCGTTCAATGCTCGTATCATTCGACGGAATGGCGGAAAAAGCGATAAAGATAATGAATCTTTCCACGGGCTCTGCCGTATGCTTTATCGTTTTTCTGCTCGGGCTTAATCTTTTGCTTGATAAAAAAGGCGCGGATAACGATTTTTAAGATACACAAAAAAATGCTTCTCCGACCGGTCGTGCCTTCAAAGTAACAGATGGGGAGTTTATTACCTCATCCACCGCCGCGGCGGTCCCCCTTCCCCAATCTCGCTATCGCGGGGGAAGGCTTGCAAAATTCAAAAAGAGCAGGCGAAAACCTGCTCTTTTTCTTATATCTCCATTATTATTGGAACTATCATCGGCTTGCGCTTTGTCTGCTGGTTTACAAACTTTGCAACTTCGTCTTTGATCTTGAACTTCATCTGGCTCCAATCGTTGCCGCGGTCGAAGCATATCTCTATCGTGTCGCGCGCAATGGTCTTTATGCTGTCGATAAGCGCTTCGGATTCCTTCGCATAAACAAAACCGCGGGAAATTACCTCCGGCCCCGTTACTATCTCGCTGTATGCAGGGTCGATCACCGCAACTATAGTTATCATACCGTCGGAAGAAAGTATCTTTCTGTCGCGCAGCACCACGTTGCCGACGTCGCCAACGCCGTAACCGTCAACAAGAACGATGCCCGCAGGCACGGTTCCCGAAAAATACGCACCCTTTGCATCTATTTCAAGCACCTTGCCTATATCGCCCACGAAAATGTTGGAAGCGGGCATACCCATATGCTCCGCAAGCTCCTTATGAACATGGAGGTGTCTTGCCTCGCCGTGAACGGGCATAAAATACTCCGGCTTTGTAAGCGCGTGGAATATTTTAAGCTCCTCTCTGCACGCGTGGCCCGAAACGTGGACCTCTGCCACAGAATCCGAAAGCACCGTTACGCCTTTTTTGTAAAGCTCGTTTATAATATTGCCAACAAGTTTTTCGTTGCCGGGGATGGCAGAGGCGCTTATGATAACAACGTCCTCCGTGGAAACGTCCACCTTATCGTGCATATTGAACGCCATACGGTAGAGCGCACTCATAGGCTCTCCCTGGCTTCCCGTGGAAACGATTACTATTTTGGAAGGGGGGTATCTCTTTATATCCGCAATATCTATAAGAGTGCCGTCCGGCACGTTCATATAATCAAGCTCCTTGGCAGCGCCTATGACGTTGATCATACTTCTGCCCGTCACGGCGACCTTTCTGCCGTAGCGCACCGCAAGGTCGATGACCTGCTGCACGCGGTGTACGTTGGAGGAGAAAGTGGAGATTATTATGCGCTTCTGCTTATATTCCTCAAAATATTTTTCAAAGGACTCGCCTACCCTGCGCTCGGAATGTGTATATCCCTCGCGCTCCACGTTCGTGGATTCGCACATAAGAAGCTTAACCCCTGCTCTGCCTATCTCACCAAGGCGCGTAAGGTCTATCATCTCTCCGTCAACGGGTGTTGCGTCTATCTTAAAGTCGCCCGAATGGACTACCATACCGACGGGAGTTTTTATCGCAAGGCACACGGAATCCGCAATGGAATGGTTCACGCGGATAAACTCTATCTCGAAAACGCCAAGCTTTATCTTGTCGCCCGCGCTTACGCAGTTGAGCTCGGGCGCGACCTCGAACGTATGCTCCTCCAATTTATTAAGTATGATGCCAAGCGTGAGCCTTGTTCCGTAAACGGGAACGGGCAGCTTTTTAAGCACGTACGGAAGCGCACCTATATGGTCCTCGTGACCGTGGGTAAGCACTATACCCTTTACCTTTTGTATATTATTTTGAAGATACGTTACATCGGGAACTACAAGGTCTATACCGAGCATATCATCGTTCGGAAAGCCAAGTCCGCAGTCAATAACGATTATATTGTCGCCGTATTCCAGCGCCGTGATGTTCTTACCTATCTCACCAAGGCCGCCAAGAGGAATGACGCGAAGTTTCTTCAGCTTTGCTTTTGACATTCTTGAATAACAACATTTTCTCCGCGAAAAAACGCGAAGACTCCTTTCCTTAATGTTTTTCGATACGCTCTTTTCCCCGAAAATTCAACTGATTACGGAAAAAAGGGCGCAAAAAATTATCTCCGTGCTTTTTTGCACGGCAAACAATCTGAAATTATGTATGGCAAGCGCAGAAAGCCCTTTTCGCTTTCGCCTCGTCAAATATTATATGGTTTTTCGGACTTTCGCCCTGTTACGATATTCCCCGCAACCCTTTCGGAAAATATCGTAACGAATATATATAAATTTCAAATTATTGACTAAATAAAAGCCTTACACGGCCTGACAATATTATTATACCGCTTTTTGCCATTTTAAGCAATAGTTTTTTCTTTCTTATCGTTCGCAAATTGTGACAAAAATATATGCCCGTTTTTTGGGAAATAGACGAATATACAGAATGTCAAGCGGTAAATAATATTTGCGTAAATAAATTCGGAGGTAAATTATGACCGTGTATGAACACAAAAAGAACCTTATGATAATTCGAAACGTCGATTCCGATATGATAAGCGAAGCGTATTTTATTTTAAAAAGCGATATATACGAAAAAGAAAGCGAGGAAAAAATATCAGAGGAGGCAGAACGCATCCTGCGCGAATGCGACGAACGCATCGGCAAAGGCAAAAAGGCTTTGCCGCACGCACTCCTCTGCTTTCTTATAGGCGCGGGGATATTCGCGCTTACCGTCTTCCTCGCATTCCTCTGCGTTCAGTTTTCAATGTAGTTTTCGTCCCGCGTGAACATTCCGGAAATAAACGTTTCGGAAATATCGGAAAGAACCTCGCGTGCGCGTTTTGCATCCCGCGCATCCTTGAACATTCCAAAAACCGCGCTGCCGCTTCCGCTCATAAGGGAGAAGGCGGCGCCGTTTTTATTCATAGCTTCTTTTATTTTGAAAACGACGGAGTTTTGGGGAATAACGTCCTCGAAAATATTCTTTGCGGCAGAGGCGATCTTGTCTATATCGCAGCTTCTCATAGCCTCTTTCATTTTTTCAAAATCGGCGTGCGAAGAAAAAGCGTTCGCGCCGTCTATATTCGCATAAGCCTCCTTTGTGGAGATCTTTTCGCCTTTGGGGAACGCAACGAGCACCGTTGCAAACGGCGCGGGGGTACAGTCGCTCATAATTTCTCCGATACCTTCCACAAGCGCCGTGCCGCGGCGAAGCAGGAAAGGAACGTCCGCACCGACGCTTTTGCCAAGCTCATAAAGCACCTGCGAAGAAAGCTTTGTTCCGTAAAGCTTGTCAAGCGCGCGAAGCGTTGCCGCCGCATCCGAAGAACCGCCGCCAAGCCCCGCCTCCGAGGGGATCTTTTTATCTATCTCTATCGATATATTATATTTTTCTATACCGTTATACGAAAGGAATGCACGGGCGGCGCGAAAAGCGATATTTTTTTCCGCCGGCAAATTCGGGAGAGCTTCGCAGGCAACGGAAATGCGTTCTTCCCCGCTCTCTTCGCAAACGGTCACACTTACCCTGTCGCAAAGGTCTATGGTCTGCATAACGGATTCAATATCGTGGTATCCGTCCTCGCGGCGGCATACCACGCCAAGGTAAAGATTTATTTTTGCAGGGGCTTTGAAAGTTATTTTTTTGATATTTTCCATATGTACTCCGTAAAAATATGTAAGCGCACACAAAGAGTGTGCTTTTTTCCGTGTTATATAATATCCGTATGCGGGCTTCCTTGTGAAAAAAGCGCACGCATAAATCATTCTGTTAATATATATGTTACCACGAAAAGAAAAATTTTGCAACTTAACTTTTTGATCTTGCTTTTTTTAAAACGGCAAGTACGGGTATGCACAGCAAGAACCAAAAGAAGGAGTAAAGCGGGCATATCTGCCCCAAGACGTTGCCGAACATTTTTTCGTAGTTCCAAACGCCGAGACACAGCACCTTGTTAACTATCATTCCTATGGCAAACTCTATCGCCGTTATAGCCGCCGCGCACACCGCCGCGCGTATGAGGATGTGCTTTTTCGGCATCGCCTTGTTCACGCCGCATATGCAGATAAGGCTCGCTCCGCCGGCAAGAAGCATCGACCAATGCGTTCTGCCCCGCCAAAGCACCTCTATAAGCCCATATCCCACGCCGCCGGCAAGAAACTCCAGCTCCAACTCATGCCAAGCACAAAGCTTTCCGCAAAAGCGGCAAAAAAACAAGCTTTTTTTCTTCTTTTTCGTTCTTCTTTTTATCGGCGCAAGCTCTGTGCGCGTGCCCCTCTTTCCCGCGCTTCCGACCATCGCTTTTTCCACGTTCACGCTTTTTCCGCCCCCTCGCTTATCATTTCCCGAAGGGAGGAAAGCGCAGGCGAAAGACCGCCAAGCTCATCTATAATGCCAAGCTCCACGGCTCTTTTGCCGTCTATTATGGTTCCGACGTCGTTCGTCATATCCTCCGTATTGCAAAGAAGCCTTTCAAAGTTTTCCTGCGTTACCGAGGAATGAGATACCACAAAATCCGTAATTCGCTTCTGCATACGCGAAAGATAATCGAATGATTGCCAAACCCCGAGCACCGTTCCCGTTATGCGCACGGGATGCAGAGTCATCGTCGCGCTCGGCACGATAAAAGAACGCCTGCACGATACCGCTATCGGCACACCGATGGAATGCCCTCCGCCGACAACGAGCGACACCGTAGGCTTGCTCATCGTGGAGAGCAGCTCCGCTATGGCAAGCCCCGCCTCCACGTCCCCCCCGACCGTGTTTATTATCACGAGCAAGCCCTTTACGTCCTCGTTCTCCTGCGCGTTTACGATAAGCGGCAAAAGATGCTCGTATTTTGTCGCTTTATTTCCCTGCCCCAGAGTGTAATGCCCCTCTATCTGCCCTATCACCGTGATGCAGTATATCCCGTCCGAGCCCTCGCGCGCAGTGCTGCCAAAGCGCACTATCTCCTCTTCCGTTTCGCACGCGCCCTGTTTTTCCGTGTTTTCTTTTTCACTCATATAAAATCCTACCCCGTTTTGCAAACTTTAACTCTATTTTTTACAAAAAATTTCTCTCTTAATCATTTACAAAGCAATAAAAATATACTATAATATAAAGTATAATAGAAGAAGTATGGCATACCCGTTCTCCCCTCAGAAACAGGCTGTGTCAAAGCCCTGTGCGCCCGCTTCCCGCGCGAAAAACGTCGGAACGGGGCGTGCGGCGATACTATACAAATTTCTATGCTACAAAAAAACGACGGCTACCGCCGTCGGGAAAGTGAGAAAAAACAATGGAAAACAAAATTCTTGTTGAAACATCTGCAAGACACATTCATCTTTCCGAAGAACACATCAATGTTCTTTTCGGTGAAGGCCACAAGCTTACCGTGAAGAAAGAACTCTCCCAGCCCGGTCAGTTTGCTTGCGAAGAAAAAGTAACTGTTAAAGGCACAAAGGGCGAGCTCAAGATGTCCGTTCTCGGCCCTGCAAGAAAAGCTTCCCAGGTAGAAGTTTCTCTCACAGACGCAAGAAGCATCGGTGTTACAGCCCCCATCCGTGAATCCGGCGATATAGCAGGTTCCGGTGCTTGCACACTCGTTGGTCCTTGCGGCAGCATTGATATCGCAGAAGGCGTTATCGCTGCTCAGAGACACATCCACCTCACGCCCGAAGCTGCAAAAGACCTCGGCGTTGAAGACAAAGAGATCGTTTGTGTTAAGCTTTCCACACCCCGCGCTCTCGTTTTCGGCGACGTTGTTGTTCGCGTAAGCGATAAGTTCGCTCCCGCTATGCACATCGACACGGACGAAGCAAATGCCGCTGCCGCTTCCGGCGTTGTTTACGGCGAAATCGTTAAATAAACTATATTTTAAAGGAGAACAAATATGGCAGAACTCGTTTATTCCCATGAAGTTGAATCCATGTGCTGCGTAGCCAAAGGTCCCAACCACGGCCCCGCTCCCCTTCCCGAAGAAGGCAAATGGGTTCAGGCAAAACAAATTTCCGATATTTCCGGTTATACACACGGTATCGGCTGGTGCGCACCCCAGCAGGGCGCGTGCAAGCTCTCCCTTAACGTAAAAGACGGCGTTATCGAAGAAGCTCTCGTTGAAACGATCGGTTGCTCCGGTATGACACACTCCGCTGCTATGGCTGCTGAGATCCTCCCCGGCAAAACAATTCTCGAAGCTCTTAACACAGACCTTGTTTGCGACGCTATCAACACAGCTATGCGTGAACTCTTCCTCCAGATCGTTTACGGCCGTACACAGTCCGCATTCTCCGAAGGCGGTCTTGTAATCGGCGCAGGTATGGAAGACCTCGGTAAGGGCGCTCGTTCCATGGTTGGTACAATGTACGGCACAAAAGCAAAGGGCGTTCGTTACCTCGAAATGACAGAAGGCTACTGCACAAGAATGGCTCTTGACGCAGACGACCAGGTTATCGGTTATGAATTCGTTTCCCTCGGCAAGATGACAGACTTCATCAAAAAAGGTATGGAACCTAACGAAGCTTACGAAAAGTCCAAGGGTACATACGGCAGATTTGCTGACGCTGTTAAATACATCGATCCCAGAAAAGAATAATTAAGGAGGTAAACGAATATGGCAAAATTTGAAGGTTACGAGAGACGTGAGGCGAAAATCCTCGCTGTCCTCGCTGAATATGGCATTTCTTCCATCGACGAATGCAAAGAAATTTGCGATGCAAAGGGTATCGACCCCTACAAGATCGTTGAAGAAACACAGCCTATCGCATTTGAAAACGCTAAGTGGGCTTATACTGTAGGTGCCGCTATCGCAATCAAGAAGGGCTGCACAAAGGCTGCTGACGCTGCTGCCGCTATCGGTATCGGTCTTCAGGCTTTCTGTATCCCCGGCTCCGTTGCTGAAAACCGTAAGGTTGGTCTCGGCCACGGTAATCTCGGCAAGATGCTCCTTTCCGAAGAAACAGAATGCTTCTGCTTCTTGGCAGGCCACGAATCCTTTGCAGCTGCTGAAGGCGCTATCAAGATCGCCCTCAACGCTAACAAGGTTCGTACAAAACCCCTTCGCGTTATCCTCAACGGCCTTGGCAAGGATGCCGCTATGATCATCTCCAGAATCAACGGCTTCACATACGTTCAGACAGCTTTCGATAACAACACAGAAGAAGTTACCGTTGTTAAGGAAACTCCTTACTCCAACGGTCCTCGCGCAGACGTTAAGTGCTACGGCTCCGATAACGTTCCCGAAGGCGTTGCTATTATGAAGCTTGAAAACGTTGGCGTTTCCATCACAGGTAACTCCACTAACCCCACACGTTTCCAGCACCCCGTTGCAGGCACATACAAGAAATGGTGCGTTGAAAACGGCGTAAGCTACTTCTCCGTTGCTTCCGGCGGCGGTACAGGCCGTACACTCCACCCCGACAATATGGCTGCAGGTCCTTCTTCCTACGGTATGACAGACACAATGGGCCGTATGCACTCCGACGCGCAGTTCGCAGGTTCTTCCTCCGTTCCCGCACACGTAGAGATGATGGGCTTGATCGGCGCAGGTAACAACCCCATGGTTGGTATGACTGTTGCTGTTGCAGTTGCAGTTGAAGAGGCAAGCAAGTAATTTTTTGACTTGTAAAACCAAATAAAAAATTGGACACATCATTTTGGAGAGATCCATTATGATGTGTCTGATTTTTTATTTATAGGAGTTGATTAACGAATTCATGAATAAAAGGAAATTGTTAAAGCATATAGTCCAAACTTATAAACTCTCAAGAAAATTAAACAACAAGGTTTTCTGCTTGGGGGAAAGTTTAGAAAAGACAGCAGCAATTTCATCCGACTCGGATTCATCTTCAAAAAAATCTTTCAAAGAAATCCCCATGGCATCACACAATAGTTGAAGATGACCGATCGTAATATCCGCTTGACCGAGTTCAACACGGCGCAAATGTGTTTGAGAAACACCTGCTCTTTCTGCTAACCCGTTTTGCGTGAAGCCGCACCGTTCCCTTAAACTTATCAATCTTTTGCTAACGTTCATTTTTTTCTCCCCTGTTAGTCTTATAAGAATATGTTACCACAAAATCACTACAATTATTATAGTTTTAAGGTTGACAAGTTAGTCTTATTATGCTATAATGTGTTCATATAAGAATTACCGCAGAACATACGGCTCGCGGTAGATAATTTGATGAATAGGAAATGAGGAAAAATAAAATGAAAAAACTTATTGCGCTGCTCTTGGTGGCGATTATGTGCCTGTCTTTGGTCGCTTGTGGCAGCGTGAATGAGACAAGCGGCAAAAAAGCCATTGTAGGTGAATGGAAAGCTACAGATGGTAATATTCTTTGTTTTAATAATGATGGTACAGGTAACCTTAGCGATTCAGAATTTCAATGGACATATAACAAAGAATTGAATATGTATACCATACACTTGATGTTTGGTATCAACTTCTCACTACAACACGAAAACGATATTCGTTATTTTGAAGTGATGGGAAAACAGTTCTATCACGCAGATGATTATGAAAAAGGTGCAAAAGCAGAGGAGGAAGCCGCACAGAACGAAATCAACAGCTATATTGAGGGGAGAACCAAAATAGAAATCGGAAAGAGTTACGATTATGCTGAGGGTGTAACGATTGAGTTTTTAGGAGCAACTATTGTTGATTACGGCGATGGTCACGTATGTATAGATGCAGCTTTTACAAGTGAAAGTAGCGTAAAACAGGAAAGTATTTATCCTAATTACGAAATGGAATATAAAACACATTGCATATACGACAATGTTAATACATATTGGTGCAGCAGTTATAGTATCCAATGGGGAGCAAATCTTGGAGAATACTGTGGTGCAGAGGAACTTGAACCAGGTAGCACAGTTGAAACAAGGGGAAGTGTATATAGTATTTCTGAATATACTCCTACGCTTGAATGTATTAGTATTATGATTTGTTGTTTTGAATTCGGTGGAACAGAATATTATATGGATTTAAGCGAATATCTCAAATAAAGGGAACAATTAAGGCGCGGGGCGCAAGCTCCGCGCTATTCTTTCCCCTCTTTGGGATTTTTATTTGATGATTCCGTTGTTGCAGTTGCTATCGAAGAGGCGAGCAAGTAATTGCAGATTTTAATTGAATAATAACCCGAAAAAGAGCAGGTCACCCTGCTCTTTTTGTTATTATAATCTGAAAATTCATAACAATTATGCACAATTTTCGGTTTATTTGAGCTTTATTTTATATATGATATTTACAAATCGGGATTTTGATTGTATAATATATTATAACAAACAAAAAACTTTAAAGGAATGATTTTTTATGAAAAACAAACTTACTAAAGCTCTATCCCTCATCTTGGCAGTATTCAGCATATTCTGCCTTATGGGAAATATTGATTTTTCCGTGGCTGCTGCCGATGCAGATGACTTTGAACCGGTCTTTCGTTTTGCAGTAGCAAGCGATACGCACATCACGGAGCTTGATCACCGCAACGCATACCGCACGCAGGATATGTTCAAGCAAATGTACGAGCTTGCCGAATCGGGCGAAAGCGGATATTACGGTATGGACGCCATTGCCATCGTCGGCGATATTTCGGATAACGGAAAGCCCCAGGAATTGAAAAACGCAAAGCAGATCATCGATGGCGGCGTTAAAGACGGCACAGAGCTTGTTATCACAATGGGCAACCACGACTATTACTACAACAAAAATACTTGCAAAGCAAGCTTTGAATCTATGTTCGGCGAAGCAAGCAAGCACACCGTTATAGGCGGTTACCACTTTATAACAGTCAACCTTGCAAACAACGGTATCAGCTATGATGACGCAACAGTCGCTTGGGTCGAAGAGGAGCTTGCGAAGGCTTACGCGGATGACCCCGCCAAGCCCATTTTCGTTTTCCAGCACGTTGGCAACGAGTTTACTATAGCGGGAACCTGTGACCACGTCAACTACAACGGTGTTGCCAACCTCGACCCCATATTCAAAAAATATTCCAACGTCGTAAACTTCTCCGGTCACTCCCACTTCGCCTGCAACGACGAATGTTCCGTTTACCAGAAGGATTACACCTGCGTCGGCACGGGTACTTTCAATTATTCCACAAGAACTATGATAGACGGTATGTGGATAGATATGCCCAACAGAACGGATATCGCACAGCATTGGGTAATTGATATAGACAAAGACCATAACGTAAGAATGCGCGTTTGGGACCTTACAAAGAAAGCCTTTATAGGCGATACGTTTATGCTCACGTCCTTTAATAAGGAAGATTTCGTTTATACCAAAGACCGCTTTAAAGACGGAGATCTTTTCTTCGCAGATGACGCCAAAATAAACATCGACCGCGTGACCTCCGATGCGGTTTACCTCTCCTTCCCTATGGTTCCCGAAGACTCCCTTACAGGCAGAGCTTACAAGGTAGAGGTTAAGGACTCCAGCGGCAATACGCACACAGAATACACGGCAACGGAATATTACAACGATAATTTCGACACGATACTCAAAACCTCCGTCGGCGGGCTCAAGCCCGAAACGGAATACACCGTTAACGTTTACGCGGTGAACTCCCTCTTCTGCTGGGAAATAAACACCGACGAATGCGACACCATCTTCTCCGCCCCCATAACGACCACGTTCAAGACCGTGGCAAAAACAGAAAACGCCCCTGCGGAAATACTTGACGTAAAAATAGACGCCGCAAACAAGACAATTTCCGACGTTTCCATAAATAACCTTACCGCAACGATCCTCGGAAATCCGACGTTCTCCCACGATGACTCCATCGGTATGGACGTTATCACGTTCACGGGAGAAGGCACGAACGCGGTCAAGTTCGCAAGCTATTTCACCTCTGCCCACACTATGAAAAAGAGCTTTTCCTTGGAATGTTATTTCAAGTATGAGGAGGTTAAGCGCCTCTCCACAGACGGTGCTTCCATCTTCTCCTCTCAAGCGTCCGGCGGATTTGCGCTTGATATGACCCCGGGTAAGATTTGCAAATTCTCCCTTTCAAGTGATTCTGAAACAAAATCTGCAGCCTACAAGATGCAGCCGGATACATATTACCACCTCACCGCAACCTTTGACGGAAGCGAGCTCAAGCTCTATATAGACGGTGTGGAACAAGCCTCCGCCACACTTGCAGACTCCATCTTCTTCCCCTACGTTTCTACGATATATCTCGGAGCAGACACGGCATACTACGGTGAATGCGAACGCACGCATCCCTGCACGATAGCTCTTGCAAGAGTATATAACCGCACGCTTGGCGCGGATGAAGTTCAAGGTCTTTATAACGACGTGAAGGAAAAACGCCAGCACGTTTACTCTTCCGAAGTGACCGCACCCACCTGCGAGGAAAAAGGCTATACAACGCATACCTGCACCATCTGCGGTGAATCCTATACGGATTCCGAGGTAGCGGAATTGGGACACAATTTCGGCGAATGGATAGCTGATAAGGGTGCCGGCAACGAAACTCGCCTCTGCACCGTCTGCGGAAAGGCTGAAACGCGCGAGCTTGCCAACAACGGTTCTCTCGTTGTGGTGTTCGTGGTGATCGGCGTGGTTGCCGCAGCAGGCATTGCCGCAGCAGCAGTGATAATTGTAAAAAAGAAAAAAACTAAATAATTGAAGCATTGAAAAAGAGCAGGGCGACCTGCTCTTTTTATTTTGCAAAAAGGCTTCTCCGGCGGAGAAGCTGTCAGCGCAAGCTGACTGATGAGGAGATTACAAGAGGAACGGGAGGAGCAAGCCCCTCCCCTACCGACATTGAAAAATGGGTTAAAACGCTTAGCGTTTTAACAAAATGATTATATACCGCTTTTTCTTGTTTAAAGAAAAAGCTCGCAAAAAGATAAAAAACCGTTCCGGTTTATCGTTATCGAAAGGCGAAATGGTTCGTTGTCCGCTTAGTGCAAACATATCTATACCCTTCTTTGCTTTGTGCAGATTTTTTACTGTAGTATAATTCTCGCTGTGCTCGAAGGGCGAATACCACACATTTTTCACTCACTAGTTCGCAAAAAATATGCCGAATCCCATAGTGCGAACAAATCTATTGCCTTTTGTACTTTAGCAAAGTTTTTTACAAAGCAAAATTCAAATTCTACGAATTTGAAGGCGTAACGCGGAGGTCATTTGCTCTGCTGCTTTAAACCGAGCGCGTGATGAAAAATCGAAAATTTTGATATAAGTTCTCTCGCGTTTTCAGTCTAAACTTTGCACGTTGTACCCTTCGACGTGGTTCCGTGCGTTTTTTGCGAGCTTGCGAGTGAAAAATGCTCGGGGAGTCGAAATTGCCACAACTTCAAACCTGAACAAGCGAGTAAAGGGAAGGACTTTTTGCTTCTTTTTGTAACTTTTTCTTTCAAAAAGAAAAAGTTAGTTTAATAATTTCAAAAACGCTAAAGCGTTTTTGTTCCTTTTTTTAAGTGATAACACTTTGTTTGTAGATTTCGGGAGCAGAAGTTATTATAATATCTTCATAATAATTTACGCGAGGTAAATATGAATTATAAAAAAGAAACACAATTTTTTTGCGAAAATATAAAATATTTACGCAAAAAACACTCCCTCTCCCTTACCTCTATGGCAAAGAAAATGGGAGTTTCCAAAAAGACCCTTGAAAGCATTGAGCAAGGTGTCATTCCCGAGCGAATGACGTGCCGAGTGCTTTTCAACATCAGCAAAAATTTCGGCATAGAACCTCCCGAAATGCTTTCGGAATTTTTAGAATAAAAACGGGAGGAGCAAGCCCCTCCCCTACGAAAAATTTTGAGCCTTTGCGTATCGTAAGGACAGGCGTCCCCGACTGTCCTTAAAATTACACATAAAAAAACGACGGCTTTCGCCGTCGTTTTCGTTATATTTACGCAAGTATTTCTTTAATAATTTCGCCCATCTTATCGAAGCTTGCTTCCATTTCGCCCGCAAGCTTTATCTGCGTTCTTGCACGAACGAGGTTGTGGCCCGCGTATTTTGTTGCAAAATACGTGTCGCCGGAGAGGTAGTCCGTAAGGAAGCGCATACCGCATTCGATAGTCATAAGGTAAGAACCGTAAGGAAGAAGTTCTGCTTCTCTTGCCGTGATGCTGTTCTTTACCGCACCGCAATAGCCCTCTGCATAAGCGCGGAAGAGCTCGATATCAAAGTGAACCTTGGAAAGATCCTGCTCATCCTCTGCCGCCGTGGATGCGCCGAAGCGGATGGAGTCGCCGAAGTCGAAGAGCATAGAGCCGGGCATAATCGTATCAAGGTCGATCACAGCTCTTGCCTTGCCTGTTTCGGCATCCATAAGGATGTTGTTGAGCTTTGTATCGTTATGAGTTACGCGAAGCGGTATAGTGCCGTCCGCAAGACCTGCCATAACCGTGCCGTATGTGTGTGCGTGAGAGAGGACAAAGTCTATCTCGCTCTTACATTCCTTGGCTCTGCCGAAAGCGTCCGCTTCGAGTGCCGCCTTGAAATTTTCAAAACGGTTGGGGGTATCGTGGAAACGCTTGATGACCTCAACGAGCGTGGAAGCGTCAAACTCAGCAAGGTAGTTCTGGAATTCACCGAAAGCGGCACCGGAGTTTTTGAAGACCTCCTTGTCCGTCACCTTCTGGTACGTTATCGTGTTTTCGATGAAATCGTAAACGCGGTAGCCGACCTCGCCGCGAAGGTAGGGCTCGCCGTCAGCCGTGGGAACGACAACGAGCGTTTCAACACCGCGCGCCTGAAGATGCTTTGTAACACCGCAGATATTGTTCATAAGTCCTTCCGCATCGGGAAATACGTTAGGATTCATCTTCTGCATAATGTAGCGTTTCTTATCCGTTGTAACGAGAAGCGTGAGGTTGATATGACCCTCGCCGTAGGGGGCGATGTCTTTTATTTCGCCTTCAAGGGCAAATTTTTCGGCTATAGCCTTAAATTCCTTCATATAATCCATTTTCAATATATCCTCCTATTGCATCTTTAACTTCCTGCAAATCCTCGCGGTATGTGATGCCGTACCATTTATCTGCGTTTTCAAAAACCTTAACCGTTGCTCTGCCGTCGTTCAATGCTGTGGAGATAACGGAGGGAATGAAGAATTCATCCTTCATAAGGTTTGCCGTTGCTTTGAACTTTTCAAATTCTTCCGTAAGAACGTCGAAAATATCGGGCGTAAGACCCCAAAGGTTCATAGAAACGGGTGTGTCCTGTGTGAACGTATATGTATAACCGTCCTTTTCATAGCTGCCGTCGGAATTTATCTTTGTGTATTCCGTAACCTTTTTAAGGTAAGCGTTTTCCGTTTCGCAAACGCCGCGGGAAACCGTTCCGTTCTTGCTGAGAGTTTTTCCAAGGTGGTAAGCCGTCATAGCCCAATCACCCTTGCAGGCTTCGCTCAAATGCTTCTGAATTTCAAAAAAAGCGTTGGAGCCGTAATAGTCATCCGCATTGATGATAGCGAAAGGCTCTTTTACAACGTCCTTGCAGCAGTAGATCGCGTGGGCTGTGCCAAAAGGCTTTGTTCTGCCTTCGGGAAGCACGCTCATATCCTGCATAACGTATTCCACATCAATGCTCTTTGCAATGCGGTTGCCGACAAGCTCCTTAAAATCCTCTGCCATATCCTCGCGGATGATGAACACTACCTTGGAAAATCCCGCTTTTTTCGCATCATATACGGAAAAATCGAGTATTCCTTTGCCATCCGCCGTTACAGGCTCTGCCTGTTTAAGACCGCCGAAGCGGCTGCCCATACCTGCCGCCATTACTACGAGTGTTGTTTCCATAATAATTTATCCTTCCTTATATTTTGTGATAGTTTATGCTTTATATATTATTTTACCGCCGCACACGGTATAAAGTACGTTGAATTTATCGTCAAGAACGGCAAAGTCCGCGCGCTTGCCCTCTCGAATACTGCCGGCTTCGTTATCTATGCCAAGCACCCTTGCAGGGTTTATCGTTGCAAGGTCGCACGCCTGTGTTATGCTCATTCCCGCGTGCTTCACCATATTTTCAAGAGCTTTGTTCATTCGGAGAACGCTTCCCGCAAGAGTACCGTCG
Organism: Oscillospiraceae bacterium; assembly: GCA_015064725.1. Taxonomy (GTDB): domain Bacteria; phylum Bacillota; class Clostridia; order Oscillospirales; family CAG-272; genus UMGS731. The sequence goes on along the minus strand of SVRQ01000013.1, from coordinate 8,852 downwards.
GCAAGCCTTGCCTCTCCGTTTTTAACGAAGACCTTTTGACCGCCAAGCTCGCTTTCGCCGTCCGCAATGCCCTTTGCACGCATAGCGTCCGTTATAAGCACGAGCTTTTCCAAAGGCTTGCACTTTGCAAGCAGCTTTATGGCAGGAACGCTTACGTGTATGGTGTCCGCGATAAGCTCGCAAGAAAGCTCGTCAAAAAGCATTGCGCTTCCTACCGTACCGATCTCTCTGTGATGGAGGGCGGACTGCGCGTTATACGTATGCGTTACGCTTCCGGCGCCTGACGCGATCGCTTTTTCAATATCAGCGCATTTTGCGCCCGTGTGCCCGATGGAGGCTACTATACCTTTATCTTTAAGGTGCGCGATAAGCTTGCAAGCTCCCTCTTCTTCGGGTGCAAGCGTTACCATTTTTATAGCATATCCGCTTGCCGCGTTATATTCATCAAAAACTTCAATATCGGGCTTTGCCACGTATTCAAGGGGCTGTGCGCCCTTGTGCGCGGCGGCGATAAACGGTCCCTCAAGATGGATACCGATAAGCCTTGCACCGTCGTGCCCGCCGTTTCTGTATTCCTTTACCGCGTTCATCGCGGAAAGGATATTTTCGCGGCTCTGCGTCATCGTTGTGGCAAGGAACGCCGTTGTTCCTTCCGCCGCAACCGTGCTTGCAATGGTAAGGAGAGCTTCCTCGCTTGCGTCCATAGCGTCCGCACCGCCCGCCCCGTGGATATGCTCATCGATAAAACCGGGGAGAACCACAGCGTTTTCGGGAAGCTCGATAAGCTGTGCATCGCCGCTTACCGCGCCTATCTTTTCTATCTTTTCATCGAAAAGTATATCTGTTTTTACAAGTCCCTTTCCCTCTACGTAGCAAAGGGCGTTTTTAAAGCACTTCATCCTTATGCCTCTGCAATAAGCTTTGCCGCCGCTTCATCGCAGATGAGCGTGCAATCGGGGTGGTTCTGAAGAATACTTGCGGGTACGTTTTCCGTTATTTCTCCCTTTACAAGGCCGAAAACGGCTTTCGCTTTGTTTTCTCCGTTTGCAAGAACGATTATCTTCTTCGCATCCATAATATTTTTAAGACCCATTGTGAAAGCCTGACGCGGAACTTCGTCTATGCTCTTAAAGAGTCTGGAGTTATCTTTTATCGTGCTTTCCGCAAGGTCAACGATGTGCGTTACGGAGTCAAAGGACGTGCCGGGCTCGTTGAACGCGATGTGGCCGTTGGAGCCGATGCCGAGCACTTGAATATCCTGCACGTTATTTGCAAGAAAAGCGTTGTATCTTGCACATTCAGCCTCTGCATCCTCTGCCTTGCCGTTTTCTATGTGAGTATTGGCAAGGTCGATGTCTATGTGGTTGAAAAGATTTTCGCGCATAAAGTAAACGTAGCTCTGGTCGCTCGTTATATCAAGACCCTTATATTCATCAAGGTTCACGGCGCGTATGCTTTTGTAGCTTGTACCGTTTTCCTTATGGTCACGTATCATTTCCTTGTAAAGACCGATGGGCGTCGAACCTGTTGCAAGACCGAGAACCGCGCAGGGGTTCGCCGTTACAACTTCTTTCATTATCTCGAAAGCTTTTGCGCTCATTTCATTGTAATCTTTTGTAATAACAACCTTCATTTTTACCTCACAATTCACGCGCAAAAGGAGTTTCTTTCCCCTTTTCGCGTTTTCATCAATATTATTTTCAGTATATCACAAAAGCCGACTAAAAGCAACACAAAAAAGCTAAAGCACGCCGAAATTACTCATTTATTTGCATCGGCACGGCTCATTTTTCTCTCCCGGGTATAAAGCACGGCGAACAAAACACACGGAAATATCACGTTGTAAAAAGCGCTCGCCTCTGCCCTTAAATATTCGGGAACAGCTCCCTTTAAAAGCACGGATGCGGTGCCGATGATAGCAAAGAGCATCGCCCGGCGCAGGGCTTTTCCCTTTTCACATTCGGGTATGCCCAAAACGTCGCTTACACAAACAGCACCTGCGAAAAAGCCCGCCATACACAAAAGCCAAGCAAAAAGGAGCAGTAAAATATTGCTCATTCCACCCCTTATGCAAACGAAAATATAGAGTAAACCCGCAAATAAAGCTCCGAAAACGCCGCACAGCACGGGAGAGGGGTGTGCGCCTGCGTTCCTTGCAAAATCGCTCATCTCCGCCTCATCCTCCGTTATCACACGGAGATAAAGCGAAAATATCACCGCCGACGAACCAAACGAATCGAACGAGGAAAGCACCTCCTGTGCGGAGAAAGAAAAGTAAACATTCCCGCCCCGCCCCAAAAGGCAGAGAAGAAAAATTGCCGCAACGGCAAAAACACAAAGCTCGGCAAACCGCGAAGCCCCCGAAAAGGAGCGAAACACGGCAAATACGGCAAGGAACACGCAAACGAAAAAGACCGCCGCAGCGTTTGCATTCTTATAATAAGCGCATATTTCAAGGGAAAAGGCGTAAATCGCACGTACACCGCCGAAAGCAATGAAAACAAGACTCAAAAAACGCACAATATCGGAAAATCTTCCGAAAACCGCGCCGTAAAAATCAACGGAGGAAGAAAAACCGCGGCAAAGGCAGCCTGCCACAACGCAGAGCGCGGCGGCAAACAAGCAGGAGATGGCGGTTGCGGTAAGAGAGCCCTTGGCGAAAAGAAAAAGTCCCGAAAAAACGTATGCAAAAACGAGAAAAAAGAGCTGAAAAGCCGATATACGGTATCTTGTCTTGTTCATATCATCTCTCCTCCGTTCTGTTTACGCTGCGTCCGGAAACGCAGGCAGGCACCTTTTTCTGCTTCCATATCGGGGACATATAAAGAAAATCGGAAAGCCCATCCGTGCTTATCGGCGCAAACGGCGCAAAATACGGCACTCCGAAGGAGCTCTTTGTGCATCCCGCAAGAAGCGTTGCCGTAAGAAATGCAAAAAAGCCGAATATTCCCGTAAAGCCCGAAACGAGGAGGACCGCAAAGCGGTAAAGCCCGTTCGGATTCATATACGGCGCACAAATGAAGTTGCATACGGCGGAAAAAGCAACGATTATCAGCACAAACGGTGAAATTATCCCCGCGCTGACCGCGCTTTCCCCAAGTATGAGAGAGCCGACGATGCCCACGGCACTTCCAACCGCCTTCGGCATACGAAGCCCTACCTCACGCAGTATCTCAAAGATGATAAACGCCGTTACGACCTCCCAAAGGAGCGATACTGTCATACCCTCTCTTGTGCTTGCCATATAATCCGCCATCTCACGCGGAAGAAAATCCATATGATGCGTTACAAGTGCCGTAAACAGGGCAGGCAGATACAGCGCGAAAAGCACCGCGGCAAAGCGGAGCGAGCGAACGAACGTGGCAAAAAAGGAGCTTTTGGCATAGTCCTCCGAAACTTGAAAGCCTTCGCAGAAAAGATACGGAACCGTAAGAACGACCGGAGAGCCGTCCACAATAACGGCGATCCTGCCCTCCAATATCTTCCCCGCAACCTTATCCGGGCGTTCGGAATTACCAACCGTGGGATAAAGCGCGTGATTTCCATCGCTTATATACATTTCCACGCTGCCTGAATCTATAAGAGCATCCGCGCGTATGGTACGAAGACGCTTTTTGAGTATATAAAGCGCTCTTTCGTTGACGATTCCATCTATATACATAATTATCACGTCCGTTTTCGTGAGCGTACCAAGGCTCATTTTCTCGCTTTTAAGACGCTCGCTCTTTATCCTGCGGCGCAAGAGCACCTCGCTCTGCTGTGCGTTTTCGTTAAAGCCCTCGTGCGGTCCGCGCACCACGTTTTCCGTTTCGGGCTCGATGTTCGGCCTTGCCGTTTCGTTGCGTGTGGCGCAGATATAACCGAAGGCATCTTTGGGCATACACTCGAAAACAAGCAGCGCATTTCCCGAAAGCAGCGCGTTTTTCGCCTCCTCAAAGCTTTTCGCCGCCGTAAAGCCGCTGTTCGTAACGATGCTTTCGATGGGATTTTCGCCCTCACCGTGAAGGTACGCCTGAGAGATAGGCGCGATAACGAAACGGTTTATGGCGTCCCCCGCGCTATGCCCCCTTATATAATATATAAAAAATTCATCTTTTCCGAAGCAAAGCGTGCGAGAGAAAAAATCCTCCATATCCGAAAAAGCCTTTGGGAGCGCATTTTTTAAAAGTTCAAAATTTTCCAAAATAAAAATCCCCGCGTTTTCTTAAAAAACATTTTGTTTTTAGTATTCTACACAAAAATTTTTTTATACTTTGGATGTTTTTTTCAAAAAAAGTATTGATTTTTGGGACAAGGGGTGATATAATCTTTCGTGTTGTATTATGAGATACGGCAACGAGGCGGTCCGCTGCATGCTCGCATGAACGTTTCGATATTATTATTTTTAGGAGGAAGCCAAAATGAATAAGATTCAGGCTTTTGTTAACGAGCAGTTGAAAACTGAAGTTCCCCAGTTTAACATTGGTGACACAGTTGAAGTTCAGAACAAGATCAAAGAAGGTTCCAGAGAACGTATCCAGCTTTTCAGCGGACTTGTAATCGCTAAGAAGAACGGCGGCATTTCCGAAACATTCACAGTAAGAAAGATCGCTTACGGTGTTGGCGTTGAAAAGACGTTCCCCATCCACTCTCCCAACGTTGTAGCTGTTAAGGTTACACGCCGCGGTAAAGTTCGTCGCGCTAAACTCTACTACGTTCGTGACAAGATCGGTAAGGACGCTCAGGTTAAGGAACTTATCTAAGCTACTTAAGCAAACTAAAAATCCCGCTTTCGCGGGATTTTTTGTTTTTAAAGGAGTTAAAACGCGCGGTGTTTTAACAAAATAATTTAATTAACTTTTTCTTTTTGAAAGAACGAAAGAGGAAAAAACGCACAAGCGTTTTTAATTATTATACTCACTTTTTCTTTTTGAAAGAAAAAGTGACAAAAAGAAGCAAAAAGCCCTTCGCTTTACCTGCTTGTGCAGACTTGAACTAAAGAGTATTTCAGCTCCCCGAGCGATTTTCACTAAAGCAAAAATCACTCGGAACCACGCTGAAGGGTGCCGATTTCAAAATTCAAGCTGAAAACGCGAGAGAGCAAATATTAAATTTTAGATTTTTCTATCACGCGCTCGTTTAAAATTGGCAGAGCAAATGACCTCCGCGTTACGCCTTCAAATTCGTAGAATTTGAATTTTGCTTTGTAAAAAACTTTGCTAAAGTACAAAAGGCAATAGATTTGTTCGCACTATGGGATTCGGCATATTTTTTGCGAGCTTGTGAGTGAAAAATGTGCCGTAGCGGACAACGAACCATTCCGCCTTTCGATAACGATAAACCTGTAAGGTTTTTTATCTTTTTGCAACTTTTTCTTTAAACAAGAAAAAGTTGAATATAATAAATAATTTGTTAAAACACAACGTGTTTTAACTCCTCTTTTTCTTTCAAAAAGAAAAAGTTAGTTTAATAAAATCAAAAAAACGCTTGGGCGTTTTTTACCTCAAGTTTTAACACCAATTTTCTTTAAAAGAAAATTGAAAGAAAAAAATTTCGGGTTTTATCAAAACCCGAAATATTTCTTTCTTAAATTCGGCACTCTGCGTGAAATGCGTGAAAGCTCCTTCGCAGCATACTCTGCCCCAAGGGCATATTCGCGCATAAGCTCGCCCTCCCGCGCGCAAAGACGGTCGTGGAGAGGAAAATAATTTTCCACAAGGAAGCACGCATATTTTATAAGACGGAAATGGCCGACGTATCTCTTTTCCGCGCAAGTACCGTCCACAGCAACGGAATAACCGTCTTTAACAGCACCCACGATCGCATCGCGGGTGTTTTCTTTTGCGAAAACGATAGTGTTTGCAACGAGCCTTTTGGGGTTTGCCTCCATAGAGCCGTGCGTGTCCGTCGTTCCGACAATGGGAAAATCTATTCCGCGCGCACGCATCTCATAATAGAGTGCGGTCTGGAAACCGTTCTGACGGTAGTAGCTCTCGCCGCCAAGCACCTCGAAAGCATCGAACGGATGCACGGTGAGCATATACTCCGTAAAGTTTTCGGGGACCTGATAAACGTCGCTTATCCAGTACGGGTGGCAGAATATGCCCAAGCCGCCCGCCTCGCGTATGCGATCGAACGCCCACACGCAGGAGCCGAAATCGATCTTTTCTATACCATCGGGAATATCGTATTTTTCTGCCGCCTCAAGGCACGCCCCGCGGTATTCCTCATCGGTCAAAATACCCGGCACGTTTTCCGCCCCGGGCATAGCGCGGCGCGAAAGCTCCGTTCCCTCCGCGTTCTGGGGAGAGCCAGCATACAGTGCATTCACGCTGAAGCTGCCGCCGAAATTGACGATATGTACGTCCGTACACGGAAGCTGAACCTCTTCCCCGGGGTATATCTTCATATCAAGCGGGATATCCTTAAATTCATTTATAAGCATAAGGGAGGGATAATAGCGCCTGTGGTCGGTTATCGCCATAAAGTCATAGCCGTATCCGCGGTAATTTGCCGCAACGATGTCCGGTGCTTCCATACCGTCGGAATAGCAGGTGTGCATATGCATATCTCCGAAATATGCGTATTTTCCGTAAAGGTCATCCTCCACGGCGTAGAGCGCAAGCTTTACTATAAGCTTTTTATCCGCGCCGAGCAAGCGGACGGAATATTCGCCCTCCTCGGGAAATTCAAAATTTACGCAAAGCTCGCCGTTTTTGTTCGGCATCGTGTAAAAATCGAACACGTTTTTTCTTTCTCTGTAATTGTAAAACGCGCCGTGGCTCATCGGCATAATGCGGATGTGGTACGTTTCTTCTTTAAACGCGGCGTGTGCGCCAAGGGGCTTTATGGTAAATTCCCTCTCTTTTCCCACGGGAAAAACCTTGGGGTATATGTCGTAATTCATAAGCTCTATCTTCAAAATATGCCTCCCGAAAATGAGATCGGACAGTCGGGGACGCCTGTCCCTACGATTTTTCTGTTTTTATCCTGCCGTCAAATTCATTATACTACAAAAAATACGGAGAAACAATATCTGAGTGGTTTTTGTACGGCAAAAATAAATTTATATCTGTTAGCTGTTTCAATTTGAATACATGTAGCAAATTAAACAAAAAACAAATTTTCCCGTAGGGGAGGGGCTTGTCCTCCCTGTTTATTCCTCACCCCAACTGAAATACTCGCTCACAGTATAATTGTGCTTACCCAAAACGTGCATCGCGGCAAGCACCATATACGCCGCAATTCCGCAATGACCGCTTATTTTGTAGCCTTTTGCCGCGTATCTCGGCTCGGAAACAAAGTCAATTATCCTGTTTTCCGTAAAGAGCAGCAAAAGCTCGTTAAGGCGGTGAAGCTCTATCCCCGTTTTTTCAATAATTTCGCTTTTTGCCATAGCCTTTTCGCAGTTAAGAGTGGAGATAAGCCTTGTGCCGTCCGCTGAAGCTATCTCTTTTATAGCTTCAGCAATACTTTCGGAAGCTTCGGGCAAGCTTTTTATAAGGTCGGCGCGCACGACCGCCGCAACGCCGGCATCATCCCATATCTTCGTTCCGTAGCTTCCGCAAATGCGCGTGTTGCCATGCGCCTTTGCCTCCTTTTGCTTTTCTCTGTCGCCTGTCTCAATAAAGAAGAGCCCCTTCCACATCTGCCAAAGGTCGGCACCAAGCTCCTTGTGCAGATTTTTGCCGTATCTGTCCTTGCAATTTGCCCAAACGAACTCCGTGCCAAGCTGTTCTATTTTTCCTGCAACCGAATTTATATCTCCGCTGTTTTGCGTATCGAGCAAAACGTCCGCGGAAAGAGAGTAAACGTCGCTTATTGCTTTCAAATTAAAGCAATCGGGCAGGCATTCCCCTGCCTCCCATTTAGAGATAGCCTGCGCGGAAACGCCTATCTTTTCCGCCACGTATTCTTGTGTAAAACCGAGGTTTTTTCTATGATTGCGAAGTTTTTCTCCGAATATTTTTTGATCAAGCATTATTTCGTCCTCCATAAAAAAATTCGAGATAGCTATCTTGTATCTTTATTATATCACGCACAAATTCAACTTACAATAGTATGAAAATTGAGTTTTCACGCATAAATTCAACCCAAGGTTGTATTTATGCAGTCACTCAAAACCGCATCTTTCATATAATGTATTAGTTTTATATTGGAGGTGCAATAATTTATGAACAAAAACGATCCCGAAAGATCATACGGCAAGTTCGGCGTGCGCGCTTTTGCCGCAAACTCCGCTTATCCTGTTGCAAATGCCCTCGTTATCGTGCGCGGCAAAAAAGCGAACGGCTCACCCACAACCATCGCGGTGCTTGAAACGGACGAAAGCGGAAAAACACAAATAATAACCCTTGAAACACCGCCCAAAAGCCTTTCCCTTTCCCCCGGCTCGGATATTCCGCCGTATTCCCTCTATGACGTGGAGATAACCCACCCGGGCTTTTACTCCATCATCACGCGCGACGTGCAGATATATCCCGACACAACGTCGATCCTCCCCATAAATATGTTGCCGCTTCCCGATACGAACAGCGGGAGCAATATCATTATCAACAGCGGCGGCACCGCCCCGAACCTTTAAGGAGGCGTTATGGCAACATTACCCGTAATTCCGGAAAACATAACCGTCCACTTGGGTGCGCCGAGCTCGGACGCGCCGAACGTGACCGTCAGCTTTCCCGATTACATCAAAAACGTCGCTTCAAGCGAGATATATCCTACCTGGCCCGAAAACGCTCTTCGCGCCAACATCTACGCGCAAATATCCTTTGCGCTCAACAGGATATACACGGAATATTACCGTTCGCGCGGATACGATTTCGATATAACCAACTCCACGGCAATAGACCAATCCTTTGTTTACGGCGCGA
>SVRQ01000012.1 GCA_015064725.1 Oscillospiraceae bacterium | reverse complement strand
ATTACTTCGCCACCGCCGCGTGACGAAAATCTCCCCCTGCTGCGCAGCAGGGGGAGATGAAAGAATCTATTCATTTTGTAAATTCTTTTGTTTTTTAGACTGTCTACTTGACAGGGGGCACATTATATTTTAGGTCTGTCGGGGTTTGCATTTTAGATTTGTAAATTAAAAATTTCTCATTCCCATAAGATTTGATAGTTATTCTACGGTGTTATATGGACTGGGGAACAGTTCGCCGAAAAGACCGTATTTGATTGCGGTTTGTTCAACTACATCAGAAGGAAGCTCTGTGCCAACATACATATAGTAATCGTAACCAAAGTGGATAAAAAACTTTTCGTTTGTTAATTTAAACCAGCATTGCTCTCGAAGACAGGCTGTCATAAATTTACGTAATTCAATAATGCTTGAGATTTTTGATGGAATGTTTATAGCATCTGAATAGGACTCTGCTTGCTCTACAGAGAGTACCGGAATCTGTACTTTTGATAGCAAGTCTATGCAACAATCAATGTATGCCGTTTCTGTCTTCAAATATTTTTCATAGGTGAGTTCAACATTATTAAAACGCTTTCCAATGTCACTAAAACTCGTCCAATCATCTACTACATACCGTTCAGCAACACGATTAGCAGGATCGTATTTGGTGATTCTATATTCCAACATATATAAAGAACCTCCCATCTATATTGCAAAATTTATATCTTTCTGTTTTATCGCCAGTTTCGTCTTTGTATTACAAAGACTTCGGGCAAAGCCCATACCCCTAAAGATGCACAAGCGTATCATAGGCTCACTCCGGGAGGGAGCTCCCGACGGAGTCGGGTGAGGGAGAGTGCGTTACAATAAAGTTTAATTTAAATTCAAAGTCACGCAGGTTCCTTCCGTCACGCTACGCGTGCCACCTCCCTCTCGGAGGAAGGCTTTTCGGTGATTCCATTATAACACAAATCGGCAGAGAAGACAACCTCTCTACCGATTTTTATTTGTGTATTAAGGACCGTCGAGGACGCCGGTCCCTACAATTTTGTAAACATCCTTATGAGAACCAGCCATTACGGGCGTTTTTTAACTTTGTTCTATTATTAGTCCCAAAAATTTTCCATCTGCTCTATAACCGCCTGCGCCATTCGGTAAAAGCCGAGATCGTTGGGATGCGTACCGTCAACGGAGCAGCCATCTGCATTGAATGCAGAAAAATACTTCTTGCCGTCAACAAAATACACGTTTTTGTCGCCCTCGGCAACTGCGCGATCATAAGTGGCTGCGATAACGTCGCGCCTCTTGTGCATATCCGAATTCAGCTTGTCGTAATTCGGTGCGGACATTATAATTATAGGTGTATCGGGCTGCGCATTTCTTACCTTGCGGTATCCGGCATAATGCGTTTTTTCAAGATATACGGCATTCGGCGTGTTATAATCGTAATCATATACGAAGCAGCTCATATCAAGAGAAGCGATGTATTCCATCATAGCTTCCTCCCCCTTTGCGCTGCCCGAAAAGCCGAGGTTTAAATAATTTGTATCAAACCTGCGGCTGACTCTGCTTGCATAATCCGTACCGGGTGTGCTTGCACACGCGCCCTGAGTAATGGAAGAGCCGTAAAAAACGATAGGTCTTTCGTTTTTGTATCCGTTCCATCTTTCGAGCAATGCCCCCTCGCAAAGTCCGAGTGCAAGCTGCGTTACGCCCGCATAAAGCGGGAAACGGATAATTATCTCTCTCTTTTCCTTTGTCGGGAATTTCAGGATGGAATCATACCCTGCGGAGCTTTGCGTAGGAACGAAAACGCCGTAATAGATCTCCTTCCCGTCGATACGGACGTAAAGGTCAAAGCCGGCAGAGCCCGTAAGGGCCATATGGGACATCTTCCAAAGCGATGCTCTTTTATACGATATTGCAACGATATCCGAATCCGTCGCAAAGCAAACTCTACCGCCGGACGTGTTTTTTGAAAGCTCACGAACACCGTCATTTACGTTTTTGGCGATCTCATCGGGCATTCTGCGGTAGCATTCGCCGTCAAAATAAACTCCGTAAAGCGAAAACGGAGGTCTTGCAGGATCGTGCCAAACAATATCGCTTCTGCCAAGGTCCGTATCTATCTTGAAATTTTTATCGAATTGTGTAATATCGGACATATCATAATCCTCTTTTTTAAAGCGTTGTTGCAATTACCTGCGCGTTTTCCGCTTCAATAACAACCTTTCCGCTGTTTGCGGGAACAAAATACGTGTCGCCCATATTCATAGCGTAGTCAACGCCGCCAAGTGTGAGAAGCGCCTTGCCCTTTATGCACATAACGTGAAGGAAGCTTTCTTCTCCCACTTCTCTTTCAACGAAAGAAGCGGCAAGATCGTATTTATTTACCGTAAAATATTTACATTTTGAAATTACCGTCGGGTCATCCGTCTGCTCACTCTTGACGTGTGCGGGATCCGTGCTTTCAATAACGGCAAGCGCATCGTCAACGTGCAGGGGGCGCAGCTTTCCGTCCGCACCGACTCTGTTGTAGTCATATACGCGGTATGTGATATTTGAATTCTGCTGTATCTCCGCAATAAGTATGCCCTCTCCGATGGCGTGAACAAGACCTGAAGGGATAAAATACGCCTCGCCCGCATGAACGGGAACATAATTCATCATATTTTCGAGCGTACCGTTTGCAATAGCCTCGCGAAGCTGTGCCGAGGTATAATTCCCGTTAAGACCGTAGATTATCTTCGCGCCCGGCTTTGCATCAACGATATACCACATTTCTGTCTTACCGAAGTCCGTTGTGTGCGCCGCCGCATACGCATCGTCGGGATGCACCTGAATGGAAAGGTCTTTTTCCGCATCGATAAGCTTTATGAGCAAGGGGAACGCGCCGCCATCGTATTTTGTGCCGATGGCATCTTTATTTTCTTCAAAATATTCCGCAAGAGTCTTGCCGTCATATTCACCGCCGACGATGGTATTCATACCGTCCTCGCGGCAGGTAAGCTGCCAAGCCTCGGCAATATTTTCGCCGGCATTTCCAAGACCGTATTCGCCCGAAAGGCGCGTGCCGCCCCAGATTATCTGTTTCGTTACTTGTTTGAGTTTCAAAGGAGCTTTATTTTCCATTGTTTTTTCCTCCGTAGTTTTTATACAAATATATTTTACCACGCAGGCGCAAGAAAATAAAGCCTTTTTTATATTTTTGTTTTGATATATTCCTCTATCTCTGCCGCGTTGTCCGCACAGATAAAATAGACCGCATCCCCCTTGCAAAGAACTCTCGTCGGAATATCCTGTTTTTTCGCGGCACGGCGGTACAACACAGAGGTTATCTCTCCGCGATGCGAACGGTCGTCAAGAAGTATTACGATTATCTCCTCTCCGCTTACCCTGTCGCGCGAAAAGTATCCGCTTACGGAAACGATATAATCGTATTTTTCCGCGTTTGCCCCAAAAATGAGCAGCTTCATCTCATCGGAAAAATACTTTTCGTCTTCCTCTTCAAATTCATCGGAGTATATAGCTCCGTATTTAAACGGAAAGACCGCCGCCAGCTCCCGCACAGCCGAAAGGGAGCTTTGCTCCCGACCGCACGATGGCAAAAGCAGAAAAAAAGCTGTCAGCAAAAAGCAAGTGCATTTTTTAAAAAATATCTTTTTCATCATCACCACTCCGTTTTTGTTTATATATTTATATATATGAGAAGAAGTAAAAAAACATTCGGTTCATATCCGAACCGAATGTTTTCACATCAAATTATTTTGTTTCCAACTCTTTCATTTGTTCATATACTGAGTTCAGTAATTCTTCATTCCAATCCAACTGCGCCGAAAGTTTGTTTAAATCCGAGGCAAGATCAGAATCTATTTTTTCATAAAATGTATCATGCCTAACCATAAGATAAAGCTTATACACTATATCGCCCAATCTATCGCCATAGTCATCTGATGAATACGAAGAATCATTGAAAGTTTCCTGCATCAATGTGGCATATCCCCAATTTTCTCTTTTAAGTCTTTCCAATATTTCGTCAGAACTCGTGTCCATATTAAGATTCCCCACAAGATTTGAAAAACCTTTTTTAAACCGCAAGTCTATGCGGCTCTGATTTAACTCAGCCAAGTAGCTTTTCCAAGAAACTAATCCCAATGTCACCAAATTAGTAACAACAAGAACTATTATAATTATATTTTTTACATTTTGTTTCATTACAATTTTTATCCTATGTTAAATGTAAGATAAGGGTTCGGAGACATTTCCTTAAACGCCAAAGAAGGAGTTGCACTTATATCAAAATCGCCAAAAGTAATTTGAGGAGTAACTGTCCAAAGATATTGCTGATGGATATATTCCCCTGCAATAGCACCAACAAGAGCCGAGGAATTATCAACCTCAAATTCGGCTTGTAAATATCCCCTGTGATTAGTGGTACCAGTAGAAATCAATCCTGTTTGTGAACTTGCTAAAGTTTGATGTACCACGACACCATATGTATTACTTTCTATTGTCTCCGGTTGCGTTATCACGATATTTTCTATTACAGAATTATCGCTCAAAACTCTTTCAGCTCTGTAAAGGTAACTTACAGTATCTCTGTCCGCAAACACCAATTCATCAGAACAATACAACGCTATAACGTCTATTTTTGTATTTGCAGGGTCTTTAAGCCATTCATACTCCATTGTGGCTCTATAAATTCCACTACCCATATTATATACCCTAAGGCACATAGAAAGGTATCCATCCGATGTTTCAATCGGATCAGTTATCTCGCCGCCAATAGGAAGGTTGGTGGCAGACATAGAAATCAATGCTTCCGTACATTCGTTTTCTGTAATCTGCATCATTCCGTCATCGGTTACTTTATAAAAACTCTTGTCGGATGAAACAAGGTTTTTTACATCTTTATATGACAAAATAATATCATCTGTGAGAAAATATTCTATTTCGTCCTCTGTCCAACCAGAATTCAATAAAACCGTTATCGCCTTTTGCTTATTAGTCGCACCAACAGTTTCGGAAAGTGCAAAAATTACAGTATGCGCTAAAATAGCAGTTAAAACTATCGTTGATATAATAATCCTAAAAAGTTTTTTCATTGTTATCTCCTTTTTCAAAATATTTAACAAGCTTGTTTATTACAGTATATCACAATTATCACAAATTGTAAATTGGCAATAATTACAAAATATAGCATTGTTTAAAATTCAAACCTACAAAAGCAGTATTTATTTAATACAAGAATAAGCTTTCTTTTAGAAAGAAAGCTTATTCTTGTATTATTTAACGCTGAAAAGGATCTCGCCGTATGTAGGCACGGGCCAATATTCGGAAGCGCAGTTGCTTTCTGCTTCGTCAACAGCGGCGCGAAGCGCATTCATACACGGGATTATCTCATCCTTGATAAAGAACGCGGAACGTATAAAGTCCTTCTTCATCTCGGAAAGCTTGTCCATATGAGCTTTAAGCTCGCACACCTTTTCGTATGCAATAGCGGTAAGCTCGGAAAGTCTTGTAAGAGTTTTTTCTTCAAACGTGCAATCGAGCGAAGCGCAGACGGTTTTCTTGGAAGTGATCGTATCCGCAAGGAGCTTTCCGTATTTAGACATAGCGGGGATAAACTGCTTCTCTGCCATTTCTATCATCGTAAGAGCTTCTATTTTCATCACCTTGCAGTAATTTTCCATACGTATATCGCGGCGAGACTTCATTTCCGCTTCGGAGAATACCTTCATAGACGTGAAGAGCTCCACGTTTTTCGGGTCTGTGTAATGCATAAGAGCATCGGGCGTTGTTTTAAGGTTGGAAAGACCGCGGACCTCTGTTGCTTCTTTTATCCAGGCATCGTCATAACCGTTGCCGTTGAAAATAATACGTTTGTGCTCTCTTATCGTTCTTACGATAAGATCGTGGAGGGATTTCTGGAAATCTTTCGCACCTTCAAGCTCGTCCGCAAATTCTTCAAGCACTTTTGCCACAGCCGTGTTGAGAACCACGTTAACGCTGGCAACCGCAAGAGAGGAGCCCGGCATACGGAACTCAAATTTATTGCCCGTGAACGCCAAGGGAGATGTTCTGTTTCTGTCCGTCGTATCCTTCTTGAATTTGGGAAGAACGTGAACGCCGATACGCATAAGAACTTCTTCTTTGGCATCGTAAACAGTATCGTTTTCAAGTGAATCAAGTATTGCCGTAAGCTCATCGCCCAAGAACATAGAAACTACGGCAGGGGGAGCTTCCGCAGCTCCGAGGCGGTGGTCATTGCCCGCCGTTGCAACGGATACGCGGAGCATATCCTGATAATCGTCAACGGCTTTTATAACAGCGCAGAGGAAAAGGATGAACTGCGCATTGTCCTGCGGAGTTTCGCCGGGATCAAGGAGGTTAACGCCAGTGTTCGTGGATATGGACCAGTTATTGTGCTTACCGCTGCCGCTGATACCGGCAAAGGGCTTTTCGTGGAGAAGGCATACAAGATCGTGCTTCTTTGCGATATTTTTCATCAGCTCCATCGTAAGCTGGTTATGGTCGCAGGCAATATTTGTAGTTGTAAATATCGGCGCAAGCTCATGCTGTGCGGGCGCGCCTTCATTATGCTTCGTTTTGGAGAGGACGCCAAGCTTCCAAAGCTCCTCGTCAAGCTCCTTCATAAATGCCGCAACACGAGGCTTGATAGAACCGAAATAATGGTCATCAAGCTCCTGACCTTTGGGCGGCTTTGCTCCGAAAAGAGTTCTGCCGCAGTAGATAAGATCGGGGCGTTTTTCAAAAACTGTTTTATCTATAAGGAAGTATTCCTGTTCGGGACCGACCGTCGTTGTAACACGGGTAGCACCCTCGTTTCCGAAAAGCTTTACAACGCGAAGTGCTCTCTTGTTGATAGCCTCCATAGATCTAAGCAAGGGAGTCTTTTTATCGAGAGCCTCGCCGCCATAAGAACAGAACGCTGTCGGTATGCAGAGAGTGCCGTCCTTTATGAAAGCATAGGACGTGGGATCCCAAGCCGTGTATCCGCGCGCTTCAAAGGTGGAGCGCAAGCCGCTGGACGGGAAGCTGGAAGCGTCCGTTTCCCCTCTGACAAGCTCCTTACCGGAAAACTCCATAATAACTCTGCCATCGTCCGTGGGGGAAATAAAGCTATCGTGCTTTTCCGCCGTGATGCCCGTCATAGGCTGGAACCAATGCGTAAAATGCGTAGCTCCGTTTTCCGTTGCCCAGTCCTTCATCGCATTTGCGACAACGTTTGCCACAGAAAGATCGAGGTGTTTACCCTCCGCCATAGTGCGGCGAAGAAGACGGTATGTTTCCTTGGGAAGTCTGGCTTTCATAACAGCGTCGTTAAACACAAGGCTTCCGAAAATTTCCGGTACGTTTTTCATATACAAGCTCCTAACAGTTAACTTTATATTAAGCAAAAAATAATTGGCATATAAATACCGTATTATAAAAATATTCTAGCATAGTTTACACTGTTTTTCAATGCTTTTCGCAAAAAAAGTGTGTTCAGAAAAGCTTCTCTATCATCTTTTCAAGCGCTTTCGCCATAGCATCTGCATTCAAACCCGAACTTTCTTTCGGCAAATGTATAAAACCTATGCAAACGCTCGTTTCCTTGAAATGATGCAGCAAGCAAAAATAAAGGTCATTGCAAACGTACGTCCCGGCAGAATAAGACACCGAGCACGGAACGCCGCAGCCGCCGATCGTATTCGCCGCATCCCTTATGGGAAGCGTTGAAAAATATGCATTCGGTGCTCCGGGGATACAAGGCTCGTCCTGCGGCTTTTCTCCTCTGTTATCCGGTATCGAAGCGTATCGCAGGTTAAGTGCCGCCATCTCCGGTGTTACCGCCTTCCGTGCGCCTGCCTCGCCAAGCGCTATTACCGCATCCGCACACATTTCTTCCGCTTTATCAATGGCTATCTGCGCCGCATTCCCGAATTCTACGGGAAGAAGCAGCTTTTCTATCTCCGCATCCGCAATGCGGGAAGGCAAAAGTCCGCCCACGAGCGAGGATACGTTTTCCTCTTCCCCGCCGAATGGTTCAAAATAGGTTACAAGAATTTTTTTCATCAAATATCCTCTTCAAAAAGTATAGCGTCTGCTTTCGCAAACGCTATAAAAATTATTCCGTCACTTCGTCTTTAGTAACTTCGTCGGACACGGGAGCTGCGTTTTCTTCCGCTGTTTCTTCCGTTTTCTCTTCAGGCTCTTCTTTTGCTTCTTTTCTTTTATTGATCTTTTCTTTAAGAGCGTTTATCTGCGCGTGGAGAGCATCGATCTCCGCAGCTTTATCGGCGGCTTTTTCCGCATTTGCAACAGCCGCGGGGGATGTCATCTCCTCATAAACGATCTTACCGAGCTGCTCATACTTTTCGCAAAGTTTGAGCTTGAGAGTTTCTATTTTTATGGAATCCGCCGCGGTATCCGCGATATCGCCAACCTTAACAGCGGCCTTGTTGAACGCTTTTTTTGCGCCCGCAAGAAATTCGTTCCAAGAACAATTAGCCATTTCAAAAGTCCTTTCTTATTTCAAAAATTTTCTTATTCTGTGCCTGAATCTTACGTCGTATATCGCACGGAATCTTCCGTAAAGGATATCGACAAGCACGAACACTATATTTAACATTATAAGCGCGGCGATAAGCATTATACCGATAAATTCCGTTTTCTCGAAAAAGTCGAGCGCGGAAAATATAAAGTAAAATGCAACCAGCTCTGCATTGAAGGTTAAAAGCTTTAGTATCCAGGAAATTATTTTTCCCGTTTTTTCATAGATCTTCTTCGTTATCGGCATAAGACCGAAGAAGAAAGCAAAGTACGCGGCAACCCACTTATTCGGCAGAATAATAAAGGAAAGCACGGAAATGATCGCATAGACCGCAAAGGACGAAGCATAGCCAAGCTCTGCCACGCAAAAAAGAATTATGAACGAGGCGATGCACGCAACGGATATATCAAGAAGTTCTACAAGAGAACCCACATAAAGTATCACCACACCGAGAGAAGCGAGCATCGCACAGATGGAAATCTTCTTTGTAAGTTTCATATCAGCAGCAGGAAATAAAGTCGCCGCCCATACATTCGCAGCAGCAGTCCGCGCAAATGAGAGTCGAACATATATCGCAAGAGGAGCATCCGCCCGCGTTTGTTCCGCCGCCGTATCTTCTGTTATCGAAGTTTTGTGCGTTGGATCTTATTCTGTTCGCGGCATCGCGGTATTCAAGATTCTGCGGATCCATAGCGCAAGCCGTATCGTAACAGCGGGAAGCCTCGAAGAAAAAGCCGCGGCTTTCGTTCACTCTGCCTTTAAGGTAAAACCATTCCGCGTTTCTGTCGCTCTGCTTTACAGCGTCGAGGCGGATACCCGCTTCATAAAAATCGCCTGCGTTGATATATTCGCGTATCTGTGCAAACGCAGAGTAAGCACCGTAAGAAGATCCGCTTGCTTTCGCTTTTTCGCGCTCGTTCCGTATGGTATCGTACGCTTCGTTGATCTCTTTCATCTTTTCCTGTGCGAGATCCGCAAGGGGACTGTCCGCATAATTATCGGGATGATATTTTTTTGCAAGCTCGCGATAAGCTTTTTTTACTTCTTCATCTGTCGCACCGGGGTCAATTCCCAGCACTGTGTATGGATTTGTCATTCAGTCTCTCCTTTTCGAATTCCGCAAAAAATGCGTTCTTTATGCCGTATGCCGCAATATTAAGTGCGCATTCTCGCGTGAGGTCGAATCCGCTGTAATCTATAAGCTCAAGTGCGCGGCAAAGCGCCGAAAGCTCCAAAAGCACGGCGTTTTTTACGCTTTGAGCATTCTCCTCCGTCATCGAGCCGTCAAAGGCAAGGACAAAGGGGTTATATGAGCCTGTTTTTTTATCTTTCCAAAAGTCACACGCGGCGTCCGCAAGGTAAACCGCGCGCCCCGTATGAAGCCCTATCTGCCGTGCTATCCTTTCGTTTGCGCCGTCAAGGCCGAAGGAAAGCAGATCCGCAAGGAGCGTGCCGAAGGTCTGCGCCGCGGCATCGGGAGAAGAGCATTTTTCCTTTTCAAGCTTTGCAAGGGCAGAAAGCGAGCCTTCCGCCGCTTCCTCAAGTGAGCTGTGCGTCCCCGCCCTTTTTTTCATTTTTGCAACAGCCGGCGATAAAACGCCGGCTGCCATTTTCTTTATTCCGCGTTCATCCGAAATATCATCACGCAGTTTGTGATAAACGAGCAGTGCATTCACCCTTGCTGTGTATTCAAGCGAAGGGTTATTCAGCATAACAGTACGTTTTTTTAAAGGATGAACAGCGCATCTTTTCTTTTTCAAGATGTATCTATCCCCTGCGAGCGCTCCGCGCACAAGCGCGAAAAACACCATATCGTAACTGAGCGTCACGCCGGAGGAAAGCCCCGTATATTTGCTCATAGCGTGGCAGAGACCGCAGTAAGCACCGCGGTAAAACTCATACTCTCC
This sequence comes from Oscillospiraceae bacterium, assembly GCA_015064725.1. Taxonomy (GTDB): domain Bacteria; phylum Bacillota; class Clostridia; order Oscillospirales; family CAG-272; genus UMGS731. The sequence continues at coordinate 46,158 of SVRQ01000012.1, read as the reverse complement.
AACGCGCAAAAGGGGCACAAAAGGTTTTACAAAGCCAAACAAAGCGGGATCAACCGATCATTTTTTTGATCATCGGAGAAAGCTTTGTTGTCGCCATAGAATACTCAGCAAGAATATCTTCGTTTACAACAACCGTGTTGATGTACTCTTCAAGGAATTTTTCATACTTGGAGTCTGCAACAGTGGAATCGAAATTCTCGAAGAGATCTGCATATTCCGTGTTTTCGGCACCTTCGTCAGCGTGTGTGTAAGCCTTGTCAGCAAGAGCAACTCTCTTAACGATGTAGTAGTATTTGCCGGAATCGAGAGAGATAGCCTTTTCCGTGTAATCGCCAACCTCAAGCTTGTTGATAGCTTCGATAGCGTCTTCGTCATTGATAAGATCGCCTTCGAGGATGTAACCGTCTTCAAAATATTCCGTCAAAAATTCATCGGAGTATTTGAGGGCAAGTTCTTTGAAGTCCGCACCGTCTTTAAGCTCGGAGAGGATCTCGTCAACAAGAGCGATCTTCTCTTCTTTTCTTTCGGAGCCGTCTTCAAGGTCAACGTACTTGTAGGTGTATGCAATGGAGTATTCTTTTTCCTTGAGGGATTCTTCGGAAATATCCGTTACGGTAACTTCCTTACCGTTCTTATCGTACACAACGTATTCCTTTTTGCCATCCGCATCCTTGGAAACGTCCTGTGTCGTGCTGATCATAATGAGCTGGTACTGCTTGAAGTTTTCGTTGTAGTATGCATCAAGTTCTTCATCAGTAACTTTTTCAACACCTGTTTCATTGTTGTAGAGGTAATCTCTGATCAACGTGTTGTTCTTGATAGCAAGATCATACTGCATCATCTGGTCTGCCGTCCAGCCGTAGTTAGCCTTAAACGCGCCCTGACCGCCTATACCCTTGATCGTTGCCTTGTATTCGTCCTTGAGGTCTGTTACTTCTTTTTCATCAAGCTCAAGGCCGAATTTTTCCATAAGGTACTTTTCAACAACGACTGTCTTTGCCGTATCAACAATTACCTGCTTGAGTTCGGAATCAACTTCGGCGTCCTGCCACAAAAATTCATCGTAAGCAGAGGGGTAGCTGTTTGCATAGAAGATCTGATATTTTCTATACATCATCATAAAGTCAAATTCGCTCTCTGTGAGAGTGTATTCCTTGCCGTCCGCTGTGAAAGTGAGGACGCTGTCACCCTTTCCGCAAGATGCGAGCGCGAGCATAAGCATAGCGGCGCAAAGCACAAGAGAAAGAATCTTCACAAATTTTCCTGTTCTTTTCATTTTAAATTCTCCTAGATAAAATTGTTTTTAGTAAAATTTTGTTTGCACAAAATTAGATACATTTTATATTATACATAAATTTCAAAGAAAATCTACTCTTTTTTCGATTTTATTTGTATATATTTTATTAATAATTTGCGAATAAAAGCAAAGAGGGGCTCTTTCGGCGGTTTCCTGCACGAAATATAGGGTCGAGCCACGGGTGTGACGAGTATTCTGCCGGGAAAAGCCGCCGCCATTTCGGACCAAGCGGCAAGGTCCAGCTGTGCGGGATATATGACCACGCTTCCGTTTTTCTCGTCTATCTGCGTAAATTCGCATTCGCATCCGAGCGAACGGCAAAGAGCCGCATCAAGAAGCGTTTCCACGCTCGGCGCAAGGTCGCCGTATCTGTCAAGAAGCTCATCCGCAATATCGTCCGCATCCGCCTCCGTTTTAACGTGCGCTATCTTTTTGTATATCTCAATGCGCTGTGCCTCGCTCGGAATATACGTTTTCGGAATATAAGAATCTCTTCCTATATTTATAACGCAATCCACCCTCTGCTTTTTCTCCGTACCCTGCTCCTCCAGCACCGCTTCGTCAAGTATCTTGACGTACAGATCGTATCCGATGCTTTCCATATGTCCGTGCTGGCGTGCGCCCAGCACGTCGCCCGCACCGCGTATCTCCAGGTCGCGCAGGGCTATCTTGAAGCCCGAGCCAAACTCCGTGAAATCGCGTATTGCCGCAAGACGCTTGGAAGAATCCTCCGAAAGCGCCCTGCCCTTGTTATAGGTAAAGTAGGCATAAGCAAGTCTTTGTGAACGACCCACGCGGCCGCGTATCTGGTGAAGCTGCGCAAGACCCATTTTATCCGCCTGCTCGATAACGAGCGTGTTTGCGTTCGGAACGTCAACGCCCGTTTCGATTATCGTCGTACAAACGAGGATATCCGTCTCTCCCGCAACAAGGGACTGCCAAACAGAGGCAAGCTCCTCTTTCTCCATCTGCCCGTGAGCCACGGCTACTGTCGCATCAGGAAAGCGTGTACGCAGGCGCGAGGCAACGGAATATATGCTGTCTACCCGGTTGTGAAGATAAAAGACTTGACCGCCGCGCGCAAGCTCGCGGCGCACAGCTTCGTTTATAATTATCTCATCGAATTCCATAACGTATGTCTGCACGGGGCGGCGAGCCTCGGGTGCTTCGTCAAGCACGGACATATCGCGTATGGAATTCATCGCCATACCGAGCGTTCTCGGTATGGGCGTGGCGGTAAGAGTCAACACGTCCACGTTTTTTGATATTTGCTTCAGCTTTTCCTTGTGCGCCACACCGAAACGCTGTTCTTCGTCTATTATAACAAGCCCCAGATCTCGGAACTTAACGTCATCCGAAAGTATTCTGTGCGTACCGATAAGAATATCTATATCACCTCTCGCAAGGGCGCGCAGAGTTGCCCCCTGCTCTTTTCCCTGCGAAAATCTGGAGAGCATTGCAATATTCAAAGGAAAGCCGCGCATACGCGAAAGCGTTGTGCGGAAATGTTGGGAAGCAAGTATCGTCGTAGGAACGAGGATAGCAACCTGCTTACCGCCCATGACCGCCTTGAATGCGGCGCGCAGCGCAACCTCCGTTTTACCGAAGCCAACGTCGCCGCAAAGAAGTCTGTCCATCGGCACGGTCTTCTCCATATCGGATTTTATCTCCCGTGCGGCTTCAAGCTGCGCGTCCGTTTCTTCATATTCAAACATAGATTCAAACTCACGCTGCATCTCATCATCGGCAGGAAAAGCAAATCCGGGTCTGCGCTGTCGCTCGGCGTAAAGCTTGATAAGCTCCTTCGCCATCTCGCGCACTTCCTTTTTGACTCTCGCCTTTGTTTTGTGCCAATCCGTTCCGCCGAGCTTTGAAAGCTTCATTCCCGCGTCATCGCTGCGCGGACCGATATATTTGGAAACGAGGTCTATCTGCTCGCAAGGAACGTAGAGCACGTCCGTACCCGAATATTGTATCTTGATATGATCGCGGCGCGTGCCGTCATAATTTTTGATGTTTTCAATTCCTACGTATCTGCCTATACCGTGCGCGTCGTGTACAACAAGATCTCCCACGGTGAGGTCTGCGTAGGAAAGCAGCTTTTGCTTTGAGCTTTGCGCGACGGACGAGGTGCGCTTTTTCTGCCTTTTTACAATACGCATGCTGTTGCCCGCAAGCTCCGAAATGCAGACGAATGCGGAGTGCATAAGCTCAAACGAAGGGAGCGCACCGCAGGTGATCACGGGGATACGGCGCGGCACTTCGTCAACGTGCTCGTAATCCTGCACGAACGCGGTGCGAACGCCCGCTTCCTCCAAAAGGCTTTGCAGATTGTTTGCCGAAACGGTATTTTCGCAAACAAGAAGCACGGAGTAATTATTTTTCACGAAGTCGGAAACGTCCTCCTTCAGATGCTCGAAGCCTTCCGTAAAGGCAGGCGGCTTTCTTGTGAAAAAAGAGAATATTTCCGAAAGCTTGCCCGGGTATTGGGAGGTAAAGTTATCAAGTATGAGTGCCGCGTTGTTTTCAAAGAAGGAGAAAAGCCTTTCCCCCGTGAACGCAAAATCGCGGTACTGCGAGGAAATGAGCCCGTGCTCCAAAAGCTCTCGCACGTCTTCCGCGCTCTGCATCTCAAAGCCCTTGAGCCTATCCTCTATAGCGGCACGCTCTATTCCGAACACCAAAGTCTGCCCATCTTTAAAATAATCGAGAAGACAAACGCGCTCTTTATATATAAAGGAAATATATTTGTCTATAAACGGTGCCTCTATGTCCGCGCCAATACACTCTTTTTCGTGCATAAGCGTTGCTTTGACCTCAAAATCAGGGGCTTTCTGCGCCATTTTCTCTATATGGGCGCAAAGTGCGCTCTTGGCAGCCGCATCCGGAAGCACTTCTCTTGCGCACATCACGGAGAAGCTCTGTATATTTTCGGTTTTTCTCTGTGTCATAACGTCGAAATAACCGATGCTGTCAACCTCGTCCCCGAAAAACTCAAGTCTTACGGGCTGCGTGAGCTGCGGCGGAAAAACGTCAAAAATTCCGCCGCGCGTGCTGAACTTTCCACGTCCGTCAACAAGGTCGCAGGAAACGTAGCCCGCAGAAACAAGAAGCTCGGAAAATTCTCTTATATCAAGAACGTCACCCACGGAAACGGTACGCGAAATACCGAGTATCTTTTCCTTGGGCGCGGTAAACTGAACCGCCGCCTCGGGTACGGTTATAACAACGTCAAGCGTCCCCGCGCATATACCGGCAAGGCAGGATATTCGCTCGTGCTCAAGTTCGTGGGAAGAAACGATATTATAGAGCACGGGACGGCGCGACGGGTAAAATCCCGTACGAAGTCCGCAATTTGAAAGGAATACGTTAAGTCTTTGCGCCTGTGCCTCATCCTTAGTTATGATAAGCGCGGTGCCGCTTTTTTCATCGGACGCGAAAGCAGCGAGGAAAGCATCAAGTGCCCCCTCGCAAAGCCCCGTTATGAGAAAAGGATAGCGCCGCTTGCGCAGCTTCACCTCTTCGTAAGATTTTTTTATTTGAGCGTATTCGCGCTCCAACCGGAAACGGTCTAAAATTATGTTCATATTTCACCTCCGTTTTCGTTAATTGGGAAAATTGCCTTAAATTTTCATTTTCCATTCTTTCGTCATTTTTATCGGCAAAACATCCCCGTTTTCGTCAAGAGGCATATCGTCGATGCACATAAAACGTGCGTTACCGTCACGGATACTGTTATCGTGGCGGTGGTAAACGATAAGATATCTGTCCTGCTCTGCAAGATAGAAATAGCCGTTATGACCGGGACCGTTAGCAAAATCGCAATCCCCTGTACAAAGAATGGTTTTATAATTGCTGAAATCACCGAAAAGCGACTTTGAGTGTGCAACGTTGACACGATAAGTTCCCGCTCCCCAATTTCCTGCGGACCACATAAAATAATACTCACCGCGGCGCTTGAATACGCACGGACCTTCTACGTAGTCGGGCGGAGTGATCTCCTTGAATATCTCTCCGTCGGGAAACGGAACAAAGCCATTCATTTCATCGTTCATAACCGCAATATTGCAATGCCCCCAACCGCCGTATAAAAGATAAACCGTACCGTCATCATCCTTGAAAAGATGTGCATCGATCGGCTGTGCTCCGTTATGAAATCCGTTAACAAGGGGGCCGTCGGTAAAAGCGCGGAAAGGACCTATGGGAGAATCGGAGACAGCTATCTCCAATCCGCCTTTGGTTTCTTCGCTGTGAATATCGCCGGAAGCAAAAATATAGTAATACTTTCCGTCTTTATCGATAATAGTAGGCGCCCAGATGGCTCTGGTGGCCCAAGGGAAACCGCTCATGTCGATAATATCCTCATGCTTTTTCCAATTTACCAGATCAGAGGAGGTAAAGCAAACCTGATTTTTCTGCTCGTCAAATGGCAAGGAACGCGTAGCGTAAATAACGTACATTCCCTCATAGATACGAGCCTCGGGGTCGGCATACCAACCATCATCAATAGGATTTTTTAAAATTATTTCCGAACTACTCATAAACAAACACTCCTTTTTGTTTCATAATAATGTTTTATAATATTTTTTCGGGGCAAAAACCGGCTTTACCGAAAAGTCATATTTTTTCTTTTAATTATACGCGCACATCGCTTTTTCGATGTCGCCCTTTATTATAAGCTCAATAGCATTATACGCGTTTTCATAGCACGAATTCACAAGTTTTTTGTCATCCTGCGAAAATTTTCCAAGGACCCAATCCGCAAGGTCATATTCAGGTGTAGGCTTTGCGCCCACACCTATGCGTATGCGCTTGAAGTTCACGCTGTCAAGGAATGCAATTATGCTTTTAAGCCCATTGTGTCCGCCCGCGCTTCCGCTTTTGCGTATGCGCATCTTGCCGGGGGCCTGTGTAATATCGTCGCAAAGAATTATCACGTTTTCGGGCGGTATCTTGTAAAAATCCGCAGCCGCGGAAATAGCAGTGCCGGAGGAGTTCATAAACGTCTGAGGCTTCATAAGAAGCACGCGCGCACCGCCTATGTTTGCCTCCCCGACGAGAGAATCGAATTTAGCCTTCTGTACCTTCTCACCGCACTTTTCGCTGATATGATCAAGCGCGGCAAAGCCTGCGTTGTGGCGAGTTCCGTCATATTCTTTGCCGGGGTTTCCGAGCCCCGCCACGATAAAAGTTATAGGACAAGCCGCTTTTGCTTCCCTGTCCGCAGCAATTTTTTTAAAAAGTTCATCTATATTCATATTTTTCCTCTTGAAATTCTCTTTAATATCTGTTATATTTTACAACAGTTCAGGCATTTTTGCAAGTTTATATGTGTTTTTTGAGAAAATTTTTCTATTTTTCAAAAAATTTTTGAAAAATATCTAGATATTAGAGAAAACTTGTGATAGAATATGCTTGTAAATATGGTTTTATATCATATAAAACATAAAAAAATTGGAGGATTGATACCAATGGCTAAAAAGTATGTTTATTTGTTTACCGAAGGCGACGCTTCTATGCGCGAGCTTCTCGGCGGTAAAGGTGCTAACCTTGCCGAAATGACAAAGATCGGCCTTCCCGTACCTCAGGGCTTCACAATTTCCACAGAAGCCTGCACACAGTACTACGAAGACGGCAAAAAGATCAACGATGAGATCCAGGCTCAGATAATGGAATACATCGTAAAGATGGAAGAGATCACAGGCAAAAAGTTCGGTGACCTTGAAAAGCCCCTTCTCGTTTCTGTTCGTTCCGGCGCACGCGCATCCATGCCCGGTATGATGGATACTATTCTTAACCTCGGCCTTAACGAAGAAGTTGTTGAAGTTATGGCTAAAAAATCCGGCAACCCCCGCTGGGCTTACGACTGCTACAGAAGATTCATTCAGATGTACTCCGACGTAGTTATGGAAGTAGGTAAGAAATACTTCGAAGAACTCATCGATAAGATGAAAGAAGAAAAAGGCGTTAAGCTTGACGTTGAACTCACAGCTGACGACCTCAAAGAGCTCGCTAACCAGTTCAAAGCTGAATATAAAGCAAAGATCGGTGCGGACTTCCCCTCTGACCCCAAAGAACAGCTTATGGGCGCTGTTAAAGCCGTATTCCGTTCTTGGGACAACCCCCGTGCAAACGTTTACCGTCGTGACAACGATATTCCCTACTCTTGGGGTACAGCTGTAAACGTACAGGCTATGGCGTTCGGTAACATGGGTGAAGACTGCGGTACAGGCGTTGCGTTCACACGTGACCCCGCTACAGGCGAAAAGAAACTCATGGGCGAATTCCTTACAAACGCACAGGGCGAAGACGTTGTTGCTGGTGTTCGTACACCTATGCCCATCGCTCAGATGGCTGAAAAATTCCCTGCTGCTTTCGCACAGTTCCAGGAAGTTTGCCAGATCCTTGAAAACCACTACCACGATATGCAGGATATGGAGTTCACAGTTGAAAACGAAAAGCTCTATATGCTCCAGACTCGTAACGGTAAGAGAACAGCTCAGGCTGCTCTTAAGATCGCTTGCGACCTCGTTGACGAAGGTATGATCACAGAACAGCAGGCTGTTCTTATGATCGACCCCAGAAACCTCGATACACTTCTCCACCCCCAGTTCGACGCTAAAGCTCTCAAGGCTGCTAACGTTGTTGGTAAGGGCCTCGGCGCTTCCCCCGGTGCTGCTTGCGGTCAGGTAGTATTCTCTGCTGAAGACGCAAAAGCTTGGAACGAAGCAGGCAAGAAGGTTATCCTCGTTCGCCTTGAAACATCCCCCGAAGATATCGAAGGTATGAAGGCTGCTCAGGGTATCCTCACAGTTCGCGGCGGTATGACATCTCACGCAGCAGTTGTTGCTCGCGGTATGGGTAAGTGCTGCGTTTCCGGTTGCGGTGAGATCAAGATGGACGAAGAAAACAAGAAGTTCCAGCTCGCAGGCAAGACATACGTTGAAGGCGACGTTATCTCCATCGACGGTTCTACAGGTAAGATCTACGGCGAAGCTGTTCCCACAGTTGACGCTACGATCGCAGGCGAATTCGGCAGAATTATGGCTTGGGCAGACAAATACAGAGTGCTCAAGGTTCGTACAAATGCTGATACTCCCGCAGACGCTAAGAAGGCTCGTGAGCTCGGCGCTGAAGGTATCGGTCTCTGCCGTACAGAGCATATGTTCTTCGGCGATGGCAGAATCGACGCATTCCGCGAAATGATCTGCTCCGAAACAGTTGAAGAAAGAGAAGTTGCTCTTGCTAAGATCCTTCCTATGCAGCAGGCTGACTTTGAAGCTCTCTATGAAGCTCTCGAAGGCACACCCGTTTGCATCCGTTTCCTTGACCCCCCGCTCCACGAATTCGTTCCCACGGAAGAAGCTGATATCGAAGCTCTTGCTGCTGCACAGGGCAAATCCGTTGAAGCTATCAAGAACATCATCGCTTCTCTCCACGAATTCAACCCGATGATGGGTCACCGTGGCTGCCGTCTTGCAGTAACATACCCTGAAATCGCTAAGATGCAGACAGCTGCTGTTATCCGTGCAGCTATCAACACACAGAAGAACCACCCCGATTGGAACGTTAAACCCGAAATTATGATCCCTCTCGTTGGTGAAGTTAAAGAACTTAAGTTCGTTAAGAGCGTAGTTGTTGAAACAGCTAACGCTGAGATCGCTGCTGCAGGCGTTGAACTTGCATACGAAGTTGGTACGATGATCGAAATTCCTCGTGCTTGCCTTACAGCTGATGATATCGCTGCTAATGCAGACTTCTTCTGCTTCGGTACAAACGACTTGACACAGATGACATACGGCTTCTCCCGTGACGACGCAGGTAAGTTCCTTAACGCTTACTACGACGTTAAGATCTTCGAAAACGATCCCTTCGCTAAGCTCGACCAGACAGGCGTTGGCAAACTTATGAATATGGCTATCACTCTCGGCAGACCCGTTAACCCCAACCTCCACGTTGGTATTTGCGGCGAGCACGGCGGTGACCCCACATCCGTAGAATTCTGCCACAAGCTCGGTCTTGATTACGTTTCTTGCTCTCCTTTCCGCGTGCCGATCGCAAGACTCGCAGCGGCTCAGGCAGCTATCAAGGAATCCAAATAATCAACATCATTGATAATACAAAAAAGCACGCCCGCGGGCGTGCTTTTTACATATAAGTTGTAAGGAGAACGCTATGTTTTGGTACATATTAGCACCTGCTTGCATAGTAGCAGGAATCTTGATATATATAAATATACTTATCGCATCAAAATTTAATGCAGTGGCAGAATTAAAAGGACACGGAAAAGAAGTCCACGCCTTCGCAATGTGCTTTTGGCTTGGAATTATCGGTTATTTATATGTAATTTCGTTACCCGATTTGCACTTGAGAAACACCACTGCTATCAAGGAATCCAAATAATCAATATCATTGATAATACAAAAAAGCACGCCCACGGGCGTGCTTTTTATTTATGCTATTCGGGCATCAGCAACCGCAGCCACAGTTGCGGCTGTTACCGCATCCGCAGCAAGAAATAAGAATGAGGGCAATAATAACGATCCAAAGGATGTTGTCGTTGTTAAAAAGGTTGCAAAGGCAGTTCATATGGTCCTCCTATATAATAAAATCAAACTTGTTTTCTGTTCACAGGCGGGAATTTTTTCGCCTATCTGTTTTCATTATATGCGTCTTCCTTTTGTTGTGACACAAAATGACGAAAGGCGTTTCTTCCCTGCCGATGTAATTCGGGGCGCCTTTCTGCGCTCCTACTGCATTATATGGAAGGAACGGGATATTGGTGCAAAGAAAAAACAAGCGGACGAGTTCCGCTTGTTTTTTCTCATTCTTCTCTTTCAAAAACTTTTATATTTTCCTTATTCATTCTATACATATAAACGTCGCCGGAGAAAGTTTTTTCCTCAGCATTTCCCTGCTGGCGCGAAAAATAAAATCTGCCGTCGCCAAAGGAGTAAACGCCCGTGGAGCCAAGAGAGAAATGGCAGCCGTGCCTTACACCGTCATCGCTCTTGCCTATTTTCGCAAAGGAGAGAACCTTTCCCATCTCGCCGTTTCTGCCGAGAAGCTCCTTGTATTCGGGAGCAGCTTTGCCATCGATAAAGAACATTTTGAAATTTTCGTACTGCGGCTTCCAACCGATATATACCGCAACGAGCCAAGATTCGCTATATGCATCGTATTCGAGGTTTTGCACGCCCCACGTTGTGTTACCCGTGGGGAAGAAATATCTTTCCTCGCTCGCATCGGGACCGGAGTGGTGCGGCTCCGTCTGTGTCAATGGTCTGCCGTATTTTTCAAAAACGTCGGGCGAATATTGGAGTATTATCTGGTTATCGTTGTCCGTTCTTTCGTTTTCGCCGTAGATACCGTATGCGACCATAATCTTCTTTTCGCTGTCCTTGTCCGCACCGAAAACGGGACCGTATGCAGTTCCGTCAATTCCGCTGCAGCCGTAGCGGTGCGCGCATCCGCTTACCTCGTCTGTTTCCATATAATCGCGCACGGGGTCGGCAAGCCATACCGCACTCATAACATCATCTTTTTCAGCATCCATTTCCATTCGGTCTATCTTGTCCGCATCGAAGCAGACGAGATAAAAAGCGTCCTCTTGCGCAAGGGCTTTGCCTGTGCGCTCCATTATTCCCTGACCGATGGAATCGTGCTTGAGCTCGAGCGAGCCATATACTCTGCCCCTGTCCGCATCAAACGTGATGCAGCCGAGGTGCCCCACAATATTTTTAACGCTGCCCACAGGGTTGCCCGCAAGGTCTGTTTTGAGAAGTATCGTTGTGAAAGAATAATATACAAATCCGTTTTTCGCATCAAGCGCAATGCCTTGAACGTGCCCCTCTTTCCAAGAGCCGCTGGGAATATATTTTGGAAAATTCATAATCTCCTCCGAATGTGAAAGTTTATATAAATATGATACCATATAAAGGGAGCTTTTGCAAGTAGGGACAGAAAAAAGGGCGTTTATACACCCTTTTTCTTCTTTTTTCTCACAATAACAATTACCACGCTTATACCCGAAAGGACGATAACGAAAGCCGCCAAGAAGTACCACACGTTCGGGGCTTCATCCTCCACAAGCTCCGCGTAAAATTTCGCACACAAAAAAACAAAAAGCGAAGCAAAATTATGTACAACCATTCGTTTCGCTTCGCTTTTTATCAAATTGTCAAATTAAATTATAATGTAAATTACGCCTTGCCGTTGGAGCCGAGAACGTCAACGAGCTTGTGCTTAACCATCTTCTTAACTTCTGCACGAGCAACCGTGAGGTATGTTCTGGGGTCGAATACGGAGGGTTCGTTTGCCATAACGCGGCGGATGCCTGCTGTCATAGCAAGACGGATATCGGAGTCGATGTTGATCTTACATACAGCCATAGAAGCAGCCTTGCGGAGCTGTTCTTCGGGGATACCTACAGCATCAGGGAGAGTGCCGCCGAGCTGGTTGATCTCCTGAACGTATTCCTGAGGTACGGAAGAAGCGCCGTGGAGAACGATCGGGAAGCCGGGGAGTCTCTTTTCGATCTCTTCAAGGATATCGAAACGGAGCGGAGGCGGAACGAGAATGCCCTTTTCATTTCTTGTGCACTGTTTAGCTGTGAACTTGTATGCACCGTGGGATGTACCGATGGAGATAGCAAGAGAGTCAACGCCTGTGCGTTCAACGAATTCCTGAACCTCTTCGGGACGTGTGTAGGAAGAATGTTCTGCAACAACGTCGTCTTCAACGCCGGCAAGAACGCCGAGCTCGCCTTCTACAACTACGCCGTGAGCGTGAGCATATTCAACAACTTTCTTTGTAAGAGCGATGTTGTCTTCAAAGGAGTGGTGAGAACCGTCGATCATAACGGAGGAAAAACCGCCGTCGATGCAGGATTTGCAGATGTCAAAGTCTGCGCCGTGGTCAAGGTGGAGAGCAAGGTCAACGCCTGTGTCTTCAACAGCAGCTTTTGCAAGACCCATAAGATATGCGTGCTTCGCATATTTTCTTGCGCCTGCGGAAACCTGAAGAATAACGGGAGAGTTTTCTTCTGCGCAAGCTTCCGTGATAGCCTGGATGATCTCCATATTGTTGATGTTGAAAGCACCGATAGCGTAACCGCCTTCGTAAGCCTTCTTAAACATTTCTTTTGTTGTTACTATAGCCATTTATTGTTCCTCATTTCCGCATACTCAAAGTATGCAAAATTTTTCTATGAATTTATTTTACACTATAATTTCCTTTTTTGCAATATACTTTCGATGAATATTAAAAAATTTCACGGAAATAATGAAAAAAGAATATATTTTTTCAAAAAACTATTTACTTTGCGGGAAGTTTGTGGTATAATTCATAACCGTATGAGCCACAGCACAGTCTGCGGATATAAGGCCGAAAGGCGCTTCACCCACCGTTCACTTTGCTCTCGGCATACAAAATAATATTTAATTTTTTATGAGGTGAAATTATGTTACTCAAAGAACAGAAGCAGGCTATCATCGCCGCTAACCAGGCACACGCAAACGACACAGGTTCTCCCGAAGTTCAGATCGCTATTCTCACAACAAGAATCGCTGAGCTCACAGAGCACCTTAAGAAGAACCCCCAGGATAACCACAGCCGCCGCGGTCTTTTCAAAATGGTTGGTAAGAGAAGAAACCTTCTCGGTTACCTCCAGAAAAAAGATATCAACCGCTACCGTGCTATCATCGAAAAACTCGGTATCAGAAAATAAGTTTGATACAAAAAAGGGACGGAACGCACGCTACGCTTCGTCCCTTTTAGCAATTCCCCATTAGAAAAATTGCGTAATGTTTGATTTTTGTATAGCAGTTAAACGAGCGCCGAAAGGCTTTCGACGCTCATTTAAGTGCTAAACAACTTCGGGCATTACGCCAAAATAAAAATACTAAAATAATATGGAGGCAAAAAATGTTCGAAAATTACAAAGTGTTCAATTACACATACGCCGGCAGACCCCTCACCGTTGAAACAGGCAAGGTTGCAGGTCTTGCAAACGGTTCTTGTATGATCCGCTACGGCGAAACAACAATACTTGCTTGCGCTACCGCAAGCGCAAAGCCCCGCGACGGCATCGATTTCCTTCCCCTTTCCGTTGACTATGACGAAAAGATGTATGCCGTAGGCAAGATCCCCGGCGGTTACCTTCGCCGCGAAGGCAGACCCACGGAAAAAGCAATTCTCACAAGCCGCGTTATCGACAGACCCGTTCGTCCTCTCTTCCCCAAGGACCTTCGCAATGACGTAGCTCTCACACTTACGGTTATGTCCGTTGACCAGGATTGCTCCCCCGAAATCACAGCTATGATCGGTGCTTCCATCGCCCTCTCCATCTCCGATATTCCGTGGAACGGACCTATCGGCGGTGCGTTCGTCGGCCTTGTTGACGGCGAGATCGTTATCAACCCCACAGCAGAACAGCGCAAGGTAAGCACACTCGAGCTCACAGTTGCTGCAAGCGAAAAGAAAGTCGTTATGATCGAAGCGGGCGCTAAGGAAGTTCCCGATGACGTTATGTTCGACGCTATTATGAAAGCTCACGAAGAGATCAAAGACCTTCTCAAGTTCATCAACCAGATCATTGCAGAGGTTGGCAAGCCCAAGTTTGATTATCCCTCTTGCGAGCTCGACCACGATATGTTCGATAAGATCTTTGCTTTCTGCGAAGCAGACGTTATGGAAGCTCTCGACACGGATGACAAAAACGTTCGTGACGCAAAGATGCAGCCCATTATGGACAGGATCGAAGAAACGTTCTCCGAAGAATATCCCGACCTTGCGGTAGTTCTTCCCGAACTCATCTATAAAATTCAGAAAAAGATCGTTCGCCGCTGGCTCCTCGTTGACAAAAAACGTGTTGACGGCAGAGGTATGAACGACCTTCGCCCCCTCGCTTCCGAGGTTGCGCTTCTTCCCCGCGTACACGGCTCCGGTCTTTTCACGCGCGGTCAGACACAGGTCCTTACAATAGCTACTATCGGTGCTCTTTCCGACAGCCAGATGCTCGAAGGACTTGACGAAGAAACAGAAAAGAGATATATGCACCACTACAATATGCCCGGTTACTCCACAGGCGAAGCTAAGGCTATCCGCAGCCCCGGCAGACGTGAGATCGGTCACGGCGCTCTTGCAGAACGCGCTCTCGTTCCCGTTCTTCCCTCCGTTGAAGAATTCCCCTATGCCATCCGCCTCGTTTCCGAAGTAGTTTCCTCCAACGGTTCTACATCTCAGGCTTCCATCTGCGGCTCTACGCTCGCTCTTATGGATGCAGGTGTTCCGATCAAGGCTCCCGTTGCAGGTATCTCCTGCGGTCTTATCACAGCGGAAGACGGCACATTCGACACAATGCTTGATATTCAGGGTCTTGAAGACTTCTACGGCGATATGGACTTCAAGGTTGCAGGTACACACAAGGGTATCACAGCTATCCAGATGGACCTCAAGATAGACGGTCTTACACCCGAAATCATCAAGCAGGCATTCGAGCAGACCCACAGAGGCAGAGATTACATCCTTGACGAGGTTATGCTCAAGGCTATCGCAGAGCCCCGCGCAGAAGTAAGCCCCTATGCTCCCAAGCTCATTCAGATGAAGATCAACCCCGACAAGATCCGTGACGTTATCGGCTCCGGCGGTAAGATCATTCAGAAGATCACAGCGGACACAGGCGCGAAGATCGATATCAACGATGACGGTACAGTTTACATCCTCGCCGTTAACCGCGAATCCGCACAGGAAGCAAAGAACATCATCGACGCTATCGTATTTGAGCCCGTTGACGGTTGCTGCTACACAGGTACCGTTACAAGAATCATTCCCATCGGTGCTTTCGTAGAGATCGCTCCCGGTAAGGAAGGTCTTGTTCACATCTCCAAGCTTGCTAACAGAAGAGTTGAAAAGGTTGAAGACGTTGTTGAAGTTGGCGACGTTGTAACTGTTAAGTTCCTCGGAACAGACGAAAAAGGCAGACTCAACCTCTCTATGAGAGATGCTAATAACTAAATAACATTAAAGAGCTGGACTTGCGTTCAGCTCTTTTTTATCGCATAGGAAATTGCGTAAACTCAGACCACGCCGTTTGACTTTTTATACAGATGAAAAGAATATAGAGGCAAGCGTTTGGCGGCGGACACTGCCCGCTTCTTTTATTCATAAATTATTTACGCACGCTCGGGCACAGCCAATTTGACATTTATCTCCTTTTATGTTATAATAATATATAAGGAGGTATTACGCATGAAAAAAATTTTAGCTATCGCCATATTGCTCTCTTCCCTTTTTGCGCTTGCTTCCTGCAAGGACGTGCAAGAGAGCGTACAAACAACTACGGAACAAACAACGCAAGCGACAACAGAATCTCCAAAGGAGGCAAAAGAATATCATAGCAACGGCAACTTAAAAACGCTCACCGTTTTTGATGATAACGGGAACGTCGTTTCCGTGGCAAAATACAACAACCTCGGATATTGCACTGAGGAATACCTCTTTGATAGCAAAGGAAGAGAAAAGCTTATAACCACCTACGAAAATTTCAACCAAAACGGCATTGCGTTGACACAAAGCATTTATGACCCGATAAAGGCGACAACCGTGGTAAAAAACTACTCGAAAGACGGAGCTTATATCGAAAGAGTTACTTCCTATAACGAAAATTACCTTCCCGTAAAAGACGAATATTTTGACGCGGAAAGCAACGTTTTAAAATACGAATTATACGATTACCACGATAATTTAAACGTAAAAAGCATTTTTTACTACAAAGGAAATGAAAAAGATGCGTATGTGATCTACGATGAAAACGGTGTTCTTCTCTCCTCCAAGGAGTCCGGCAAGCCCGCGAAGATATTTTTCTATAACTTAAACGGTGAATTGGAAGAGGTAAAGGAGCATATCTACTCCGCAGGAGAAATCGTGCAGATTAACAAATATTCCGAAAGCGGAAATCTTCTCTACCGCCTGGATTATGAAATAAAAGAATATGATGCTCTTTTGCAATCGCGCACCGACTTTAACGAGAACGGCAACGGCTTTATAAAGACTGTTTACGAATATAACAAGGACGGAAGCCTTTCCAAAGCCCTCTCTCACAATGAAAAGGGTCTTCTTGTAAAGGAAGAAGAATTTCTAAAAAACGCAAGCTCCTTCAAAGATATATTTCACTATAACGAAAAAGATCTTCTTATAAAAGAAGAGCACTATATCAAAAACGAGCTTTCATATTATTATTTATTTGAACACTACGAAAACGGAAATGTAAGCAAGCTCTCTTATTATTTTCGTCACAAATATATCGACAGCGTTTATACAAACAAAATTTTGTTAGAATACTGCATAGAATTTCACGAAAACGGCAATTACGCTAAAGAAACATATTATAATTATGAAGGAATCATAGCATGCGTAAGGGAGTATGCCGAAAACGGCGATTTTATAACGGAAACAAGATACGATGCCCAAGGCAACGTCATTTCCATTAAATCCAATTTGGCTACTGTTCCCACTTAAACATATAAAACACATTTGTGCGTATTCGGCAGCATATATAGCTATGTCTGAAAATCAGATCATATAAGGAGGTATGACGCATGAAAAAAATTTTAGCTATCGCCATATTGCTCTCTTCCCTTTTTGCGCTTGCTTCCTGCAAGGACGTGCAAGAGAGCGTACAAACAACTACGGAACAAACAACGCAAGCAACAACAGAATCTCCAAATGAGACGAAAGAATATCATAGCAACGGTAACTTAAAAACGCTCACCGTTTTTGATGATAACGGGAACGTCGTTTCCGTGGCAAAATACAATGACCTCGGATATTGCACGGAGGAATACCTCTTTGATAGCAAAGGAAGAGAAAAGCTTATAACCACCTACGAAAATTTCAACCAAAACGGCATTGCGTTGACACAAAGCATTTATGACCCAATAAAGGCGACAACCGTGGTAAAAAACTACTCGAAAGACGGAGCTTATATCGAAAGAGTTACTTCCTATAACGAAAATTACCTTCCCGTAAAAGACGAATATTTTGACGCGGAAAGCAACGTTTTAAAATACGAATTATACGATTACCACGATAATTTAAACGTAAAAAGCATTTTTTACTACAAAGGCAATGAAAAAGATGCGTATGTGATCTACGATGAAAACGGTGTTCTTCTCTCCTCCAAAGAGTCCGGCAAGCCCGCGAAGATATTTTTCTATAACTTAAACGGTGAATTGGAAGAGGTAAAGGAACATACCTACTCCGCAGGAGAAATCGTGCAGATTAACAAATATTCCGAAAGCGGAAATCTTCTCTACCGCCTGGATTATGAAATAAAAGAATATGATGCTCTTCTGCAATCGCGCACCGACTTTAACGAGGACGGCAACGGCTTTATAAAGACTGTTTACGAATATAACAAAAACGAGCTTCTGCAATCCAAAACAGATTTTGACGATAACGGAAACACAATATCCATAATAACATATTCGTATTACTACGAAAATGTGTTGCCGCAAAAAATTGAATTCTACGATGCTGTAAACGGCACTAAAACAGTAGAGATATATGAAAACAACGGCCAAAAATTAAAAGAAACTCTTGTTTATAACGAAAAAGGACAGCTTTTAAGCTTGCAAAATTACAGAAGCAACGGAGAGCTGTCCGATAAGATTCTTTACTATTACGATGAAAACGGGCTGAATATACGAGTAGAAAATGTTTCTTCAAGCGGCACTCTCCTCTGTTATGCTTTGACAGAATATCATCCCAACGGAAAAATAAAAACGGAAGCTTCTTATAATGCGGACGGAACGATCGAATACCGTGCAGACTATTATGAAACAGGAGAACTCCTGAGAGAATATCTAGCTCATCAAGCAGGTAATGTTTCGCGGACAATAGAATACAGCAAAAGCGGAAATATAATACACAATCAGGACTATGAAAACGGCATACTCATTGTGGATACCGTATTTAAAGATTCCTCATCCCCTATAATGGAAAAAAGCACGCTTTATAACGAGGACGGCTCCTTGAGAGAATATACCGTTTATGAAGCGAACCAAACCATCACGTATTACCCTGACGGCACAGTCAAACAGCTTGTAGAACTTGATGAAAACGGCAAAGTCAAAATATCCACAAAATACAACCCTGATGGCTCCGTAAACATTTATACCATAGGCAATACATCTTATTATCCAAACGGAAATAAATATTCAGAAACGGAAATCATCGGATATTACGACACTATGACAAAATACTACACCATCGACGGCGAGTACGACGGTTGCTTTGTCAGAGAAGACAACGGCGGTTTTATAACCGAAACAAAATACGATGCCCAAGGCAACGTCATTTCAGTTAAAGAATATTCTACCGCACAACCCGGTTAAATACAAAAAACGCACCCTTGGCGTGTCTGCGATAAAGCAGGCGCCGCAAGGGGTGCGTTTTCCGTTGTATTCAATTATTCTTGGCATACACGGTCATAGCAACGCCCGTGTCGTTAACAAGTATATCCTTCGGCAGCTTTAAAAATTTGAGTGTAACGTAAAAGTCACCCGCAGCACCGGAGAGGTTACCTATCTGTATAAAATATACCACCCAAAACCAACCCTGCGGCAATACCGCGCAAAGCACACCAAGCACCGCGCCCCATATAACGACGGGCGCAAGAGCTATGATGATGTAGCTTTGTTTGTTGAAATACGCTTCGCTGCCCGCATATGCATACATCAAAGTAAAGCCGTATTTCGGCTTTACTCCGCTGAAGTGCTTCATAAATATGCCGTGGACAAGCTCGTGAAGAACGATATACGCAACGTATCCGCCCATCATAACGGCAAGCTTTATGAGAGGCATATACCACACCTCGTTATCAAAAAACGTATCTATCGGCACGATATAAGCACCGAGCGCGGCAAGCGCAAGCATCAAAACAAGCGCTATACCGTTTACCAAAAGCATAAGCTTTTTGTTTTTTTGGAGGTCTATTTCAAGTATCTTACCATATCCCTCCGGCAAAGAAAGAGAATTTTCCATAAAAATGCCCTCTTATATCTTCGTCAGCTTCGCATAAGTTGCCATAAGCTTTTTCGTGCCGACGCTATCAAACGCGATCTCGTAAAGGATGTCCGCGCCCATAGCCTTTGCGGAAAGCACCGTTCCCGCACCGAAAGCCATATGCTTTACTCTGTCGCCCGAACGGAATGTTTCCACGGAGGATTGAGCCTTGCCGATGTTTGCGGAAATAGCACTGCGCGAGAAAAGCTCGTTGGATATGCGGACCTTTCTCGTCTTTTCGCCGTACTCCGTTTTCGGTTTTTCCTTTGGCTTGGGAATATCCTCGTTCTTGTAATCAGCTGCTATCTCGCCTATAAAACGGGATTGAGGATTATACATCGTTCTGCCGTAGAAAAGGCGTTCGCGCGTATGTATCATATAGAGCCTGTCCTTTGCTCTTGTTATCGCAACGTAAGCAAGTCTGCGCTCTTCCTCCAGCTCTTCCGCTACCATAACGGCGCGCGCGCTCGGGAAAAGGTCCTCCTCCATACCGGGAAGGAACACAACGGGAAATTCAAGACCCTTTGCGCTGTGGATGGTCATAAGCACAACGGCATCTGCGCTTGCATCGTAATTATCAACGTCCGCAACAAGCGCAATATCTTCAAGGAAACCTTCAAGCGTTGCGTTTTCATTATTCTGCTCATATTCTGCGGCATAGGAGATAAGTTCGCGCACGTTTTCGCTTCTTTCGGTGGATTCTCCGTTTTCTTCAGCCGCGCGCAGCATTTCGCCGTAGCCGGAAAGCTCTATCGTTTTTTCAACGAGCTTTGCAAGACCCTGCTCTTCAGCGATCTTACGAAGACCGTTTATAAGGTAAACGAACATTTCGAATTTGCCCGCGGACTTTGAGATCGCAGGATAAGAGCGTGCGTTTTCCATAACGGAGAACATACTCTTGCCTACCGTTTCGGAAAGAAGCTCTATCTGGTTTATCGTAGCTTCGCCTATTTTGCGTTTGGGTTCGTTTATAATGCGGCGCAAGCGGAGATTATCGTTTCCGTTTGAAACAACGGAAAGGTAAGCGATAATATCCTTGACCTCTTTGCGCTCGAAGAAGCGAACGCCGCCGAGAAGTCTGTACGGCACGCCGCTTTTCGCAAAGACGTTTTCAAGCGCACCGGACTGCGCGTTCACTCTGTAAAGCACGGCAAAATCGCCGTATTTTCTCTTTTCGCGGATGATAAGCTCCATTATCTTGTTTACGATAAATTTCGCTTCATCGTTCTGCGTTTCGACCTTTTTAACGGTGATCTTCTCGCCTTCTCCGCGGCACGCGCGCAGCTCCTTGCCGCGTCTGCCGAAGTTGTGGCGTATAACGGAGTTTGCAGCGCCGAGAATAGCCTCTGTGGAACGGTAGTTATCCTCAAGCTTTATAACCGCGGCATTCTTTATCTTTTCATCGAAAGTGAGGATGTTTTCAACAGTAGCACCGCGGAATTTATATATGCTTTGGTCATCATCGCCCACGACCATAAGGTTGCCGTATCCTTCCGAAAGAATACGTGCAAGCTCAAACTGAGCGTAGTTCGTATCCTGGAACTCATCGATAAGAACGTAGCGGAACTTTCTCTGGTAATGCTCGCGTACTTCTGCATTTTCTTTGAGCATAAGCACCGTCTTCATAATGATATCATCGAAGTCAACCGCGCCCGCTTCCGTAAGCTTTGCCTGATACATAGCATAAAGCGAGGATATCATCTGCATTTTAAAATCGTTATGGGAAATATCCGCATCAAAATCGTGCGGAGTCATAAGCTTGTCCTTCGCCTTGCTTATCTGAGCGATGACGGTCTTTGCCGTAAGCGTTTTTTCGTCCACGTTCAGCTGCTTCATACACTCTGTTATGACCTTTTTGGAGTCATCGGCATCGTATATGGTAAAATGCTTGTCAAGCTTTGCTTCCTTTGGGTTTGCACGGAGCATACGCAGGCACATAGAATGGAAAGTGCCGCACCAAACGTCGTTCGCGCTTTCGCCAACGATATTTGTGAGTCTTGTTTTCATCTCGTTTGCAGCTTTATTGGTAAAGGTTATGGCAAGTATCTGCCACGGTGCCGGAGGAGCAACGGCAAGCTTTGCAAGGGCTTGCTCCCGCATCGAATCATTCTCGGCAAGAGCTTCAAGCTCTTTTACGCTTTCTTCGGAAACGCCTTCGGGAACGAGGTCGGAAAGATAAGCGTTACCGTACTTCAAAATAAAAGATATTCTGTTTACAAGCAGTGTGGTCTTACCCGTACCCGCCCCCGCAAGAACGAGAAGCGGACCGTTTACGGTGAAAACAGCTTTTCTCTGCATTTCGTTGAGAAAGCCGTATTCTTTTTCAAACAGCGCTTTCTTAGCGTCAAGGTATCGCGCGGAAAGTCCGCGTACTTCATTAGACATCTGTTAAAACCGTCCTTTCAATCAGAAAAGTAAAATCAACAACATATTATGTTTATTATACCATAAAATAAAAATTAAAGCAACATAAAAAAATTACAAATTGTCGCATAATGTCGCAAAACATTTTTCATAAAACTATTGTTTTTTGTTTTTCTTTGTGATATGATGTTACTTAGTGAAATTATATTTCAGCATTATTCTTCACGCAATGAGGTAAATATCCTTATTTCGTGTATATATAATAACATTTTTACCATTGCCGCAAGGCAATAATTTTATTTTGGAGGTATATCTTGAACAACAATAACTACAATAGACCCACAAACGGAACAAACCGTCCTGTACAGAACACAAGACCCACACAGAATGGTGCAAGACCAGCACAGAACGCAAGACCCACGCAGAACGCAAGACCCACACAAAACACAAGACCCACACAGAACGCAAGACCCGTACAGAATGGCGCAAGACCCACGCAGAACGCAAGACCGCCCAAGAAAAAGATGCGTTTTCACCCCAATAAAGACGGCATTATGGCAATAATCGTGCTTTTGCTTATAGTAGCGATCGCGATCACGGTAGTTGTTTGCGTTGTAAAAGGCATAACGAACGCGATCAATTCGAGCAAAACGGATGACACCACGGTAACGACCGCTACAACGGAAACTTCCTCCACAACGGAAGCAACCACGGTGCTTACCGATATTATAACGACAGCTCCCGTTGTCGGTGCTTGGAACGAGGGCTACGAGCTCCTTAACTTTGCAAACACAAAGGTTCACGAGGGCGATCTTGTTCTTGTAAACCACAATTATGAATACACCTTTCCCTCCACGATGGAAAAGAAAATAGCAAGTCTTTGGGGACTTGAGGGCTACAACACAGCTTACGTTCTCGGAAACGATACAAGGCTCAACACCTCCATCGTACATAACCTCGCACAGATGCTCACCGCTATGAAAGCGGCAAACATTGCAACGCTTTCGAACGGCTATAACCTTCAGGTCGCTTCCGGCTACAGAACGTACAGCTATCAGAACGAGCTTTACAACAAAGCCGTTGCAAACGGCACGGAAGGATATTCTGCTATAGCAGGCCATTCCGAACACCACACAGGTCTTGCTTTCGACATCAAGGTGTTCTACAAAGCACCGGACGGCAAGACCGCAACGTATGACCTTCGCGCCGCAGAGCAGGATTGGATCCTTGCAAACTGTGCAAACTACGGCTTCATCCTCCGCTACCCCGCAGAAAAGGTTGATATAACAAAGATACTTGAAGAATCCTGGCACTTCCGCTACGTTGGCGTTCCCCACGCTAAATACATCACGGACAACGCTATCTGCCTTGAAGAATACATCGATCTTCTTCGTGAAAAGCATACGTACGGCATATCCGAACCGCTTAGCATAACGGCAAATGCAAAAGAATATCTTGTATATTTCGTTCCCGCAAGCGTTGAAAATGACGTAACGGCAGTTACCGTTCCCTCTTCCGGAAACTACACCGTTTCCGGCAACAATGCGGACGGATTCATAGTTACAGTAGAAAAATAAGCAACCCGTTCCGATCTTACGCAAATTACCACATTACAAAAATCCCGCTTGCAAAAGCGGGATTTTCAATATTAAAGAGGTGAAAATATGTCATCCTGGAACCCTTGGCACGGTTGCCGAAAGATAAGCGCAGGGTGCCTTAACTGCTACGTTTACAGGCGCGACGGCAAATTCGATAAAGACGCTTCAAGCGTTGTAAAGAATGCGGATTTCGACCTTCCCATCCGCCTAAAAAGAGATAAGACTTATAAAATTACGAGCGATGACGGCATTGTTTACACCTGCTTTACCTCCGACTTTTTCCTTGAAGAAGCGGACGCTTGGAGGGGCGAATGCTGGCAAATGATAAAACGCCGCTTCGATCTTCACTTTCTCATCATAACAAAGAGAATACACCGCTTCAAAGATTGCATTCCTCCCGATTGGGGCGAGGGGTACCCGAACGTGACGATCTGCTGCACCGTGGAAAACGAAGCTATGGCACAATTCCGCCTGCCTATATATAAGGCGGCAAAGATAAAGCACAAAATGATAATCTGCGAACCGCTTCTCTCCAAAATAAACCTTGCCCCTTATCTTGACGGCACGATAGAGGAAGTCCTTGTCGGCGGTGAATCGGGGAACGAAGCGCGCGTATGCAATTACGATTGGGTACTTGATATAAGAGAACAATGTATGGCAGCAGACGTTCCCTTTTCTTTCCGTCAAACGGGCGCGCGTCTTCAAAAAGACGGAAAGCTTTATCGGATCAAAAGACCTCTCCAGCACGTACAGGCAAAAAAAGCAGGAATCGATACAAATAAATTGACTTGACATCCGGAAATATGTTAATATATTTTCAAGAAGCACGAAGTATAAATTTTGTATGGAGGCATTATGGAAAAACAGGTCTATTTATTCGAGCTTGATTCCGTAAGGAATTCCGCGCGAGAAAAAGAGCTTGGCAAGAAAAAGCTGTTTGAAGAAATTTTTCTGAACAACAATCAAGTGATCTTAACTTTTAATCAGCTTACAGATTCAAAAGCGTTCCTCGGGATTTTGGAAAACGAAGACGATTTTTACAATATCATTGAATTGTTCAAATGCGGTGCCATAAAGATATCTTTATACAAAGGCTACAGAACAGCTTCGCAGTATATTATCCAAGCAATAGAAAGATGTTTGAAAGCGCCCTATACGGCAGACAAAAAAGAGCAAGGCACAGAAAGATCAGGCTTCGTTTTCTCCGCTTGGCCAATAGATAAATCGGACAAAGAGCTTCTCGGCATGATCCATTCCGCATTTTGTTACCGCGATTTCGGTATTTTGGAAGAATGCCTGAAGCAAAAAAGAGAAAGCTGCTTCACGGATGAGCAAATTTCCGATATGAACGATCTTGATAAAGTAATAAAATATATGAAGCTTATCGATGCTCTTGATACGCACGATATAAATTATATCGCCCCGCGCCCCGACACAGACAAAATAAAAACCTTTTCCGAATACCTTGGCGATATTTTTGAATATTACCTGACCGAAAAAGCAAGGCTTGGAAACATATCCGAAATTCCCGTTGATAAAGATACGCGGCAAAGATTTAATTCCATACTTGAGTTTTTAAAAAACGACTTATGGGAAAGCTTTGAAACGGATACCGCGCAAAGCCGTGCAAGCATAAAGCAGATAGACAAGCGAAGCAAATGGTATGAAAAGATTGACGAAAGCGATCTTTCCGGCAAAGACAAGCTTATGGCAAAGGCTGTTTTGGATATGTGCAGCAACTACACAACGGAAGGAAGCATCAACGGGCTTGTGCCGCATATCGACACGGATAACACCGAAGAATTTTTCAAGGATTTTGAAAAGCTGTTTATCGAATATTTAAGCTCTCATATCGAAGAAAGCAGCTATACTCCCGAAAACGCTCGGTTAGATTGGGCTGTAGCGGCAAGATTTGCCGAGGAAGAAAAGATAAGGCTTCCGAGGATAATGGCCGCCCCCATTGATCTTTTCTGTGAAAGATTTCAAAAAAGAATTAAAAAGCATATCAGGAAAAATCTTATTTATCGAACGATATCCATACTTTTATATTCGGTCTTATGGGTAGTAGTTTCATTTGCCATAGACCTTACGGAAAACTTTATTTCGGACAAGCTTGATATTATCATAGAAATATCCGGCTGGGCTTGGGCAATAGAATTTATCATCTCTCCGCTGATAATGCTTGTAATATTTGGGCTCATAAGCTCCTGGATATCCGAAAAATGCAAGCTTCACGACATATTGGAATCCGTCGTAGAGGTACGCACGGCTATCTCCGATGCAAGGTATTATAAAAAATACAAAAAGCGATCCGAAGATTCCCAAAAGCGTAAATAATAAGAAAATCAGCCGAAAGGCTGATTTTCTTTATATATAGGACTTATCTATATTAACAACGGAAAAATAATTTTTATCTATGGTTTTTACGATAGTTTCAATATCCTCTCGTATTTCGTCCTCACTCTTTTTAATATCGAACGGAACTACAACGTCGAAGATCACGTTAGTATGCGTGGGACCGGTAACCATACGGAAATCGTGTATGCTGAGCTTATGGTCAATGCACTTTACAAGCGCGGCTATCTTCTCCTTTACCTCAAGGGTCACCTCATCGTCCGTTATGATAGGGTCCATATGTATCACGGCATCGCATTTAAGCTTTTCCCGAAGGTCCTTTTCAATGTTGTCTATCATATCGTGTGTTGCAAGAAGATCCGCGTCCGCAGGCACCTCCGCGTGGAGAGATATCATCGTTCTGCCCGGGCCGTAATCGTGAACTATAAGATCGTGTATGCCGGCAATTCCATCGTGAGAGTAAACTATACTTGCTATCTTCTCTATAAATTCTTCGCTTGGCGGTTCGCCGAGCAAGGGATCTATCGTTTCTTTCGCCGCGCGAAGACCGGAGAAAAGAATAAATGCAGAAACCGCAAGGCCGCAGTATGCATCGATATTTATGTCGAAGAAACGGGAAACGAGAAGGCAGACAAGAACAACGCTTGTCGCAACACAGTCGGAAAGGCTATCCACGCCCGTTGCACGCATCGCGGATGAATCTATCTTTTTGCCTATACCGAAGTTGTAAACCGCCATATACGCCTTTATAAGAACGGATATGGCAAGGATAACCACCGCAACTATGCTGAACTCAACGGGTTCCGGGGAAAAGATCTTTTCCACGGAGGATTTGCCAAGTTCAAAGCCGACAAGGATTATAAGCATAGAAACTATAAGCCCCGAAACGTACTCTATTCTTCCGTGACCGAAAGGATGGTGCTTATCCGGCTTTTGCTCCGCCATACGGAAGCCGAGGAGCGTTATAACGGAAGAACCCGCATCGGAAAGGTTATTGAGCGCATCCGCAAGTACGGAAATAGCGCCGCTTATCATACCCGCAATAAGCTTTATCAAAAACAAAACTATATTAAAGAAAATTCCGATAATGCCGCAAAGCGTTCCGTATTTGCCGCGAACGGAAACGTCTTCCGTATTTTCGCGGTCTTTTATAAAGATTTTAGCTAAAAGGTTTATCATCAGCATCTCCAAAATTCATTGTATTATTTGCACTTAATATTTATTATATCATAAATTTTACATAAAATCAAGCTATGCTTCTATTTATATTTTTTGCAAACAAGATCTCTTTGTTCTTTACAAACAAATTGTTTTGTGCTATTATATATTATGTATAATTATTTGAAAGGATTCAGCGATGGAAAAACTTATCCCCTTTATAATGTGCATAATATTTATAGTCATCGCATTTTTCCTGTGGAAAGCGGCGATGAAGATAAGCTCTTTTGCCGCACGCCGCAAGATCCTCTCCTACAGCCGCGCAAGCGAAGAAGCAACAAGCGTTCTTCTCATCTCCTATTTCGGGGAGCTTTCCGTTTTGACCAATACCTTCCTCCCGATAAAAACAACGCGCGGCACAGTATATACGGACGTAGATAACATCGTAATACTCCCAACCTGCATCGCCGTTGTGGAGGTTAAAAGTATGAACGGACAGATATTTACGGGCAATGCGCATAAATGGCACCAGAGCGTGCGCCTTAAAAACGGCGAGCGCAAGGAAATAGATTTTGAAAATCCCATCATCAAAAACGAACGTCATATCGTCACGCTCACGCAGATATTCGAGCGTGAAAATATCCCCACCCCGCCTATCTACAATATAGTTATGTTCTCCTCGGACAAGATCGTATTTTCTCAGGACCAGCCCGAGGCTTATACAAGAAGTGCCGCTATCGAAAAAATGCGCGCACTTTCCAAGAGGGGAAAGAAATTTACGTTCAAAGAAAAACGCGCCATTATCCGTGCAATAAAAAAATATTCGACAAGCGCCGCGAACGCTCGCGCTCATAACGCAAAAATCAGCAAAATGGCGGCAAAAGCAGAGAAATAAAAGTTTTTTCACCACCGCGAAGCGACCGTTTTTTCGGATAAACAAGAATATACTTTTACTATGGAAGTATATTCGCTTTCAATTAAGTTTATTCGAAAGGACGTTTCAAAATGAAAAAAAATCTCTCACTTTTCGCCATCGTAATATCCTGCACACTGATACTTGCCGTTTTCACCATTTTCATCATACTGCCGCCGCACGATGGCTCCGCGGCGATATCTCTTCCCTGCGACATTGCCGAAAGCTTTGCAAAGGATGAGATCGAGCATCTTGTTTCTCTCGGCGTGCTCGGCACGCAAGGCTCGGGTGAGGATGTCTTCTTCCTTCCCACAAGCGACGTCACGCGCGAATACTTCGCCTGCTCCGTCGTAAGATTTTTCAGCATAAACACCGAAGATCACAGCGCCTTCGAGCTTGACATAGCGGATGAAAACGAAATATCGGAGGACGGGCTCCCGCTTGTGCGCGCTGCTCTTGCTATGGGGCTTATGGAAACCGTCAGCACCGAGGACGGTGAATATTTTCTGCCGAGCGCCCCCATCTCGCGCGAGGAAGCCGCAAACATCCTCGGTTCGCTTTCCACGGCGATCATCGCCACAACGCGCGCAGAAGAGTTTTCCGATATGGAAACAGCGGAGGAAAGCTACATAGGAAATTTAACCAAGCTTATAGATCTTCAGGTGCTGATCGGCTACCCCGACGGCACCATTAAACCAAAAAACACGCTTACGCGCGAAGAATTTGCGGTAATGCTCTGGCGCGTTTTGCAAAATGAAAGCTTTTAATACTATAAAGGAAAAACTATGCCAACAAAAGAAGCCGAAAAATTTATAGATTCCTCCGTAATGGAGGGTATGACATCCATACGCGCCGTAATTTCGGGCGCACAAACGGGTGTTAACGACAGAAAAATAGAAAAAATTCTTTTCGACAAAGCCAAAGAAAAAAGCAAAATGCGCGAGCTATCTTATCTGAAAGCAAAATCGCACGAGCTCGGCTTTGAAATAGAGTTCACAAACGCAGAAAAAATAGACTCCCTTTCCATCGGTCAAAGCCACGGCGGCATCCTTGCTTTTACAAGCGGCAGGACCATCAAAAACGTAAAAGAAGCGATCATTAAGCCGAACGGCTTCTACGTCTTTTTGCAAGGCATAGAGGACCCGTATAATTTCGGCTATTCCCTGCGCTCGCTGTATGCGGCGGGTGTGGACGGCATAATTCTTGAAAAGCGTAACTGGATGAGTGCGGCGGGCGTTGTCTGCCGCGCCTCCGCGGGTGCTTCCGAGCTTTTCGACCTCTCCTGGGGCGAGCCCGATGAGATCGCCGAAGTATTCCATAAAAACGGGTACACCATCATCGCCGCGGATAAAACAGACAATGCCGTTTCCGTGTATGATACGGAGATAGAATATCCGGTCCTTCTTGTTGTCGGCGGCGAAAAGAGGGGAATATCCTCCGCCTTTGCCGCGCATTGCGACAAAACAGTTATGCTTGATTACGGCAGAGAGTTCCGTGCCGCGCTCTCCGCGGCAAGTGCCTCCTCCATAATCGCATTTGAAATATTCCGCAAGAACCGCAAAAAGGAGGCAAAATGAGCCTTCCCGAAAAGCAAGAAAAAATAAACGATGGTCTTTCCATATACCAGAACGAAGGCTCGCTTGCCTTCGGTACGGATGCGTATCTGCTTTCCGCTTATATAAAAAGGCAGACTAAATCAAAAGCCGCGGAATTCGGCGCCGGAAGCGGCGTTATCTCCCTGCTTCTTGCCGCACGCGGAAAGCTCAATAATATAACCGCATTTGAGATTCAAGAAAAAATTGCCGCCATAGCGGCGAAAAACGTCGAAGCAAACGGATTTTCGGAGAAAATAAACGTGATCTGCTCCGATATAAGAGATATTCCTGCGGAGCACAACTGCGCCTATGACCTTGTTTTTTCAAATCCTCCCTATATGCGCGTGGATTCGGGAAAGATCTCCGAAAACGATGCCGATGCCGCCTCTCGCCATGAGGTTTTCGGCACGATAGAAGATTTTGCGGCATCAGCCGCAAAGCTTCTGCGCCACGGCGGCACGTTCGTGCTCGTCTATACACCGGACAGACTCCCCGCGCTCATATCCGCGCTCAAAAATGCCCGTCTTGAGCCCAAACGTTTGACCCTTGTTTATCCCACGGCGCAGCACGTTCCCTGCACCGTCCTTGTGGAGGCAAAAAAGGGTGCTTCGGACGGCATATTTATCACGCGCCCCCTTATTATTTACAAAGACCGTTCGAGCTTTTCGGACGATAACTACACAGATGAAATGAAATACATCTACGAACACGGTGATTTTAATGAATTCTACAAGCATCCCTGAAGCACTTTCCATTCCCGAAGAAAAAAATATTACGGAGAAAAGCACGCTGTACCTGGTGGGAACTCCCATCGGCAATCTTTCCGACATCTCAGAGCGAGCGAAAAAAGTTCTTTCCGAGGTGGATTTCGTTGCCGCGGAGGACACAAGAGAAAGCGGAAGGCTGCTTTCCTGTTACGGCATACGCAAGCCCCTTGTAAACTACTTTGAGCACAATAAAAAAGAAAAAGGCGAATATATTGCAAACAGGCTTCAAAACGGAGAATCCTGTGCGCTCATAACGGACGCGGGTATGCCCGCCATAAGCGACCCGGGCGAGGACATCGTCCGCCTTTGTGCCGAGCGCGGAATTCGCGTTTCTGTCATTCCCGGTCCTTGCGCCGCGGTCTGCGCGCTTGCGCTTTCCGGTCTTTCCACATCGAAATTCCTTTTTGAGGGATTTCTTCCCGTTGGCAAAAGCGAACGCCGCGAAGCTCTTTCCGAGCTTAAAAGCGTAAAACGCACCATCATATTCTACGAAGCACCGCACAAGCTCGTCCGCACGCTCGATGACCTTTTTGAAGCGTTCGGAGATCGCCGCCTCTCTCTTTGCCGCGAGCTTACAAAGCTCAACGAGGAAGTCATACGAACCACCATCGGCGGCGCACGCGAATATTATGCGGAGCATTCCCCGCGCGGCGAATACGTTCTTATAATGGAGGGAGCTTCCGATGCGGAGCTTAAAGCCGCCGCTTTCTGGGCAGATATGACCGTGGAAGAACACGTTGAATATTATCTTGAAACAGGTCTTTCCAAAAACGACTCCATCAAAGCCGCCGCACGCGACAGAGGAGTTGCAAAAAGCGAGATCTACAATCAAGTTATGATAAAATAAAAGGCTTTCCCTTTGGGGAAGCTGTCCCGAAGGGACTGAAGAGGTTTATTTTTTTCGATTTTATATCTATTTAAAACACCTCTTCCACCTCGTAAACTCGGCACCTTCCCCAAAGGGGAAGGCTCTTCAAACACATCAAACAGTAAAAAACACTCATCATCGGAGGTTTAAATAAAATGGAAAACAAAACTTTTTACATCACCACGCCGATATATTATCCCAGCGATAAGCTCCATATCGGCCACACCTACTGCACCGTTGCCACAGACGCAATGGCTCGTTATAAACGCCTTACGGGACACGAAGTAATGTTCCTTACAGGCACGGACGAGCACGGTCAGAAAATAGAAAACAAAGCCGCAGAAGCAGGCGTTACACCTCAGGCATTCGTTGACAATATCGTTGAAGGCGAAAAAGGCGTTAAAGACCTTTGGAAGCTTATGAATGTAAGCTACGACCGCTTTATCCGTACAACGGACGATTATCACGTTACCTCCGTTCAGCGCATCTTCAAAAAGATGTATGAAAAAGGCGATATTTACAAGAGCATCTATAAAGGCAAATACTGCGTTCCCTGCGAAAGCTTCTGGACGGAAACTCAGCTCAAGGACGGCTGTTGCCCCGACTGCGGCAGACCTGTTATCGATGCGGAAGAAGAAGCATATTACTTCCGCCTTTCCGCTTATGCAGACAGAGTGCGCGACCTTCTTGAAAACACAGACTTCCTTCTTCCCCGTTCCCGCGTAAACGAAATGGTCCACAACTTCATCGAGCCCGGTCTTGAGGACCTCTGCGTTTCCAGAACGAGCTTCAAATGGGGCGTTCCCGTTGACTTTGACGATAAGCACGTTGTTTACGTTTGGATCGACGCGCTCACAAACTATATCACGGCTCTCGGCTATGAAAACGAAAAATATCCCGAAAGCGATTACAACAAATTCTGGCCCGCAGACGTTCACTTCGTCGGCAAGGAGATCGTTCGTTTCCACTCCATCATCTGGCCCGCTATCCTTATGAGCCTTGAGCTCCCGCTTCCCAAGCACGTTTACGGTCACGGATGGCTCCTTCTTGACGGCGGTAAGATGTCCAAATCCAAGGGCAACGTGGTTGACCCTTACCTTCTTGCAGAGCGTTACAGCGCGGACGCACTCCGCTACTTCTTGCTCCGTGATTTCCCCTTCGGCTCCGACGGCAACTTCTCCAACGAGCTTCTTATAAACCGCATCAATACGGATCTTGCAAACGATATAGGAAACCTCCTCTCCCGTACAACGGCTATGGCGGATAAATACTTCGGCGGAAATCTTCCCGAAGAACAGGCAGAAGGTGCCGAAGACGCAGAGCTTCTTGCTATGGCTGGCGCACTCCGCGATAAATATGAAGCTCAGATGGAGAAATACGCATTCCAGTCCGCGCTTGCCGACGTTTTCGCGGTTATCGCCCGCGCTAACAAATATATCGATGAAACAGCACCTTGGGCTCTTGCAAAGAATGAAGAAACAAAGCCCAGACTTGCCCGCGTGCTTTACAATCTTGCGGAAACCTTGCGTATCTGCACGGTGCTCCTCACACCCTTTATGCCCACAGCCTGCGAAAAGATCTTCGACCAGCTCCGCATTCCCTCTTCCCTTCGCACTTGGGAAAGTGCCGCATCCTTCGGTCTTATGAGCAAAACGGCAGAGCTTCACAAGGGCGAAAATCTCTTCCCCAGAATTGATGCCGCAAAAGAGCTTGCGGAGCTTGATGCGATCCAGGAAGCTAAAAAAGCAGCGGCAGCTCCTGCTCCCGCACCCAAAGAAGAAAAGAAAACGGAAGCTCCTGCACCTGTTGAAATAACAGACCACGAGGAAGAAATAAGCTTTGATGACTTTTGCAAGGTGGAAATGCGCGTTTGCAAGATAGTAAACTGCGAAGCTATAAAGGAAAGCAAAAAGCTTCTCAAGATCACTGCGTTCGACGGCGAACGCGAACGCTGCATTATGTCCGGCATTGCAAAATGGTATAAGCCCGATGACCTTATGGGCAAAAACGTAGGCGTTGTAGTAAACCTCGCCGCACGTCCTATGATGGGCGGAAAATACGTAAGCGAAGGTATGATAGTTGCCGCCGACACAGCGGATGGCGACGCTTCCATCGCATTCTACCCCGACAGCACCGTCGGCAAGAGAATCCACTGATATGGCAAAGCTCTTTGACACACACGCACATTATACAGACGAAAAGCTCTTCGGAAACGAAGAGCTTTTGTGTGAAATATTCGATAGCGATGTCGGATACATCCTTTCTGCGGCTGTGAACGCGGAAGACAGCGTAAAATGTGCGGAACTTGCCGCTTCTCACGATGGCATATACGCCTCTGCCGGTATTCACCCCGAGGAAATTTCGGGCATTTCCGATATTGCCGCAGAGGTCGCAAAGCTGGAGCGCACGCTCTCGCGTGACAAGGTCGTGGCTATTGGGGAGATAGGTCTTGACTATTATTGGGATAAAACGTATATAGAAGAACAGAAAAAACTCTTCGAGCATCAGATGTGCCTTGCCGCAGAGACGGGGCTTCCCGTGCTCATCCACGACCGCGAGGCTCACGGTGACACATTTGATATTATTAAAAAGTTTGAAGGTAAGGTAAGAGGCGTTATGCACAGCTACAGCGGACACGCGGAAATGGCGCGCGAATACGTAAAGATGGGCTGGTATATCTCCTTTTCCGGAGTTATAACCTTTAAAAACGCTCACAAAGCCGTGGAAAGCGCGCGCGCCGTACCCCTCGAGCGCATACTTATCGAAACGGACTGCCCATATCTTGCGCCTGTGCCGATGCGCGGGAAGATGAACCACAGCGGCTATCTTCACTATACAGCGAACTTCACGGCAGATGCGCTGGGAATTGAGCGCGAAGCTTTTGCAGAAGCAACAACACAGAACGCAAAAAAACTCTTTGGAATAAAATGAGGATAAGTTATGTTAGAAAAAGCACTTTGGATACGCAATCCATACGATATAGGCACTGTAAGCCCCGAATTCAGAAAAAAAATAAGTCTTCGCACCCGTGTAAAAAAAGCAACCCTGCTTGCAAGTGCTATGGGTGCTTACAATATTTACGTCAACGGCAAAAAGGTCGGTAATTCCGTGCTCACCCCGGGCTTTACAAGCTTTGATAACCGCGTGCTTTACGCCGAGTACGATGTGACTGATCTTTTGACAGAAAAAACAGTCCTGTCCATCCTATGCGGCGACGGTTGGGCACGCCACAATTTCGGCTTTACGAAAAGAATATTCACCTCACACGTAAGCGCGATCGCCGCGCTTATGATAGAATACGAAAACGGCGAAACGGACGTTATTTATACTGACGAAACGTGGGAAGTTTATACCTCGCATATACTTTTTTCCGCGCTCTACCACGGGGAGACCGTGGATAAAACTGTGGAAATAAAGCTGATAGGTAACGCTCAGGCAGACGATTCCCCGCACCCTGCGCTCCATAAGCAAACCACATTTGTTACAGAGCAGGAGCGCATCGCCGTAAAGGAAATAATACGCACGCCAAAAGGCGAGCTTGTGCTCGACTTCGGACAAAATATCGCAGGCTACGTTGAAGTAAAAGTCTGCGGCAACCGCGGCAAGCAAATTGTCCTTTCCCACGCGGAGGTGCTGGATAAAGACGGCAACTTCTACACGGAAAATATGCGAAGCGCGCGCAACCTCTGCACATACGTTTTAAGCGGTACCGAAGACGTCTTCAAGCCGACGTTCTCTTTCCAAGGCTTCCGCTACGTTCGCATTGACGAATGCCCCGAAAATATCACGTCAGAAAGCTTTACTGCCGTTGTTATCCATACGGATATGAAGCGCATAGGCTCTTTTGTCTGCGGCAATGCGGACCTCAATAAGCTTTACAGCAACATTATCTGGGGTCAGAAAGGCAATTTTGTGGATATCCCCACAGACTGCCCCCAGAGAGATGAGCGCTTGGGTTGGACGGGAGACGCGCAGGTATTCTGCCGCACCGCGGCAATGAATTTCGACGTTGAAGCATTTTTCGATAAATGGCTTACCGATATGGCGCTTGAACAGCGCGAGGACGGCGCGATATACCGTTTTGTTCCCTTTGTGGGTTGGTGGAACGGCAATATTTCCTCCGGGTGGTCCGATGCGGCCGTCATCTGCCCGTGGGAGGTCTACAACGCTTACGGAAACAAAGAGTTCCTTAGAAAATACTACCCTATGATGAAAAAATGGGTGGATTATGTTCACAGCGCCGGCGAGGAGGAATTCCTTTGGCTTGGCGACAACCACTATGGAGATTGGCTTGCGCTTGACGCGGGTGAGGGCAAATATCTCGGCGCCACGCAAAGGGATCTTATCGCAGGCGCGTATTTCTACTATTCCGCAAGCCTACTTGCAAAAGCAGAGGAAGCGCTCGGCATCGACAACAGCAAAACCCTCCTGCTTGCAAAAAACGTAAAGAATGCTTTCCGCGAAGCGTTTATGAAGGACGGTATGCCCGTGATCTATCCTAAACACGACGGTCTTTCTACAAGCCGCCCCGTGAAAGCGGTAACACAGACCTCGCTTTCCCTCATTCTCCACTTCGGGCTTTTTGAGGAAAACGAGCGCGAAGCGCTTACAGATGCACTTTGCGATCTCATTCGTCAAAGCGGCGGTGCTATGACAACGGGATTTCTCGGCACACCGTATATCCTGCACGCACTTTCCGACAACGGCCGTATAAATGAAGCATATGACCTTCTTCTTCGCAAGCAAGCCCCCTCCTGGCTCTTCTCCGTCACAAAAGGTGCTACCACCATTTGGGAGCATTGGGACGGAATAAAGGAAGACGGCTCCTTCTGGTCTGCGGATATGAATTCCTTCAATCATTATGCATACGGCTGTGTCTTCGATTGGATGTTTGCCAACGTCGGCGGCATCAAGGTGCTCGACGGCGGCGCGGGATACGAGCGTATAAGCATATGTCCCAAGCCCGACCCTCGCCTCGGATTTGCAGAGTGCGGCATAAAAACGCGCCGCGGAGATCTCTATGTAAAATGGAGCATAGAAGAAAACGCAACAAGATACGAGCTTGATATTCCCTGCGGTACGAAAGCTTTTCTCTCTCTTCCCGGCGGCAAAACGGCAGAACTTTCACACGGAAAATATATTTTTATCGAATAACGCAAAAACGCACCCGCGCGGGTGCGTTTTTTCTTATCCGTCTTTGTACTTTTCCAAGGATAGCTTTGTGGTCTTTGCAATCTCCGCAATGATATGAATTTCCCTTGCCGAACAAGTTTCCAAAATTTGTGAAAGCTCGCATAAAGCCGTATCTTTTGAACTAGGTGCATCAAGAAGCAAAACATCCGTGCTCACGTCAAGCCCTTAGATATATCAACAAGCACCTGTAAGCTAAGCTTGGTATTTGCCGTTTCGATATGGCTCATATGCGTAACCGAAATGCCCACTTTTTCCGCAAGTTCTTCTTGGGACAGCCCATTAAGCTTTCTGTATTTTCTTATTTTTTGTCCTATTTTGTAATAATCCATAAAATTCCGCCCAAATTGTTTATTTTCACTTGAATCGTATAGGAAAATATGCTACAATAAAATAAACTGTATGGGCTATTTTATGTGCATATAGCTAAATTCAATTCATTGGAGGAAAAATTATGGCAACTGTATATTGTTCTAGATGTATTTATTTGTATCAGCGCGGCGGCGTTTGGTACTGCGGATGCAGAACGAGCGACCTTTATGACAAAGCGGTCGATCCCGATTGGGGCAAATGCTGCAATTATTACAAATCTTTCTAACAGAAAAACATTCCTTGCAGCCTGTAACGGTTGCAAGGAATGTTAAAAAACTTTTTAAGGAGAACGACCTATGGGTAATTTAATAAAATTGCTTGGTTTAGAAAAAACTATATATGACTATCCTAATTTTCAGGAAATGAGCAATTCTTTTGATATGGAAACTCCCATCGACAAATATGCTTTTTACAAAATATGCGAAGAAGCAAGAATGGTTTTTGCAAAATATCATTCATACGATGCCGACGTCAAAAATCTCAAAAATGTTGTCGATGGCAAGGTCAAAAAAAATTACAACGCAGTAAAAGCCGAAATAAACAAAGAAAACACGGAGATACGACAAGAGAAGCATATTAAGTATTTTCGCAATTTCGCTATACCCGCCGGTATTTTTCAGTTTTTGTTCTTTTTTGTTTGTGCGTTTTTGGGCGAAATGGAGATAAATCCGATATTGGCGATCTTGCCGCTCGCCGTGTTTGAGATTATCAAGATGCTCTATCTCAATTTCAAAGTTCCGTACTGCAAAAAAGGCTCAAACTGGTTCATTATGATAATGCTTGCGGTATCTGTCTTTATTGAAATTGAACTATTAAAAAATTTTTTTGTTTCCTCAGAATTTTTTATCATATATTTGGCATCGGTATTTATTTCAAGATTTCTATCGAACGGAATTTCGGCTATATGTTTTAAGAGGTATAAAAACAACTTAGATTACAATCTTGAAAATTATCCCGATGATCAGGAAAAATTAGCTGAAGCATTAAAAAAAGACGAGAAAGAAAAAAAGAATGCCGTCGCTAAATTAAAGCTCTATAAAGAAGCTTATCCCGAGCTCAAGGAAAAATACGAATCCCGTAAAGAGCTCTACGAAGTAATGCGAAAGTATATTTATATGTCCCCCCATGCATACACAAAAGAAGGTTCATTAAAAATACTGAGCGTAGAAGAACAAGCAAAAATTATGGATGAAATAAATTATCATTTAAATTCGAGGTATTACACCGATATGCCGGAAAAGCTATACAAAGAGGCTTTTAACGATCATATAGCCGCAGTCAAGGAAATGGAAAAAACAATTTCTGATATACACGACTTATTCAGCGATATAATAAAGCATCCGTATAAATATAACAAACATTGATATACAAAAAACGCACCCGCGGGTGCGTTTTTTGTGTTATCGTTTTAAAATATCCTCAATACCATTCTATCCTTGCGCCCTCCAGCTTCATTGCGCCGAACGAGCTTACGGAGAAAGCGAAATTCCTGCAATACCTCTTTTCGGGAAATATTTCGTAAACGTCCGCTTTTTCCCCGCTTGCGCGAAGGGTATATTTTGAGCTCGCTTCTTCCCCGTCGAAAAAGCAGCGCACGCTTGCCTCTTTCGCACACGCAGCAGTCAGGCAAAGCTTAAAAGCAACGGATTTTCCAAAAGGAGCAAGGCAGATCGGCTCGCTTTTGTAAACGCTTTCGGCATCGGGATCCAAAAAAGAAGTTCCCGCACCAATGCACGAAAGCTCCCCTTCTTCTGTAATAAAATAAAATTTATTCACGTCAGAACCGAGTATTCTTTCGCAGGAAAGACCCGTGGCAAGCGTCCATCGCATCTTTCTGCTTTCCGCAATCTTTTCTGTACCCGAGCTTGGTACGCCGTAAAGAAAATCCCAGATATAAAACACGCCGCCCACGCAAAGATAATATTTTCCGCCGCAAATAACGGCTTTTGCTCCGGCAAGCATATCCTCTCCCCAAGCAAAAATACCGTTCTCTCCGTTTTCGATATTCGCGGAAACGTTTCGGCTCATATCCCTTTGAGAAAAACCGAAGCGGTCGATATAAAATACGCCTGCCTTGGAGTTTGCGTAAATTATCTTATCGTCCGCGCAGACCGCGCTTTTCGGCATATCGCATCCAACGTCATATTTGAAGTTTTCAACGCTCACGGAGAAACGATTTTCTCCGGTTTTGTCCTCCGCAAGCGACATTTTTCGTATATAATGCGGAGAAAAAACAAGATATTCCTCCGAGTACCGAAGTATAGACGTTATCCTTTCCGTATTTTTGCATATCAGCATATTCTTTCCCTCAACGTAAAACCTCTCATCAAAAAGGAGGGCTGCAAATTCAGCCTCAAACTCCCCTCCGTAGCAAACAAGAACGGTCTTTTTTTCCTCTGCCGATGCAAAAGCAAGACTCCCGAGAGGCGAGAAGAACAAGCTTCTCGCTTTTTCTATTTTATCGTAATCGGTAAAAACTCCGTTTTCATCGTGCTTTAAACGAACCGTTATATAAAAATTTGAATTTATGGATCGTCCCACAATGGTTGCGCCTCCATCCTCATGCGCGTTAAAACCGATAGACTCCTTGGGAATGGATGCGCCTGCCGTCGTTTCCACTTCCCAAAAATCGGGGTCCAGCAAAAACTCCTTCGGAAGCTCGCAGGTGTTTCCGGAGCTTACGGAAGCATAAATACGGCAATATTCCGTCAAATAATTAAGGCTTTCCATTTTTTCCTGTTCGTTGACAGATATTTTATATATTATCGGCAGATAGAGCGAAGAAACCTTCGCCGTATAAGGTGTGCTGTCGCTAACGGTATAAACGGAGCCGTTTTCGCAAAAAGCGGCAAAGCATCCGTGCAGATGGTAGATAACGCACGCGCCCTCCGCAGGCATATCTTCAAATGCGGTAAAAGCTTCTCCGCTTGACGTATCGAAAAGGCAAAGGCTGGTTCCCTTTTTAAAAACGTATTTTCCGCCGTCAAAGCATTCCGCCTCCGCCGCACCTATGCTTGCAAGTATTTTCGCACCGTTGCGCGTTTGAAGTGCCGTACCGTTTGACTCCATATTTAAAACAAGCGCGCCTTTTTCAAGAGAGCACACGCCTTCAAAGGGATTTATCTCTTTCACGCAAAGTTTGGGTTCCCCGAAAGAAGCGGCGCTTCTCTTTTTAGAAATACCTTTTTCATTTCTTATATTGTTAAAGATCAAGCGAACACCCCTCTCCCGGGAGAGAAAAATCCGTTGGCTACATTCTCCACCTCGCTTGCCGCGCTTATAAGCAGAGCAAGCCTTTCGTCATATTCCGTAGCTATACGCACGTATCTTTGAACGTCCGTGGGATACACATTCGTGCAGATCTCCATTGCACAGGCGTAGCACACGGCATCCAATACGTTCTCGGGAAGCAAAAGCTCGGCATCCTGCGGGGTATTCTCATCTATCTTTTCCGGAAAAGCTATATACACAAGCTCTGCCGTGGAAAATCCCGCGTTTTTTATGCGTATCTTGTCGGAAATTATCTCAAAGCACTCCCGTCCGTACGTTCTGCCTGCACGGACACAGCAAAAAGAAGCAAAATCCGCAGGAAGCGCGGCGCACATCTTTCCGTTTTCTGCGGAAAAATAAAGCTTTACGCTTTTTTTAAGGCATTTTGCAAGAAGCGCCGTCTTTTTCATTGCTCCGTCGATCATATAAGAGATATATCCCTCCGTTTTGGAATACACACTTCCCGTTTCAAAGGATACGTCTATATCGAGTATTGCATATATCTTATTTTTTAATTCTTTTAGAGTCATATGACCTCCTTTCTTTTTTCGGAAAGAGCCGCGCTTTCGCCCGGCTCTTTATATCTATTCAATTATCACGCAATTGCGGGATCGCAGAAAATGATGGGTCTTGCGTCACCAAAGCCGAAAGCAAAGTCCACGTAAGCGATATAATCCGTTACAAGCGGATTTTCACGGGGAGAGATAAGCACGCTGGGCTCGGTAATATAAACAAGCTTAAACACCTCGGAAAGAAGTGCGCGGTCCGCAACCGCCCACTGTTTGCCCTGGAAACCGGTCTTGCCGCCGCCAACCACCATATAGTTCATACCGTGAACGGGGTTTGCGCCAACACCCGTTTCCGGGTTGAGCAAGGGCGAAAGCTCGGAATTTTTGCCGCAGATGCTTCTTGCCGTTTCCTCAAGCTCGGGGGAAACAAGAAGAAGGTCGAAGTCGCAAACAAAAGGAAGTCCGTCGCTCGTCACAAAATCGCTCGCCTGCTTCTGCGCCTGACAAATAGAAGAAACGGAAAGCTCCGCGCCCATTACGTTGGAAAAGACAGCCGCGTCCTCATCCGTGCTTACAGGGTGCGCGTTGGATGCCCAAGCCACACCGTCCGCGCCCTTTGTTGTAAACGCTTTGCCGAACATACGGTAAAACGCTGTAAGCACGGTCATATAAGCGGAATCCGCAAGGCGTGTGCCAACCTTTTTTGCCTCGCCAACAAGGTCAAGCTTCGCGTTTTTATATTCAACGGGGAGCGCAAGCGCACGCTCCGTGGGCGTAACCGTTGTGATAAAGCCCTTTGTGCCGGAAGAGCGCACAAGCCCCTCCGCGGAATATTCGGGAAGCTCCCCATAACCGCCCAAGCCCTCGAATTTATAGGAAAGCTCATCCTGTTTTACGATTCCCGCGATATTGCCAAGAAGGCTGATACGGGAGTTATATCTTTCATCAAAGCTCTTTTTTACGATCGGATACATATCATCCGACCAAGTATATACGTCGTTCATATTATTAAATCTCCTTTTCATTTAAATCATTTGTTATTTTTTTCGGGAAGCGCATTTCTTAGCTCATAATATTCCTTATAGGACATACCCGCTTCCCTTGCTATTTTGCGCTGTCTTTCGGAAAGAGCAACGCCGCCCCCGGCAAAACCGCCGCCGGGAGTCATTTTCATCTGCGCCTCCTCCGAAAGAAGAGCGCGGCCCGCCTTCATCATTTCGTTGAAATCGCGCACGGCGGAGCTTATATCGCCCTTTCTGCCTCTGGCAAAAACGGCAAACATCGGATTTGAGATCGTTTTTGCAAAGTCCTCCGCAGAAATATCGGTGTTTTCTTCACCGTCTTCTCTCTCTTCCGTGCCGGAAGGTTCTTCCGGGATCTTAGCAGAAGCTTCCTCGCTTACCTTGGCAAGCGAGGCTATCTCATTTTCTTCCTCCGTTCCTGCATCGATAGCGGCTTCTTCCACGCTTTCGGACACAGGAAGAGCCTCTTCTTTTATTTCGTTTATAATATTTTCTTCCATCATTATCATTCTCCCATATTTGTTGCAAATTTTTTGTCGAGCTCTGCGATAATATCCGCTTTTGCGGGAATATCCACCGCAGAAATATAAGCGCGCACCATCGGATAGTTTTCCGCGTTCACGCTCGCCTGCATAAGCTCACCAAGGGCAGACACCGTAAACGAACGTGAATTTTCCACGCCTTCTCCGATATTCACCCTTACGTCAAGCTCGGGAACGTAAGCGCCCATAGCAAATATATCCTCCGTGCTCTCTCCCGTAATAAGTCCCGCCTTTTCTGCCGTGTAAAACTCAAGCGCAAAAATATCCATCAAGCGATAAAGCTCATAAAAGCCCGCCTTTTTGCACACGTTCTTCGCGCTCATTCGCTCCGTTGCAAGATCGGAAAGAAGTGCCAAGCCCGTTGCCGTCGTTACGTTCGTGGAGTAATCGCCCTGCATATAATCGTAGTTACCGAGAGTTTCCTTTATCATCCTGCGGTATTTATCCACTATCTCATAGTGGGATTCGCTGTTTTGGGAAAGACCGCCAAGGCGGCTGACCTTCTCCATCATACCCGGCCGAAGCTTCCAGACCGCACCGGGGCGGTTATCGGGAAAGCTGTCGGGCGCGAAAGCGTTTTCCTCATAAACGAGAATATCGTTGGCAAAGAACGCCGCGTTAAGCTGTGCGAAAGCCATCTGCCTGTCCGCAGCATCGATAAGCGGAATTATCTGTTCAAGCTCGCTCTTGCCCCAAATACTCTCATCGCTCGGTATGCGCCCGTAAATTACAAAAGGATAGCGCGAACAAGGCGTATTCGTCCAAAATTTCGGAACGTATCTCACCTCCTTGCCGCCGATAAGAACGCAGAGTGCAATATCACCGCGCGCATAGGTGCAAGCGGTTCCGTCCGCACGCAAAAATTCGCCGTCAGAATCCTGTCTGAACCACCATTCAAGCACGCTTACCGTAGGATTATCTTCTTCGTAAATATCCATATCAAAGCACTCCCGTGCTTTTTTATCCCGTTTTGCTTCAAGTATAAGACCGTCAAGGCTCGTACCCATACGCGCAAGATCTGCGGCGAAAACGCGCTCTGCCTTCGCCTTGCTCATCCTGTAAGAATAGCCGATAAACTCACAATCGTTAACGCTTCCTGCGTTCGGGTCCGGATAAATGCTGCTCGGTGCAGGATTATCAAGCGCGATCTCCGGCATACCGCGCTCGTCCGCACAAACGCAAAGCTTCCAAACTGCACTACCGAAA
The DNA here is from genome assembly GCA_015064725.1 of Oscillospiraceae bacterium. Taxonomy (GTDB): domain Bacteria; phylum Bacillota; class Clostridia; order Oscillospirales; family CAG-272; genus UMGS731. The sequence continues at coordinate 3,066 of SVRQ01000012.1, read as the reverse complement.
ATATTGAGTCTTCGCTCATTTTCCGCGTTCTTTCGCTCCATATCGTTTATGTCGCAAACGTAGCGAACGAGCTTTTCGCGCGTTTTCGCCGCTTTCGCATCCGCCTGCGTTCGCGGAGCAAACTCAAAATCAGGCATTTTCGATGCCACTTGGCTTTCCACGTGCATATAAGCATCGGGAATTTGTGCGGGACGCCACGGTATATTCACGGAGGAAAGAAAATCCCCCGTTTTCCTCGCCGTTTCGTGTGTACCGTCATAATAAGCGCGCATCTTTTGCCAATACTCCTCCACAGCGCTCCTGCGCGCCGCCGCATCGCAAAAAAGCCTTTTTATTTTTTGTTCGCGGCTTTCTTTATTTGAGAACATATGTTCGCCTATATTTTTCTTTTTAAATAAATTCAAACCTCCCTTTTCCTCCTTTTTATCTATCTTTTCACTCTGCGCCTGAACGTGCGCTCCCCATCCCCTGCCGCAGAGCAAACGAGAAAAGAAGCAAAATAGCGGAGCGCGTCGGGCGCGTGTGTTATTTCATGCGGCTGCGTTGCCGCGTCATCGGGCATGGTCTTATCGTGCATAAGAAGCGGCAAACAGCGTATTATATTTTTACATTTTTTATCAATTACCATATTCGGTATTCCTTCGGGGGCTTTGAGCCATTCTTTAAGGGCAAGCCATCCCGCCGTGCGGCAGGGTGAAAGCTTCGTAAGGTAAATGCCTCCTTGCGCGAAAAGATCGGCTATGCTCTTTCCGCTGTCCTTCTGCCTGCTCCAAAGGTCGGCAGGCGCAATAAATATCATATTATCCGTCTTTTTTTCGCGTATGCGCTCCGCCGCCTCGCTTACGATAAGTCCGCTTTCGTATATCTCGTCATAGACGTATGCCCGCCCCGCCTCATCCACCGCTACAAAGAGCGCGGCAAGCATATCAAGTCCGTAGTCGATAGCGCAGTATCTTACCGTATTTTTCGGCAAAATGATGTTCGCCGTATGAATACTCTCGTCAAACTCCGTAAAGAATTGCCCTGCAAAAGCATCCCATTCTCCATAAAGCCACGCCTTTTTAAGATCCTCCGGCAGCATTTCGAGCTGGCGGACATAATCCGGATCGCTTTTAAGCAATATTTTGTTATCAAAAACACGCGCAGGAATGAATTTATAATTGCAAGGGTCCTCCCCTGTGCGAAAATTTCGATCCACGAAAAGCCGCTTTACCCAAGCGTGTCCCACGCCGCCGGGATTACAGGTAATGTACATCCTCTTTGGAAAATCGTTCGCGCCGCGAAGGCACGCGCAAAGCACAAGAAACGCCTCCTCATGAAGCTGCGTTGCCTCATCAAGCGCGATAATGTCAAATTCCTGTCCCTGATAGCGCAAAAGGTCGTTGTCCGTATCCAGATATCCAAGCTTTATTGCCGAGCCGTTCAGGAAGCGGAACTCCTTATGCGTTTCGCTGTATTCGGCAAGCCCCGTTCCCACGATCATCGGAAAAAGGGGCAAAACGTGGTTTTCACGCAGTTCGGAAAGAGTTCTCCTCACAATAAGCGTGCGTATTCCCGCATAACGAAGGCACAAAAGAACAAGCTTGTGGCGCAGTGCCCAGCTTTTTCCGCCGCCGCGTGCGCCTCCGTAAGCGGTAAACTTTGCGCGTGAGGCAAAAAATTCCGCTTGCTTTTCGGAAGGGCGGACATCAAAGCTCACGTTCTTCATTCCGCAAGCCCCCTCACCTCATCCGAAAGCGATATACTAATGTTCTCGCGCTCTTCTTCTCCAAAGCCGAAATGTTCTTTCAGCACGGCAAGCGCAAAAGTTCCGTTCACGTTTCCGCTAAAGCAGTTCTCTTCAATGTACGCCTCTATTTTAAGAAGCGTCATCTCCACCTCCTCGCAGAAACATTTGTCCGTTTTAAGTTCATTAAATTGCCGCTTGCTTATACCAAGGGCCAGGCAAAGACCGGAGAGCGTGTACGGTTTTGTTTTTCTCTTTCGGCAAGAGCTGCAGTCCGCCTCCTCGTTTTTGCAACTGACACAGGCGGGGGACGGAATGACCGTTTTATCGCAATCCGCAAAATACTTCTTTGCTTTTTTGGCAAAAGCATCGGCGGTAAGAACTTCTATATTATTTTTGCTCAATGCAAATTTACGTAAAAATAAATTTCAGCGGTCGCGCTCTGCGGCTATTTTCGCAAAATCAAACATATGTTCGCCGCAATATTCACCCCAGCAGGCAAGATGTATCACATCCTCGCTGCCGTCAACGATAAGCGCATCATCGGGGGAATAAATTGCAAAACCGCAATGCTCACAATAAGCGTAAGCGCGTTTCTCTCTTTTAGTGTAAACATCGTCGGAGGAAAAATCAGTTTCCGCCGCCGAAAAATATCTATCCGTATAAATCACTCCCTTTCTCTTCCCAAAATTATCTTTTTGGCAAAAGGTTGCGCGCCTTAACGGGAGAGCGCTCTTCCCTTTGCTTGTCTGTATTATACCACAGTTTTGTTCGTTTGTCAATGTTTTTCTGAACATTTGTTCGTATAATTATTAAAGTAAATAAAAAAAAGACGAAGTTTAGGCTCCTTCTCATAAAGATGTTTACAAAATTGTAGGGACCGGCGTCCTCGACGGTCTGCGACACATAATTTTCGGCAGAGACGTTGTTTTCTCTGCCGATTTGTGTTATAATGGGGCTAACGAAAAGCCTTCCTCCGGGAGGAAGGTGGCACGCGGCAGGGGTTCCCCGAAGCGAATGAAATGAGCTTTGGGGGTTCGCTGCGAAGCGTGACGGAAGGAGCCTGCGTAACTTTAGGTTTGGATAAATCTTATTGTATCGCACTCTCCCTCAGTCAGCTTCGCTGACAGCTCACTCCCGGAGTGAGCCTTTGGTTTTGTGCATCTTTAGGGGTATGGGCTTTGCCCGCAGCCTTTGTAATACAAAGGCGAAACTGGCGATAAAACAGAACGATAAATAAGAATTTGTAGGTGTGCAATGGAACTCAAACTGATAGAATTAACACATAAAAATGATGTTTGCAAAACATACGAGATATACAAACACTGTATGTTTCTGCC
>SVRQ01000011.1 GCA_015064725.1 Oscillospiraceae bacterium | reverse complement strand
TGTCCCACTTATGTGCTTCGTATATCTTTTCACCGCACGCACATTCCTTTACGTGCTGTGTTGCGGAGTATTTGCTCCACTTTTCGGGATAACCGTGTGTTGTTGTCTTCGGTATGGATTCTGTCTTCGTTGCTTTACAGTCGGAGCAAGTATATGTCTTAACACCTTCCTGCATATGGGATGCAGGTGTTGTTACTACACCGTTATCCCACTTGTGTGCTTCGTATATCTTTTCACCGCAAGCGCATTCCTTTACGTGCTGTGTTGCGGAGTACTCAGACCAGATATTGGGATATTCATGCGCCGTTGTTTCGGGAATCTCTTCAAACTTTTCGTAATGACATTCCGTGCAGGTGTATTTCATCGAGCCAACGGAAGTATGCGTTGCGGGTACAACCACCTCGCCCGCGTTCCACTTGTGGTCTTCAAAAAGATGCAATCCGCATCCGCACATTTTTATATGCTGTGTTTCGGAATACTGTGCCCACTCCGCGGGATATTCGTGGTCCGCTGTTGTAGGAATTACTTCAAACTTTTCTTTGCCGCAAATTTCACAGGTATATTTTTTTTCGCCCTTTTCCGTGTGTGTTGCGGGGGTGATAACCTCGCCATCGTCCCATTCATGCTCTTCGAACTTGGGTTCGCCGCACAAGGAGCAAACGTATTTGTGATGCGTATCGTTATACATTTCCGCGCCCGCAAAATTGTGGGGACAAATTACGCTCACGTGGCAATGACCCGTATAGTCCTCTGTAAGGGACTGGGTATTTACCGTGCAAAATACCTCTGTTTCCGTTGCGGCTTTCTTTGCCTTTAGCGTAAACGTAAATACTTCCTTATTGATCGTTGTTGCATAATTGAATGCAATAACCGCGTCCGGAGGAGCACAGTCCGACAAAGTGCCGCTTACCAAAAAGCTGCCCATTTGGTTTATGGGTGCATCGGGATTATCGGGCTCCGCGCTCACGAGAACGAATTCAAATACTTCCGTATCAAAGGAGGGTGTTAAAGCAAAGCCCTTCTCCTTCGGAAAATCGCTTAATGACACAGTAAACGTTACCGTATCTCCAATGTTCACGCTTGTTGCCGACGGTATTACCGTAACAGAAGGCTCCGTTTCTTCTGCATATACCGGCACCATCATACACATTATCATTATGACTGCCAGAATCAATGACATTATTCTTTTCATTATGCTTTCTCCTTTTTATGTATTAAACAGCAATTGCAGCTTTTTACGCTGCAATTATTATTCAATATTATACATTTTTATGATAACACATAAAAACGGCAAAGTCAATTAAATTATCCGCAAAATATCAATAAAGCTTGCGAAAATTTAATACATATATTGCAAAAACTCCCCTATGCACAAGCATCGGGAAGTCTTTACAAAAATTATATACTCTTTATTTTTCTTCTTCTTTCTCGCACGAGCAGCAGGAGCCCTTGCAGGAGTCGCCGTAGGGGCATCCTATACACTTTTTGCCGCTTTTCTTTGCTTTGATTATATAGGCGAGAGCTCCGCCGACTATAAGCGCGATAACGGCTATTATAATAATATTTTTGATCATAGTCCGATTAAGCATTGGCGCAAGCCTTGGAAGCGGCTTTGCGCGCCATTTCAGCTTTCACTTTATTGTTTTGTCTTATTACAAGGAACACAAGTATTGCCGCGAACGCAATAACCACGCCCCAACCGAGAACGAGCATCCAAGCCTCGCCCAACGATGCACCCGTAAAGAGGCTTCCGAAGAAAAATACAAGGAAACTGATGGAATATCCGACACCGAATTGGAAGCCGAGTGCCGCCCAGAGCCATTTGGCGCTCTTCATTTCGGCATTCATAGCACCGATAGCAGCAAAGCAAGGAGGCGTAAAGAGGTTGAACATAAGGTATGCAAGAGCAGCAACCTTTGTTATTGCCAAAATTCCCGCAGCCTCTGCACCCGCGCCCTCCATAAGTTCAAGCGCATCCGTATCGATAAGGTTCTGAAGTCCGACAAAGCATACGGCAAGAGTGCCGACAACGTTTTCTTTTGCGATAAAACCCGTGATAGCCGCCGCAGCAAGCTGCCAAGCAACAACGCCGACAACGGGAGCAAAGATATACGCAAAGGGTGTTGCTATAGTTGCAAGGATGGAATCCCCCGCGTTTTCAACAGGGCGGAAATTCCAACCGAACGTCTGCATTACGTGAACAACAAAGTTGCAGACAAGAATTATAGTACCCGCCTTTACTATGTAAGACCAGCCGCGCTGGCACATAGATCCGAGAGCGCGCAGAAGGCTCGGCGCTTTATACTCAGGAAGTTCGATAATAAAGTAAGATCTCTTTGCTCTGTTTCCCGTAATGGCGTTTACGAGCACCGCGCAAACGAGGATAAGCACGATCCCCACAAAATACATCAACGGCGCCACCCAAGAGCTTTCGCGGAAAAATGCGCCCGCGAAAAGAGATATAACGGGAAGCTTCGCGCCGCAGGGCATAAACGGAGCAAGCATTGCCGTTGCTCTGCGCTCACGCTCGTTTTTGATGGTACGGCAAGCCATAACGCCGGGAATGGAACAGCCCGTACCGATAACGAAAGGAATTACGGATTTACCGGAAAGGCCGACCTTTTTGAAGATGGGATCAAGTACAACGGATGCGCGAGCCATATAGCCGCAATCCTCGAGAAGCGCGATGAGAAAGTACATTACCATTACAAGCGGCAAAAATCCCACTACCGCGCCGACACCGCCTATGATACCGTCAACAACAGCGGAGCGAAGAAAATCGTTCGCACCCGTAAGAAGTCCATCCACCCACGCCCCGAACATATCAATAAGAGTTACAAGTCCGGGAATTGACGTGCCGTTTTCAAATTCATAGCCCTCCGCTATCCACACACCGGGACCGGACTGTGATATCCAGAACACAAGCCACATAACAAGCGCAAAGATCGGAATACCAAGCCATTTGTTTGTAATAAGAGCGTCTATCTTATCGTGAACGTTTCTGTCCTTTGTACGTATCTTGCGCGTTTCAACGGAGGAAACGATCTTTTTTACAAATTCAAAGCGTTTTCTGTCCTCCGCCTCTACCGCCGCCTTATCAGAAAGATCGATATTGCCCTGAATATAGGGCGCGCGCTGTTTTTTCCCATTTAAGGCAACCGCCGTCTTAACGAGCTTTTCAAGTCCGAAGCCGTTCGTGGATGCCGTATCCACAACGGGGCAGCCAAGCTTTTGCGCCAATACCTTTGAGTCTATGACCGTTTCCTTTTTCTTGTTTATATCCGCTTTGTTAAGCGCAACGACCACAGGCACGCCGAGTTCCAAAAGCTGTGTTGTGAAAAACAAGCTTCTGCTCAGATTAGTTGCGTCAACTATATTTATGATAACATCAGGTCTTTCGTTTTTTACGTAAGCGCTCGTTATGCTTTCCTCGGATGTGAATGGCGACATAGAATATGCACCGGGAAGATCGACCGCAATGAGCTCCTCTTCCGCGTTGCAGAAGCTCTTTTTGATCGTGTGTGTTTTCTTTTCAACGGTAACGCCCGCCCAGTTGCCGACCTTTTCGTTACTGCCCGTAAGCGCATTATACATCGTAGTCTTGCCGCTGTTGGGGTTACCTGCCAAGGCAATTCTCATTGTTTGTCCTCCAAATTTATGATATAAATTTTAAAAAAATTCGTTATTTTACTGTTATTGCCGCCGCAAGCTGCGCATCTATGCTGTATCTTGCATCCTTGATGGCAACAACGCATCCGCTTTTTCTTCTGGAAACAACGGTTATTTTTTCCCCGCTGTAGCAGCCGAGTGAAAACAAAAACGTATCAAGCTCTTCATCGTCCGTTTCAATATTTTGAATAACGTATTCCTTGCCAAGCTGAGCATTATTCAGATCCATATTATCACCTCATATTTATCATTACGTCCAATTAGCATATGCTAACTAGGCAACACACAAAAAGTTAGTCCTTGCTAACTCACATAAATACTTTACCATCATATAGTCTGTTTGTCAATAGTTTTTTTAATTTTTTTCAAAGATTTTTTTGCTTTACAAAAGCAAAGCGTGAGGGCGAAAACACCCTCACGCAAAAACATTCTAATCTCCGGAAACTACCGCTTTTCTTACAAAATGAATATGCGGTGTCATAATCTTTTCAAATTTATACAAAAAATAATCTCCGTCAAGCTTGCTTGCGATAAGCGCCACAAATTTATTGTCCAAAACCTCTCCGAGAATATCGTTTGCACTTTTTGCAACGAATTCCGCGCCGGGATCCTCCGTAGCAACACAGACCATCCCGTTATCCTCGAAAAAGAATTTCATAATGCGGGAGCAAGGCGTTTCTATAAAATCTATCCTCACAATAAGCACGGGACGCATATCCTCGTCTTGCGCATATCTTGCAAAAGCGCAAACGGTAAACTTTTCCCCGTGGAAAGAAAGCTCCGTTTTTTCGCCGCAGACAAGACCTGCGCGGAAGATATGTGTTCGGTCTTTTTCCTCAAACGAGATATTGACCGCACACGCCTGTCTATCGAGTGAAAATCTTATACTGTTCGTTCCATTCGTATAATTATTCTGCGAGACCTGAAGTATGGCGGGCATAAGACCGAATGAAGCGGCATCCGCATCGTCCGCATCGAAAGTGCCGTAAAAAAGATTTTCAAGAGCCGCAAAGACCTTTGCTTTGTTTTCAAGCCGAGTCCTTCCGCCGCCGAAAACAAGCGTTTTTTTAAGTCTTGCAAGTTTCATCTGCTCTATCTTATCCTGCGGTATTTTTTCTGTGAAAAAGCCTCCGAATGTACTGAGAGTGATATCGTAATAATTGCTCTGCTGGAAAAGCTCCCCGTTTCCTGCATTTGAAACTATTATCAGACCGTTATTTTTAAAGCAAAGCACGTTCTGTCCCAGCATTCCGTTAAACAGGAACGTATCCGTATCTCTGCCCACCCATATCTGATAGCCGTAGTTGAAAGCCCCCGCATCAAGAGGAACCTTTGCGTGAGCAGTTACCGCATCGTCAAGATATTCTTTTGAAATAAGGCGTTTGCCGTTCCAAACGCCGCCGTTCAGCGCAAGAACGCCTATCTTTGCCATATCCTCGGGACGTATATATAATCCCCAACCGCCCTTTTCGATCCCCATCGGGCATTTCTCCCAAGCTATGTCCGCAATTCCCAGCGGCTCGAAAAGGCGTTCTTTTAAATATTCGGTCAAATGCTTTCCGCTTTTTTTGTAAACTATCGCGGAAAGGATATACGTATTCAGGCTGTTATAGGAAAATTCCGCGCCCGGCTTTGCGTTCGAAGCGGAGGAGAAAAAGCTCTTTATCCAATTCGTGCTTGCAAAGGATTCCGCCTCGTTAAAAACGATACCTGTCTGCATAGTAAGCAGATCGCGCACGGTTATATCGGATGTCCGCAGCTTATCTATAACGCCTATCCTGTCCTCGAAAATATCCGCAGCGCGATCCGAAAGAGAGAGCTTGCCTTCATCGATAAGCATACCTATGGCAATGGAGGTAATGCTCTTGCAGGCGGAAAACGTCATCTTGGGTACGGTTATATCCTGTCCGCCGAAGCTGCATTCAAATATCACCTTGTTTCCGCGCAGTATCATAATATTGTGCATATTAAGGCTTTTATCCGCAACGATCTTTTCTATATATTCCCGTATAAGAGCCGAAGGGATGCCCATCTCCTCCGGGGCAACACGCTCAAATGCGTTTTTTGTGCCTGTTATCTCTATCTCAGGCTTCTGCGGCAGTGTTTCAATTATCGGAACGGTAGCGCGCTTGGAATCCATAAAATTCGTTACGTGCGTCGCCAAGCGGTTTACGACGTTAAGATTCATAATATTCCTCCTGTTCCTTATATATAAATTATATACTGCTGTTATTATAATTATATCAAATAAGAAAACTTTGTCAATCTTATAAAACGACTCCGAAAATTGTTTACAATTTCTTAAGAAAAACGAAAAAACTTCCCTTTTTCCAAGGGAAGTTTTTTATACTGTTCAGTTAACCTGCTGTTTTTTCATCGTCGGGATTTGTTGTTGCGATCGTTGTAGCAAGGTATTCAACGTAGTTGTTGAGGTAAGCCTTCTTGAAGTCCGTAGCACCCCAGAAGTTCGTTTCAAGATCGGAAAGACCGCTTGTAACGTAAGCCTCGGAGTTGAATATTACGGGAACAACGGGAGCATCCTTGAGAAGAAGCTCTTCTGCCTTATGAAGGATCTCTGCCTTTTCTTTCTGGGAACCTGCAGCGAAAGCGGAAGCAATAAGAGCATCGTATTCTTCGCTTGTATAGCCGGAAACGTGAGGAAGAGCTGTGTAAGTTACGTCGGAAGCTGTTTCCGTTTCAAGAACTCTGCCGCTGTATGCAGTAGCAAAGGAAGCGAGAGCATATATGGGATATGCGGACATCATCTGGTAGTCAAGACCGATAACGTCATACTGACCGTTTGCATAAACCTTTGCGTGTTCTTCTGCCGTAACGCCCTTGAGAACTACCTTAAAGCCAAGCTGTTCCCAAGCCTGCTTTGCATATGTAGCAATAGTCTTTTCCTTGCTCATATAGCCAAAGCCGTGTTCCGTAGAAGCGGACTGGTAGCTGTCGTTTGTTGTATCTTTGATGTAGTAGAGGTATATCTCTTCATAATCTGCGGGATTAACGCCTGCTTCAGAAAGAGCGTTCTGAGCCGCTGTTATATTAGAGGAAGCGGAAAGTATATCTCCGCCTTCTTTGCGGAAGGATGTGCCCTTCTTTGTATCGAAGATCATAGAAGGAATAAGACCCGTAGCCGCTTCGGACTTATTACCGAGTGCTTCTGCAATAGCTGTTCTGTCAAGCGCAATAGACAGAGCATTTCTTACGACAGCATTGGAGCCGATAGCAGAGTTTGTGTTGAAGTAGTAAGAATATGTGGATGCAATATCCTTATACTTAACATCGGAGGACTTGAAGTTGTCAAGAACCGATGCTGTAAGGTTGGATACGTAGAAAAGATCTTCACCGGCTACAAGAGAGATGATGTCTGTTTCCGCATTGGGAGAATATACTACGCTCGTATCGAGAGGCTCTGCATAATGGAAGATGATCTGATAAGGTGTAACGTACTTATCGAGAGCTTCCGTATTCGTCTGCTGAGAGAGGTAGTAATATGTGCTTCTTTCAAGGATGATCTCTTCTCCCACATTGCCGGAGAACTTTTTAACCTTGAATGCGCCGTTTGTGGAAAGGTCGCTGCTCTTTTTAGACCAAGTGTCAGCATATGTCTTTACCTTTGTTTCACGAACGGGAACAAGCGCAAGGCTTGCAAGGCTGTAGAGGAATTCATCGATATCCGCTCCGTCCTCGAACTCAATAGTCATTTTATCTTTCGATCTGGAATAGATACCTATATCGTCTTCACCGATGTTACCCATCTTACGGTCGTAAGCGCCCTTGATGCAGTAAAGCATAGCAGCCGCAGGGGAATTGAACGTAGGATCAAGGATACGTTTCCAAGCGTAGATAATGTCGTTTGTCTGTACAAGAGAGCCATCGCTCCAGTACGTTTCGTTGATGGTGATATCCATTTCGGTAACACCCGTTTTGGGATTTTCGGCAATCTCGTACTCTTTCATAAGAGCATTGCTGAGCTTACCGTTTTCATCTATTTCCATCAAGCCTTCAAAAATGAGGCTGAGGATCTTAGATGTGCTCTCATCCGTATAAGCAATTGCAGGATCAAGGTCATATACCTTCGTACCCATATAAACGTCGATCTTTGCGCCTTTGCCGTTGGGATCATCGTCCTCTATCTGCGTGCATCCTACAAAGCAGATAAGGCACATTGCGAGAGCCAAAGCAAGAGATAAAATTTTCTTCATTTTAACGAACCCTCCAAGTTTCTTGTCTATATACCGTTGCGCCGGTAATAATGCGATTATTTGTCTATATAATTATATCACTTATTACCCCCATAAATCAAACCTTATTTTCACAATATTTCATTTTTGTTTAGTTCCCACTAAATCTGCGCTATAACTTATTTATTTTTCACAATCATTTTCCCCCTATCGGGTAAAAATTCGTATTTCTTTTTACAAAAATACTCGTTTTTGCCTTGCACATATAAATAATTTGTAGTATAATACAAAATTATGATAGTAATTTAAACACAACATCACATACTAATCGGAGAAAAATATGACTGAATTCAAACACAGCGTAGCTTCTTCCCTCAAGGAAAGCATTGCCGCCCTTTACCCCGCGGCAACCGTTTCGGAAGAAGAAATTTTCGGTATGCTCGAATACCCTCCGGACGACGCTATGGGCGACTTGGCTTTCCCTTGCTTCAAGCTCTCCCGCGTGCTCCGCGCCGCGCCACCCAAGATCGCGGCAACGATCTTCGAGCATCTTTCAGGCAACCTTCCCTCCTGTGCGGAGAAGGTGCAGATCGTCGGCGGATATATCAACTTCTTTGCATCCGCCCGTTTTTTCACAAAAAATATTCTTGCCTCCGTGGCTCAAAAAGGTGCGGACTTCGGCAGAACGAACGTGGGCAAGGGCAAGACGGTCGTTCTTGACTATTCCTCCCCCAACGTTGCGAAGCCCTTCCATATCGGCCACCTCGGCACGACCGTCATCGGCCATTCTCTCAAGCTTCTTCACGAATATCAGGGTTATGACTGCGTAGGCATCAACCACCTCGGCGACTGGGGCACGCAGTTCGGCAAGCTTATCGTTGCTTACCGCAAATGGGGCTGCCGCGAAGATATCGAAAACGGCGGTATCGACAAGCTCGTCGAGCTTTACGTTAAATTCCACGAAGAAGCGGAAAAGGATCCCTCCCTTGCAGACGAGGCAAGAGCAGAATTCACAAAGCTCGAACATCACGATGAAGAAAACCTTTCCCTTTGGAGATGGTTTATCGATATCAGCCTTGCGGAATACAAGACGACCTATGACCAGCTCGGCATCACGTTCGACAGCTACAACGGCGAAAGCTTCTATACGGATAAAATGCCGGAGCAGGTAGAGGTGCTCAGAAACAAAAACCTTATGAAGATCGATGACGGCGCGTCCATCGTTGACCTTTCCGAATATAATATGCCGCCCTGCCTCATCCTCAAGCGCGACGGCTCCACCCTCTACCCCACGCGCGACATTGCGGCGGCTGTTTACCGCGACAGAACGTACAACTTTGATAAGTGCATCTACGTTACATCCGCAGGTCAGTCCCTCCACTTCGCGCAGTGGTTCAAGGTAGTTGAGCTTATGGGATATGATTTTGCCCCCAAGCTCTACCACGTTCCCTACGGCACAGTAAGCATAAACGGAGAAAAGCTCGCCACCAGAACGGGCAACGTCATCCTCCTGCGCGACCTCTTTGCCGTTGCAATAGACAAGGTTCGCTCCATTATGGAGGAGAAGAACCCCAATATGCAGAATAAGGACGAGGCGGCAGAGGCTGTCGGCGTCGGTGCGATCGTATTCTACTATCTTGCCGCAAACCGTGTGCGCGACATCAACTTTGTTATGGAAGACGCACTCGACTTTAACGGCAACACAGGTCCTTACGCGCAGTACACCTACGCAAGAACCTGCAGCATTATAAACAAGCTCGGTGAGAGCGCAAACGTATCTCTTCCCGAAAATGCGGAAACGCTTGAAAAAGCGGAGCGCGATCTTATCAAGACGTTCTCCCTCTTCCCCGAAAAGGTGGAGGAAGCAATCGATGGTATGGAGCCCAGCGTTATCACGCGCTACATCCTCGATCTTTGCGGCGCATTCAACCGTTTCTACCAGGCTTGCCCCATCGCAACGTGCGAAGATGCGGATAAAAAAGCTGTTCGTATCGCTCTCACACGCGGCACGCGCGACATTCTCGGCAAAGCACTTGAACTCATCTGCATAAAGCACCCCGAAAAGATATAACTTACTTTTTCTTTCGGAGAAAAAGTAAGAACACACCTTTTTTGTAAAGAAGGTGTGCCAAAAAACTTTGCTCGAAAAAAACGTATTTTTTCGCAAAACCCATCGTCTAATCACAGGGGAGGGGTCCCTCTCCCGTAATATTTATAATTCATCGTTCATTATTCATTTTTTAATTATATATAAGGAGATATTCCAATGTCAGGACATAGCAAATGGAAAAATATTATGCACAAAAAAGAGAAGACAGACGCACAGCGCGCCAAGGTTTTCACAAAGATAGGCAAAGAAATGGCTATCGCGGTTAAGGAAGGCGGTCCCGACCCCGTTTCCAACGCAAAGCTCCGCGACCTTATTGCCAAGGCAAAAGCAAACAATGTGCCTAACGATAACATCGAACGTGTTATCAAAAAAGCAAGCGGAGCAGATGCCGTTGCATACGAAGAGATCGTTTACGAAGGCTACGGTCCCTCCGGTGTTGCCGTTATCGTTGAAGCTGCAACAGACAACAAGAACAGAACAGCAGGTGAGGTTCGCCACTACTTCGATAAATTCGGCGGCAAGCTCGGCGTTACGGGTTCCGTAAGCTTTATGTTCTCCTCCAAGGGCGTTATCATCGTTGCGGAAAATGACGAATACGGCGACAAGGTCGTTGACGGCGACCAGCTTATGGAAGACGCTCTCGAATGCGGCGCGGCAGACTTCGCGGAAGAAGACGGCATCTACGAGATCTACACAGAGCCGGACGATCTTTCCGCAGTTTGCGAAGACCTTGAAAAGAAAGGCTACAAGTTTGAATCCGCAGAGGTTGAAAAGGTTCCCTCCACATACGTTTCCCTTACAACGGACGATGACAGAAAGTTTATGAACCTTCTTCTTGAAAACCTCGAAGAAGACGAAGACATCGTTAACGTTTGGCACAACTGGGACGAAGAATAACATACTTTTTCTTTCGAAGAAAAAGTATGCAAAAAGAACTTTTCCCAATAAGCCCATAATCTTTCACAAAATTTATCATTTTACCGTAGGGGAGGGGCTTGCTCCTCCCGAAAAAGTAAGCAAAAGAACTTCCTCGGAAAACATAATTTTTCAAATCCACCGTTTCCCGTAGGGGAGGGGCTTGCTCCTCCCGAAAGATCGTATCTTTTAAACAAAGGCGTTCCCGCAATTCAAACTCACCTGTAGGAATCGTTGTCCCCGACGGTCCTACACCCCCCTCATCCACACAAATCTAACCGAAAGGCAGACAAATAAACAATGATCATCGATAACAAATACCCACAGGCATTCCGCAGTATGTTCCGCGAATATGACATCCGCGGCAAGGTTTGCCCCGAAGAACTCTCCGACGAAAACGTTTACAAAATAGTAAGCGCATATGCAAAATATCTCAAGAGAAGAGATATTACAAGAGCCGTTGTAGGTTATGACAGCCGTTCCTGCTCTCCCGCTTTCGCAAAAGCGGCAACGGAAGCACTCCTTGATAACGGTGTTGACGTATTCTACACAGGTCTTTCTCTCTCTCCCGTAACTTATTTTGCACAGTACCACCTTTCCTGCGAAGGCGCTGTTATGATCACAGCTAGCCACAACCCCGATGGTTGGTCCGGCTTCAAATTTGCAAACGGATATTCCAAAACGCTCGAACCCGACGATATCAAGGAAGTATATTCCCTTCTCGATCTTCCCTGCGAAGGTGAAAGAGGCAAATACGAGGAAGTTGACGTTCGCGATGCTTACATCGAAGCAGTTGTTTCCCGCATCCATATGGGTCCCAAGAAGCCCCGTGTCGTTCTTGACGCGGCAAACGGCGGCGCAGGCGTTTTCGTTTACGAAGTTTTCCAGCGCCTCGGCTGTATGACGTTCCAGCTCAACATCGATCCCGACACATCCTTCCCCCACTACTTCCCCAACCCCTCCGAGCTTAAAGGCAGACAGAGAATGAAAGAGATGATACTCCATCCTTACGTTCACGCAGACATCGGTCTTTCCTTTGACGGTGACGGTGACAGAATCGGCGTTATCGATGAAAAGGGCAACAACGTATGGAGCGATACCGTTCTTGCGCTCATTGCAAAGCAGCTCCTTGAAAAAACTCCCGGTGCCAAGGTCATCTATGACGTAAAATGCTCCAAGGCTCTTACGGACGTTATTGAAGCCAACGGCGGTAAGCCCGTTATGTGGAAGACGGGTCACTCCTATATCAAAGCAAAGATGCACGAAATGAACGCAGAGCTCGCAGGCGAGCGCAGCGGTCACATCTTCATGGGCGGCGAAGATTGGTACGGCTTTGACGATGCGACCTTCGTTGCAGCAAAGCTTGTTGAATTCCTCTCACACCAGGATGCATCTGTTTCCGAGATAGTTGACACGTTCCCCAAATACGTGACCTCCCCCGAGATCAAGGCGCACTGCCCCGACGAAAAGAAATACGGCATTATCGATGAGATCACAGAAAAGATCAAAGCAGATTTCCCCGGAAAGGTTTGCGACATCAACGGCGCGCGCGTAGAGTTTGAAGACGGTTGGGGCCTTATCCGCGCTTCTTCCAATATGCCCGAGCTCGTTCTTATCTTTGAAGCCACAACAAGAGAACGTATGCTTGAGATCCGCGAGCTTATCAAGAGCTATACACGCCAGTATCCCGAAATTTCCGATAAATGGGATAATGACGTAGAGTAAATATCTTGTTTTCAAAAAGAAATAATTTTGGCAGTCGGCTGTAATAAGCCGACTGTTTTTTATAACATAGGAAATTGCGCGTGGAACATGCGCAATTTTGCTTGTTCAAACAAAGTTTTCCTTATACAAAAACGCCCTTTTAAGGGCGTTTTTAGCCCGCGAAGTCAACTTTGTTCTAGCGTTCGGAGGCGGACAGTCGAGGACGCCTGTCCCTACAAATTTCGGTCAAATTCTCGCAAATATCTTATTTTTTAATGAAAATTAAAATTTTCGCCCGTAGGGGAGGGGCTTGCTCCTCCCGTTTTTTACAAAAGCTCCCACTTAAAAGAATCTTTCTTTTTATTTTCAAAACCCCTGTTCATTTTGCGGAAAATGTGGTAAAATATATTAAATAATGTTTTATTCCTCGGAGAGTGAGATTATGACGGAAAGAGAAACTGCCGCAAAAAGAATAAAAGAGCTTCGCGCGGCGATAGACCGTGCCGCAAAGCTTTACTACGTTGACGATTCCCCCGAAATTTCGGACTATGAATATGATATGATGTTCAGGGAGCTTTCGTTGCTTGAAGAAAAATATCCCGAATATATAACGGAAGACTCCCCAACACGCAGAGTTGGCGGCAAAGCCCTTTCAAAATTTGAAAAAGTGACTCATACCGTGCGTATGGGCAGCCTTTCGGACGTTTTCTCTTTTGAGGAAACGGAAGATTTCCTTACAAAGATAGCGGATACGCTCGGCTATGACACAGCGTTCTCCGTAGAACCGAAGATAGACGGTCTTTCCGTTTCTCTCGAATACCGTGACGGCAAGCTTACCGTAGGCTCAACCCGCGGCGACGGTATCGTGGGAGAGGACGTAACCGAAAACCTCAAGACGATAAAAACGATCCCCCTTTCGCTTCCCGATAAGCTCCCGCTTTTGGAAGTACGCGGAGAAGTATTTATGCCTCGCAAGAGCTTTGCAAAGCTCAACGCGGAATGCGAGGAAGCAGGCACGAAGACCTTTGCAAATCCGCGCAACGCCGCGGCAGGCTCGCTTCGTCAATTGGATTCAAAGATAACCGCAAAGCGCGGGCTTGACATATTCGTCTTCAACATTCAGCGTATAGAGGGAAAAACATTCGCCTCCCACACGGAAAGCCTTGATTACCTCGTTTCCCAAGGCTTCCACGTTATAACGGACAGAAAAAAGCTTTGCGGCACAAAAAACATACTCGATCGCATAAACGAACTCGGCTCTATCCGTCCCAAGCTTCCCTACGATATAGACGGTGTTGTTATCAAAGCGGATGACCTTTCCGAACGCGTTGAGATCGGCGAAAACACCAGCACGCCGAAATGGGCGGCAGCTTACAAGTTTCCCCCTGAGCAAGCCAAAACAAAGGTAGAGGACATCGTAATACAGGTGGGGCGCACCGGCGTGCTCACGCCGAAAGCTCTGCTTACACCCGTCCGCGTGGCAGGCTCAACGGTAAGTGCCGCAACGCTTCACAATATAGATTTCATCACGGAAAAAGATATACGCATAGGCGACACGGTAATACTTCAAAAAGCGGGCGACATCATCCCCGAAATAGTTTCCGTTTGCAAGGAAGAACGCACAGGCGCAGAAGAGCCGTATAAAATGCCTGCGCTCTGCCCCTCTTGCGGTGAAGCCGTGCATAAAGATGCAGACGAAGCCGCCACAAGATGCACTAACAACACCTCCTGCCCGGCTCAAATAGAGCGAAGCATCGAGCATTTTGCCTCGCGCGATGCAATGAATATAGAGGGTATGGGCCCCGCCGTTGTAAAGCTTCTTATTTCAAGCGGACTTATCTCCAAGGTCTCCGATATATACAGTCTGCGCACAGAAGACGTGGAAAACCTTGAGCGTATGGGCAAAAAGAGCGCGGAAAATCTTATAAAAGCCATCGAAAACTCCAAGGCCCGCGGCCTTGATAAGCTCATCTTCGCCCTCGGTATTCGCAACGTGGGCGAAAAGGCGGCAAAGAGCCTTGCGCTTCATTTTGAGGATATAGAAAAACTCTTCTCTGCCACGGCAGAGGATATTACCGCAATAGAGGATTTCGGTGCGGTCACGGCGCAGGACGTTGTAAGCTTCTTTTCACATCCTCAGACGCGCGTTTTCGTTGATGAGCTCATCCGCTGCGGCGTTATAACGAAATACGAAAGCGAAAAGAAAGGCGATTTCCTCGCAGGATATACGTTCGTGCTTACGGGCACGCTCCCCACACTCTCCCGCGCAGATGCAAGCGCAATGATAGAAAGCTTCGGCGGTAAATGCTCCGGCAGCGTTTCCAAGAAAACAAGCTTCGTGCTTGCGGGAGAGGAAGCAGGATCCAAGCTTACCAAAGCCCAAAGCCTCGGAATAAAAATAATAGACGAAGAAAAATTTCTTTTAATGATAGAGGAACAAAAGATATGACATACGATTTTTACGATCACGTTAAGATATACGTTAAAGCGGGCGACGGCGGCAACGGTGCCATCGCCTTCCACAGAGAAAAATATATCTCCCACGGCGGCCCCTCCGGCGGCGACGGCGGCAACGGCGGCAACATCGTTATCGCAATAGCACAGGGAGTGAACACGCTCCTTGCGTACAAAAACAAGCGCAAATTTATCGCCAAAAACGGCGAAAACGGTATGAGCGAGAAATTCCACGGTGCAAACGCAGAAGATCTTGTGCTCTATGTTCCCGAAGGCACCGTTATCAAGGACGCCGAAACAGGCAAGGTCATAAAGGATATGAGCGCTTGCGAACCGTTCATCGTTGCGCGCGGCGGCAAGGGCGGTTGGGGCAACACTCATTTCGCAACACCCACGCGCCAAGCGCCCCGTTTTGCAAAAACGGGCTACAAGGGCGAGGAACGCGAGATACTTCTCGAGCTTAAAATGCTTGCGGACGTCGGCTTTGTCGGGCTTCCCAACGTCGGTAAATCCACGCTTCTTTCTATGATAAGTGCGGCACGCCCGAAAATAGCTAACTACCACTTCACAACTCTTGCGCCTATGCTCGGCGTTGTGTCCGCAGGAGAGGGCGATGGTTTTGTCGCAGCGGACATTCCCGGTCTTATCGAGGGTGCTTCCGAGGGTATCGGTCTTGGCCACGAATTTTTGCGCCACGTTGACCGTTGCCGCTTGCTCGTTCACGTTGTTGACGTTGCGGGCACGGAGGGCAGAGATCCCATCGACGATATAAAGACCATCAACGCAGAGCTTGCAAAATACAGCGAAAGCCTTGCATCGCGCCCGCAGATAATCGCCGCAAACAAATGCGACGTACTTCCCGAGGATGCAGACCTTACGGATTTCGAGGAATTTTGCGAAATGCTCGGCTACGAGATAGTTTACATCAGCGCGGCGACGAAGCACAATACAACGCTCCTTTGCCACAAGATCGCACAAAAGCTCAAAGAGCTTCCTCCGCTTACCATTTACGAAACGGAACAATCCATCGATGAGCCCCGCGACTTTGCAGAGCTTGACCCCTGCGACATCACCGTTACGCGCGAGGATGGCGTATTCGTTGTTGAGGGCGAATGGCTTGAAAACTTTATGCGCGGCATCAACCTTGACGACCGCGAAAGCCTTATGTATTTCGAACGCACGCTCCGCACAACGGGTATTATCGAAAAGATGCGTAAGCTTGGCATTGCAGACGGCTCCGAGGTTGAAATATACGGTCTTGAATTTGACTTTGTTGACTAACGGGCAGTGTCCGCCCCCACTCGCTCGCCTATTGCGGTTTTTTGTTTATATGACAAAAGTTAAACGGCGAGGTCTGTTTTTTGCAATTTCCTGTACTGCAAAAACGGGAGGAGCAAGCCCCTCCCCTACCAAATAAGACAAAAAGCTCCTTGCTTTCGCAAGGAGCTTTTCTATGTTTAAATTATGCCTAATATATCCTGAACTCCGTGTGCCCGAAAGACCCGTCAGAATACTGTACCACCAATCTGTACGTTCCGGGGGTAAATTCATACGCTGAAGTCAAATTATTTTCAAGGTAGATAACGCCTGTAAGCTTTTGTTTGGAAACGCTTCTTAGCTGTGCTCCGTCAAATTCAAAGGGGATGCGCGCCCAACGTCCGTTTTCTCCCTCGGTTATCGGCTGATATATACCACCAAAATTTTTGGTAACATATCTGTCATATATCTTATCGTAATTTTTCTCGATGAATATCGTCCGGCAGTCTGCGGGGTCACAAAATTCATCTTCAATACTCAATATAATATATTTAGGAACATAGTTGTATTTATTTTTTTCAACATAAATATAATATTGAGTAGCCTTATTCATTTTAGCAATACCGATAGTAGATATCTCAATATCATTTTCTTGTTTTGAAATAGTAGATTTCTCACCAGAGCAACCCATACATAAACAAATGGAAAAAAGCATTAACAAAATAACAATTTTTTTCATAAAAATATATTTATCTTTCTATATAGTATGCAATCGCATTATTTTAATTTTACATTTTTCACCTTCAAAAAAAATCAACAGTTCATTGGTATCGCCCCCTCTACCCTTTATACAATCGAAAGCGCAAAAATCCTTGTAAAAAACTCAAAATAATATAATTATTTTTTGTGAAAAAACTTTCTCCCTCAAAATCCGTGAAATTTACCACCATCACCCTTGTAAAACATTTCATTTTGTGATAAAATAAGATTTAATGTGTGACTTTTTATATCATTTATTTTGGAGGTACACCTTGAAATATCTCAAAAAGAAAGAAGCGAGCCTGCTCATACTCGGATGTTGGCTCGTTTACACCGCCGCGTATATCGGTAGGCTCGATTACTCGGCAAGTATGGTAAAGATAATTTCCGAGCTCGGCATCACAAACGATCAGGGCGGTCTTGTATATTCCTGCTTCGCGCTTACATACGGCATAGGTCAGCTTGTAAACGGCATCCTTTGCAAGCGTTATAACCCCAAATTCGTTATAACGGGTGCTCTGCTCGTTTCCGCTATAGTCAACGTATTTATGCCTCTTGCCGGCGATCACCGCATTATGGCGGCACTTTGGCTTGTAAACGGCATTGTTCAGTCTATGCTCTTCAGCCTTCTCATCCGCACGCTCTCCCGTAATATCGCAAGCCACACAATAAGCAAGGCTATTTACGTTATGAGCTCCACCGTCGCCGCAGGCACGGCATCGGCTTACGGTCTTTCCGCGCTTTTCGTAGCTCTCGGTATGTGGAAAGTCACGTTCTTCGTTGCCGCCGCGCTCCTTGTTGCCGCCGCGATAACTTGGGTCTTCATTATGACACGTGTTGAAAAAGCCGTTAAAAGCGGCGAAACGGAGGAAGATGAGCTTGCCGCGCTCAAGAAGGACGCTAACGCTGCCATCTCCGGCAAAAGCTCTATTGGCGGTATATTTATTGCGACGCTCATATTCGTTGCGATAACGGCTATTGCAAACGGCTTTATCAAAGACGGCGTAAACAATTGGCTTCCCAAAATTCTTCGTGATGAATTCGGCGTTGCGGACTCCCTCTCCATTATACTTACCCTGTTGCTTCCGCTTTTCTCAATTCTGGGCTCTATTATTGCAAGAAAACTTTATTTAAGGCTCAAAAACCACCTCCTTATCAACGGTATTTTCTATACTGTTGCTTTTACTCTTGCGCTTACCGTATATCTCATCTATCCGCTTCGCACCGTTGCATTCACGATGGTACTGTTCATCGGTCTTGCTTGTATGATGGCGGCTATAAACAACGTCATAACAAGTATGTTCCCGCTTGACAACAGAGATAAAATGGACTCCGGGCTTTTGGCAGGGCTTCTCGACACGCTCTGCTATGTCGGCTCCTCCGCCGCAGGCACGCTCCTTGGCAAAATGTCGCAAAGTCTGGGCTGGTCAAGCGTGCTTGTAATACTCTTTATATTCGCGGGCGTTGCCGCGCTTATATGCCTTTCATTCTCCGTTCTTACGAAGAAAAAAATCGTTAAATAAAAAAGTGCGATAAATCGCACCCACCTCATCCGTCAGCTTACGCTGACACCTTCCCCAAAGGGGAAGGCTTTCTCACAGACCCGGATCTCGGCGTAGCCGACCTTCCCCTTTGGGGAAGGTGGATTTTGCGAAGCAAAATACGGAAGAGGTTTTATCTCATTTTGAAGTAATTTCCTATGTTATAACAAAACCTCCGAAAGCTGTCGCGTTCGGAGGTTTTTCTCTTATTTATCCTCTTCGATGATGGTATAGCCCTTCATTTTGAAGAGGTTTTTCATTTCCTTGCGGTAGTCGCCGAAAACGGTAACTCTGTGCCACTGCGGCATCCAGTTTGTAAGGATGTTTTCCGCGTTGCAGGTTGCATCAAGCTTGCTTCTGCAACCGTTTTCGCCCGTGGAGTTTCCGCAGGACTTGGAGGAATGGATAGATGCCCAGCCCTCTGTATTGCTTATCTGAACAGTTGTAAGAGCTTCTCCTGCGGGGAAGATGACCTGAACGGATGCGCCCTTCTTGTCCTCTGCATGGCTGCGCAGATAATACTGACACGTTCTGGGGTCGTCCTTGCCGTAAACCTTGCGGCAAGCAACACAGTGAGAGTAGATGATCCTATCACTCGATGTATCGATAACGGGGTCGGAAACGTAACCCGGACGCTTTGTAAGATAGAGGGTTATCATAGAGGAAATAGTGGAGTTGATGTCCGCTTCGCAAACGCCTATCTCGCCGTCATTTGCCATCTGATAGTATGCAAGGCAGGGATACATATGGCAGCTTTCGCCGTAAATATCGTTGTATGAAAGCTCAAGGCAGTCGATAGTAACCGCGTCTGCGCCGCATTCTGCCATCATCTGCTTCATAGCGTAGTAGAGCTTTGCTCCCTGCAAAATATCCGCTTTTGTGGGTTCGCGTACCTCTGCCGCTTCCGTTTCCCATTTTTCTGCAAGAGGAAGTGCCTTTTCATCGGGAATGGAATTGTATTTTTCCATAAGGTCCTTGGAGGTCTTGTTTATAAATTCACAGCCCCAAATAGCGCTTGCCGCTTCCTGTGCCTTCTTCTGAACCTCGTTTTTAACAACAAGTATCTTTGCTTCTTTCATTTTTTTGATAACGCCGAAGAGAGCCGCCGCTTCCGCAACGTCATTGTAGTTAAAGCTTGAAACCATCGGTACGGGGAAGCCGCCGTTGCGAACAAGCGGGCTTGTCTTTTCAAGCATAGAGCCGCTTCCGCAGTAGGGCACGTCCGCAACTATCGTAGGGAGCCCCTCTTTGGACTGATTTATGTAAAATTCATCGATCTTGAGCCAGTTGGTCATAAGAAGAACGAGAACGCCGTCATATTTTTTAAGGTCTTCCTCGTAATCCGCTTTTGCCATATCAAGGCTCGTATATTTGAAAATATCAAAATCGATGTCGGGATTGCGTGCGATAATGGGCGTCATAACGCGAGCAAGCTCTTTATCGTAATCATAATTTATGCAGGGCCAGCCGGGAATGTCTTTTCCTTTCATCTGTACCGCTATTTTAACTCTGGTTGCCATAATTTTTCTCCTTTATACACATATTGTGTCGATATTTTTATTAAAACACAAAAAGCGCAAAAATTCCATTGACAAAGACGCACAATTATTGTACGATTACGGTATGAGTACTTTAGATTTTTTAGACAGAATAAAAATAAATTCCTGCGGCATTACGGAATGCGGCAGGAGCTGGCATTGGGATACAGGTAAAAGCGGCTTTCACGATTTCGATCTTTGGCTCGTTGTGCAAGGAAAGGGGCGCATAATCGCGGGCGAAAAATCATTCGAGGTCACAAGGGGAGCTTGCCTTTTGCTCTTGCCGAAAACGCACTACGTCGGAGAGCACGATGCAGAGCATCCGTTCACGATAATGAACGTACATTTCTCCGCGCCCGACGGTGCGCTCTCCACGTATTGCGACGGAACGTCACCGCTGATATACCGCGCGGTAAATGACCTTACGTATTTTTGCGGTCTTTTGCGCCGCGTTGTCCGCTTGTACAATGCCGCCCAAAAAGCACTCGCCGCAACGGTATTCCGCGCGGCCCTTGCAGAGTATTTTTCTCTTTTTCCCGCCATCCGCGACGGAGAGAACGGAGAAAGCAAAGCCGAAATAATACAAAAAATGTGCGACAGAGTAAACACCGCCCCGGAAAGTGCGCCTCCGCTTTCCGATTTTTCGGCACAATTCTCTTATTCTGCGGATTATCTGGGCAAGCTTTTCTCGCGCGACGTTGGAATATCCTATTCCGATTACGTTGCGAATGCGCGTGTTAACAAAGCAAAATTTCTGCTTTGCTCCTCCGCGCTTTCCCTGGAGGAGATATCGGAAGAGCTTCGTTATTATGACGTTTGCCACTTTTCGCGCCAATTCAAGCGCATAACGGGCACCTCCCCCGGAAAATACCGCAAAGAATCGATACAAAAGAATAAATAAAAAAATCGGCTAAAGGCTGGTTCTCGTAAGGAAGTTTGATTTTTTCTTGTAGGGACCGGCGTCCTCGACGGTCCAAAAATTCATAATTGCTCTGCAGAAGACAAAGATTAACCCTGACAGATTTTTAACGGTCTGTCGGGGTTCGTTTTTATTTAGTGTGTAAAATTTCGATATTCCCATCTACAAATCCAACACCAACACCATCTTTTGATTTCAGCAAATCTGCATATTTTCCGTTTTCTAAATACCGTTTCAATTCCTTAACAATATATTCCAAAGCTTCGTCCCATTCACACTCCATTTCCCAATTATACAAACACTCTCGTGATCCAAAATCGGTCAATTCGTTGCATGCCCAGTCCTCGTCTTCAAGGTCAAAGCGTTCTGTTCCAACCAAATCCATTGCCCAACTGCCATCGGATTCCTCATAAAGATTAAAGCAGAAAGCTATAACCGTATTGGGAATTTCCTGATCCAAAACTTTATCAATCCAATTTGATACACTATTATCCATTATTCTTTTCTCCTTTGTTTATCGTCAGTTTCGCCTTTGTATTACAAATGCTTAGGGCAAAGCCCATACCCCTAAAGTTGCACGCATCCTAAGGCTCTCCCTTTGGGAGAGCTCCCGCGATAGCGGGTGAGAGGGCATTTCAATCCATCATCTAACCCTCTCCGTCGGCTTCGCCGCCACCTCTCCCCAAGGGAGAGGCTTTTTCATTATCCCCATTATATCACAAATCGGCAGAGAAAACAATATCTCTGCCGATTTGTATGCGTGTATTAAGGACCGTCGAGGACGCCGGTCCCTACAACTGTAAACATCCTTATGAGAACCTGCCTTTAGCCGATTTTTTTATTTATAGAGTATCGTATTCACAAAGAAAGTTCCGTTGCTCGTTCCGTCGTCTATGTTGTAGGTCGCTATCTTTATCATAGCGTAAGTTTCGCTGTCTTTAAGCTTATTGTCAAGTGTGAGCGTTTCCACGTATTCGCCGGGGCGGATAAAGCCCGTCTTTCCCAAAAGCTCATCGTGGTAATAGTCCACAACGTTGCCGCCGGCATCGCGTACAAACGCAACGGTATATACCTCCGCGCGGATATAAACGCTGTTGTTTTCGGGATTGGTAAGGAAGATCTTCAGATCTTTGCCATCCGTAATTTTGGGAAGCTCGCAAAGCGCGGCATCGCAAACACCCTCCGCCATATAAAGCTTGTACGTTGTATCCTCCGGCAAGATCTCCTCAGGAGAACCTACAACGGCATTCTCGTCAAAAAACGCAGGCTCAACGGAAGCAAGCAGAACGAACGCAGCCACAGCCGCGGCAAGGACAAGCGCCGCGATAACTGCAAAAAGCACTATTCTTTTTACTGAAGTGTAGCATAAAGTCTGTTTTTTCATTTTATCCTCATTGTATTGCATCGGGAAGCGATACCGTAAGCGTAATATAACCTATTCTGCGCGTTTGCGCGCTTACAAAAGCAGTTCCGTCCGTATTAAGCGGCTTTCCGCTGAACGAAACGTAAATATCCTTTGTTGTTGGCTGCAAAGCCGCGTCAAGCCCCGCCACGGGAAAGCTGCATCCGTTTTTGAACGCACCGGGCGACGGAAGCGTAAACGCCGCGTCCTCATAACAGGACATCATAACAGAGTCGGAGAGCAAGGGGAACTCAACCGTATCCGTGGTATCCCCCGCAAGAGGTGTGTCCGTATATTGCACGGTAACCTGCACACCGCCGGCGATGGAAGAATTTTCAACGGTTATTTTATTTGCCGTACCGTCAAAGCCGTACCAGCCGGGAAAAGTATCCACCGTTCCTGCGGCAGGGTCCGTGCTTGATTGGTTTGCCGAATATTTAAGGTTTTGGGAATCCCAAGTGCCGTAATCGTAATAAAAATCAAACGAGCCGAACGTAATGGTCACGTTATAAACGTAGCTCTCTTCCCCGTCCAACGTCTGAACTGGAGGCACTGTAACGGGAGCAACCGTTGTCAAAACACTCTGTGCGGTAGTTGCCGTTGTCGCGGCGGTAGTTGCCGACGTTGTGGCGGTAGTTGCCGACGTTGTGGAAGTAGTTGCCGTTGTTGTGACGGTAGTTGCCGACGTTGTGACGGTAGTTGCCGACGTTGTGGCGGTAATTTCCGCTGTTTCTTCTGCGTGAACCCTCATAGCACCCGTAAAAGCGAGCGCACCCGAGAGCAAAACGGCGCAAAGAGATCTTGCCCTTTTAAATATTCTGTTCATTTGTGCAACACCTCTTTCCATCGTTTTTAAGTCAGCTTGACATTCTTGCGCGGACGATGCCTTCGCAAGAATATCGTTATTTGAAATTCGAGTTAAAATAACCGCCCGACGTTGTTTCTCCGCTTGCGGGAACAACGTAAACGGTAATGTAAAATTGTTTTTCGCCCTTGAAATTGTCTATATCGGGCATATTATCAAGGGAAAGCGTCATTGTGCCGCGGCTTATAACAACTCCTTCGCTTGTAAGCTCGCACGCGGGGAGATATTCCCTTTGCAGACCTTCGCGCAAGACACGGGTATTACATTCGTCAAAATCCGCTTGGTCGATAAAAGCCGTAACGCTTATAGGAGTGTCCGCGTGGTTTTCCACGTAAAGCTCAACGTCCGCTTTTTTGTTTTCATCCATAAACCAAACTCCGCTTGTGATATAAGTTTCGCCTGTTTGCGTGTTTACCTCATAGGAGCGCACGTTGAAAGAAAACGCCATACTGTAATAAATAATATCAACGGAATAGCGGTATCCGCCCTTTCCGTCTGTGCCGCCGAGTATCTGAATGAGCACGTCATTCGAAGCACCGTGTTCCCACCCCGCAAAAACGAGAAGAGCCCCCGAAAAAGTCATTATGCAAACCGACAAAAAAACGGCAAGAATCTTGCTAAAAAAACGTTTTGCAAAAATGTTTTTCATAAAGTCTTCTCCTTTCTGCGTATTTCAGTAGGTTGTCTGCGAATACCCCGCATGGCAGAGGTTGTTGAAAAAGTTTCTCAACAATCTATGTCATGCGGGGTTTCCCCGCACGACATATCAAGTTAAAATTATAAGTCAACAGCGTCCACCGTTACTGTTACAGTACCGAGCTTTGTAGCTGTGAGCTGTGCAACGATAGGTGTGCCAACTACACCGTATGTAAAACTATCTTTAGGAGCTACGCCGCCAACCGTGCATCCTGCGATTTCGGTTACAGGGATGGGAGCGTATGTAGCAGCACCGTTGAATACGATGGAGAGGGGACCGTATTCGTCCGTAGTAACCGCTGCCGCTGCTTCATATGTAATGGGTCTGTCGGAGTGGTTTTCTACAGTAACAGTACCTTCGCCTATCCATGTAACAGGAAGGTCGTGGAGGTATTCGTGTCTTTCGGGATGCCAAGTAGCACCCGTGCTGAGTGTGAATACGGGAGCGTCGAACGTGATATCAACAGCATATCTGTGATTAACGTCACCATTGATCTGGATCTGAACTTCCGCGGAAGTGCTGCCGCCGAAAGCGTCTTTTATAGCACCTTCATAAGTATTGTTGCTTGAATCCGCATCGATAATTGTCTTATCGGCAGCAAATGCAGGTACAGCAAAGAGAGAAACGAGCATCATCGCAGCCACGAGAATAGAAATGATTTTTTTCATAGTATTACCTCCTAATTTTATTTTGTGGTTATTTATAAAAATGCTTTCGCAATTTTATACTTAGGGTGTGGGTTAGGTTATTTCTTCAGCGCCCGGATCGGAATCCTCAAAATCAACTTTGCTTATTGTAATAGTGAAACGGCCAAGGTTGATCTTATTATCTTCAGTAGATCGGATAAGCGCGTAAACAGCGAGATCCCAAAGTTCATCCTTATCTGCATTGGCGTCATAAGATTCTCCGATATAAAGATGTGCCTTGAAATCAAGATAAGGGGCATATCTCGAGTTAAGCGGATCAGTTATATCAACTCCCTCCAACCTACCTTTGATCGAGGTAGCTGTTGTACTTTCCGTTGTGCTAAAGTCAGGAGTTCCTGCTGTTGTGTAATCCGAAGAAACAACACTTTCGGTGTGGAAATGCAATTTAACTCCATCGCCTGTATTTAACAAATTATAAACTTCGGTAATTGATGCCTCAACACCAACGGGAACGTCTGAGTAGTTTACAACTTGAAAACTATATTCCGTATCGCTCATACCGGAACTTTCGGTCTGATATCTCAAGTTATTAACATCCCAAATATATGAACCCGTATTGAACGTAAGAGTTCCATTGAAAACAACGTCAACAGCATATCTGTGATGGATACCGCTGATATTCAAGATGATAAGGTCGGAAAATTCAGATGAACCGTTCCAAGCATCAACTGAAAGTCCATCGTCAATGGTATTTTTAACGCCGCAAGTACCAACTACGTTAGCCGCACCAACACTCATACTGAACATACAAGCAGCAAGTGCAAGAGAAAGAACAAGTGAAATAAGTTTTTTCATTTTTTTCCTCCATTTAAAATTTTTATTTGTTTTTTTGTTTTTTGTTGTATTATAAGAAAACGGTTTTGCCGTTTCGTATAAACTGTGTTTGTCGCCTCTTCACCCGACTTTCGTCGGGAGCTTCCCCAAAGGGGAAGCCTTTTGCCTTCCCCTTTGGGGAAGGTGGCAACCGTAGGTTGACGGAAGAGGTTAGGGTTTTGCCAAATACACGGATACTGTACCGATAACGATGTTTCCCGAAAGGCTCGGGGGCGACCATCCCGCGGGAACGTTGATGTAATAAGCCATCTTGCCGTTCACACCGTTCGTGTTGTTCGCAATGCCATCGGGAACAACGCCGGGGATGGTAAGCTTGTTATCCACCGTGTAAGTGGGTTCTATGGAGTGTATCTCCACAGCCGTGTTGGCGGTGGCACTTCCCCAAGCCAGGATGGGCTTGTCGGAATAGTTCGTCACCGTCACGTTTATGGGCGTTGCTTCAAAGCTTTGTCCTTGCACCAAAATGTAGTCAAGGTTGTTTACGTCCCAGACAAGAGAGTTGAGCGTAAACTCCGTTTGGCTAAAGGTTACGTCTATTGCGTACCTGCTTACAGAGGATATTACCGCAACGCCTATGCCCGACGTGCTTGAAGCACCGCCCGGGTAAGCCGTCGCATTGTTTGCAACGCTCGCGGCAGAAACGGAAATGCCGCCGAATATTACAAAGCAAAACGCCAATATCAAGGAAAATATTCGCTTCATTCCATCATCTGCCTTTCTTTTTTAGTTTGGATTTAAAATAGGTGAACACCTCATCCACCGCAAGCGGTCCCCCTTCCCCAAAGGGGAAGGCAAAGTTTGGGGAAATATTCGCTCCTTGCGTGGTTTTGCAAAGAGGTGTCGAGGTAGGGGAGGGGCTTGCTCCTCCCGAAAAAGAAACAATAGTTACGGGTCTATTATCGTCACCGTGATAGAGCCAACATTAGTGTAATTTATGTTGTTATCCTCCGTAATAGAGGAGGGGACGCCCGAAAGCACAAGCAAGTACGTCTTTGAACGTGCCGTGCCGATCTCTGTCGGATCAAGAGGTGCCGCAGAAAGCAGAGCCTGAACTGCGCTTGTGCCGACCGTGCTCGTTATCTTGCCGCCGGTTTGCGTTCCCGCAACGAGCGCGTAATTTGTATCATACAAAGCCGCGCGGATGCCGGAGTCCGCCCCTTCCGAAATTGCCGCATACATAAAGTCTATGGCAAATTCGAGCTGATAATAAATATCGGAGTTAGAACGGTTCGTAATCGTTACGGCGTTGTTCGTGCCGTTGTGTCCGTTCCATTTGGACTCGCCCTCCACAGCTTCATATTCGCCCGTGTTTACGTTCCAAATGGTTTTTGTATATTCAAATTGCATAGCACCGAACTCTATGTCAACAGAATATCTTTCGCTTGTGTCGCCCGTGGTACGAAGCTTAACGTACTCTCGGTGAACACCGACCGTACCGCCGCTGTAGCCGTTATCGGCACTTGCGCCGTTCGGCACGGGAGAGTGGTAGTCGATGCGCGTATCCGTGAACACGCCGCCGCTTGTTACCCAAGTCAAATAATCCGTATCCTCAACGGGATAGAACTTTCTCCAAAGAGAAGTGTTTGACGCATCCGCCTTGCGGAACATCGTACCGCTTGTTGAATATGCTATCTGACCGTGAACGTAGCAGATATTGCCCGTCACGCCGACAAGGACGTAGTTTATCTGCGAAGAGGCATCGAGAATGGGGTTTGTAACGATGATCTTTTTGTCATCGTAGGAAACGTCGTCCGCATATCCCGCGCCTCCCGTGTCAACGTATTTGAAAGAAACACCCGGCAAAAGAGCCACCGTTTCTCCGCTGACAACGCCCTCGAAATAAATCTCGCCGGGGTCGGGGATCGTACCGTCATACGTCTTGACCTCTTCCGAGGTTACGTATTTGAGCCAATTTTCTATTGCAACGATGCGTATCTCCCTTTTGGAGATAACGAACGCCGCGCTTCCCTCCGCTTCGTATTTTGCGGCTTCAAGCACCGCCTCCACAAGGTATCTGCCTGCGTTTTTCGGGGCTTGCGTGCCAAGCAGAGTTTCGTAAACGCCGTCGCCGTCGGAGTCCTCATAGAAGGTATATGCAACAGCTTCCCTTTCCTCTTTTGTCATTTGAGAGGTGAGGTTCGTTCCCTTGCTGTAAGTCACGGTGATCGTCGCACTGCCGGATGCCGTGTAGTTTACGTTGTATGCGTCATAGATGGAGCCGAGAGTCACGCTGTAAAGCGCCTTACCGCCCTCCTCATATCCATAAACCGTGGTGCTTTCAACGGTCGTTCCGTTTGCCTGTATCCTGTCCTTGAGCGTTTGCTCCGCGTCGGAAAGGTCAGTGGAAGCAATAAGGCTGTGCGTTACGGAAGCAGTCAGGTTAAGCGTTTGTGCGCCGCCCGAATTGTTCCAGTTTCCTCCGTACCAGCTCCACTGATATTGCTGAAGCTGTAGCCTTATAGCGCTTCCCGTATTTGTTATCTGAACTCGGTAATTGTTGCCGAAATCGCCCAAGATAACGGTGCCGCTTGTAAATCTTACGTTTCCGTCTTTATCAACGGTGAACGAGTAGTTCGTTGTATAATAATTATTGTAAGTAAACCTTACGGTGTAAGTAACCGTTCCGTTTGATGACAAGGATATATTGTTTATCGTATAATAAACGTCATATCCCGCCACGGAAACGTGGCTCGTATTTCCATCGGAGCCGGTATCGTTTTGCGTGTAAGCCGTTGTAAGGCTTCCTTTTTCTATGCTTGTGGAATACCCTGCACCGTCAAGAAGTGCCGTGAACGAGGGTTCTACGGGGTTTCCATCGTAAATTTTGTCAAGTGCATCCACGTTGAGAAGGAAGGAATATTTATCCTTTACAACTATAGTCACTTTATAAGAAACGGTCTTTGTGCTTCCGCTTGCTATGGTGGTGTCCGTTTTCTTTATCCACACGTTTGCCTTTCCGTCGCTTCCGATGTTGAGGTCGGAAAGCGATACGGTCGAGGCGTTCGGATCAAAGCCTTGGTCTGCGCCGTCAAGCGTAAGCAGTATCAGCTTTGCAGAAACGGCGTTGCCGTATTCGTCCGTATATGATGAAGCGAAAGAAAAATCAAGCCAGAAGCGTTCCGTTCCGTGCGGAACGTAGAATGTGTAGCCATACACGGTATCCGTAAATTCGGGGATGAGCGTGGGCTGTGCCGCGCCGCCCTCGTAAATACCGACGTCAAGGTCCGTAAAAGGTCTTGCCGTGCCGTCTATGGTAATATTAGGGGTGCTGTTTGCCTCCGTCGGAGGGTTTGTGCCCGCCGTGTAATGCGTGGAAGAGACCGCGCTGCCGCTTTGTATCTCACCTGACGTTACACCGGGATTATCCTTCTGCATCAAAACATACGTGGGATCAGCGTTCGTGGGAACCTCCAGAACGTAAGCCCCGCCGTATGCATCGGGCTTCGGAAGAGTTATTGCCACGGCCTTGTAGTTACCGGGGACGGTTATCTCCTCTATTACCGTATCCACGTCATAGAACGCGGAAAGCGACGGGATGGTCAAGGGATAATATCTTTTTGCATCCTCGTCATAAAGATAATTATCGGGGTTATCCGCGTAATCATCGGGAACGACGTTAGCGCCGTCTTTATCCACAAGGTAAAAACCGCCTATTCGCGTACCGTCCGAGGAAACGTGTCCGGGGTCGTATGCGTAAAAATACGCAGTTGTCGCACCGTCTATGCTGCCGTCCGCAATATCGGACGCCGCTGTCGGAACGTACATAAAGTGTCCGTTGGCGTTTTTATGTATAGCGTATATCTTGAATACACGCTCGGTCGTTGTATCATCGAAGCGGACAAGGTAAACGTAACCCTCCGGGTCGATATTAACGGAAGGTATCATCTCTCCCGTGGTATCGTTACCGTAGTTGGAAATAGCATAGCTTGAGAAGCTGGAGGCAACGATCGTTGCTTGGTTATAGATGGTTATGTTGTTATCCTCCATATTTGTACCGTTGCCGGCACCGATAGCCGCGGTGGAAGTTGTACCGCCGTCGTAGGATTCGCCTGACTGCGCCGTAATGGTACCGCCGGCTATGGTTATGGAGAGCGCGGACGTGCCGTAGTTACCCTTGTTCGTAACCTCGTCCGTCGTGCCTATAGCAGAGGCGGAAAGACCGCCATATGCGTTGATAATACCGCCGTTTATAATAATTTCGTAGGAGTTGCCGTTGCTGTTGTCAAAGCTTAACGAGGTGTTTCCGGAAACGGAGTCGCCGTCGCCGATAGCCGCGGCCCAACGTCCCGCGACGGCAGTTATGTTACCGCCGTTTATCTCTATCTTGGAGGAGGTTGCCGCGCCGTTAAGACCGCCGCCGATGCCCGCCGCTGTGTGGCCGCCGACAGCAGTTATCGTTCCCGTGTCTATAATTATAGTACCGGGAGTGCCCGCCGTATAACCCTTTTCCGCGGAGGTGGTGGAATTATACGCCGTGCCGCCGCCGATGCCCGCGCCGCCGCAATAGGCGCTCGCGTTAGAGCCGGAAGGCTGTCCGTAGCCATTTCCGCCCGTATTGTAATTTCCGCTTCTGAACGGCTTTGAGTTATAGGCGATTATGTCCTCTATGTCGAACACACCGTCGCCCACGGTTATAATTTGACCGCTGTTGTCCCTTACCGTTTGACCTCTTACAACGGCGTTGACGTAGTTCGTGTCGGTCGATGCCATTTGGTATGCGCCGTATGCATTAAGGTTTTCAGCACTGCTTATGGTAAGAGAAGCTCCGCTGTCAACCTGAATGCCCGCATAGCCGCAATGGTTATTGCCGGTAAGCTGCAAGCTGTTATTATTGGTTGCGTACCAACCGTTATAGCCCGCCCTGAAGGTGCAATTGCCGTCAAAACGCGCCGTAACGCTTGCGCCGCCCGTTATAAGGAACGGACAGGTCGGCACATAATATGAATTGTTCGTCGGACGTGTTGTCCAACCGTTGTTGTAAAGCGTTTGTCCTGCGGTGTAAATTCCCGCGACATTCGTTCCCGTGGCATCCGTGCTTCGGTCTATCGTTACGTTATTGAAAATTATCGAAACGTCGACCTCGCCGATGACGGTGACGGAGAAAACTCCGTTTTCGATGATATATTCCGTGCCGTTTGCGGCAACGAAAGCCTCATCTATCACGACAGCACCGCTTGAAATGGTGTATGCCGCGCTTACGTTTATTCCTAAAGGAGGAATAAGCAGCAAGACCATTGCAAATATCATAACGAGCGCCGTCGCTCTCTTTTTTAAGTTCACTGTGCTCTTCCTCCTTTCGCGTTATTTTTTCAAAAGATCAATTCGCTTTGGATTCGATTATGTGAACCGAAATAGGTGCCTGCGCGTTTACCACGGCTTTTTCGTTCGTTTCGGGGTCATAAGCCTCGATGCCGACGAGCATTTCGTAATCTCCCGCAGGAAGCTTCGTTCCGTCGGGAAGCGCATCGAACTGGCAAAGCTCAAGCATATATCCTATTTTGAGTCTGCCGGAACGGTAAAGCACCTGGAACGCCGTTTCGGGGTTATATTTTCCGGAAGCTTCAAGGGCGGCCTGCTCTTCCGCAGTTCTTCCCGTTTTGCCTATCGTGCGAACAAGCTCTGCATCGGACACCTTTATGCTTATAATAACGTCCTGTGTGCTTCGCTTGGGGTTGACGTATTGGATGATGCCTATCTGGGAGTTTTCGTCAACGTAGACCTCCTGATTACACTCAAAGCTGATACGGCTGGAGCCCGCAGGCGGAGGCGTAAACGGAGTATCGTCTATTACGGGTTTTCCGTTCGGGTCGATTATAGTGGGATTATATGGAGATTTATTAAGGTTTATGATAAGGATTATAACACCCGCGATAAGGAAAAGGAATATCGCGCCCAAAAGCGGCAAAAGCCAAAGAAGCAACGGAACGATGGGAGTTATCTTGCCGATAAAGCAGCATTTTTCGATAGTGCCCATATTGTTTCCGACAAAGCCGCCGCAGCATTTTTCCGCGCTCACTCTTGCAAGCACGCGGCAGCCCGAAAACGTACCGCCGTTATTCGTACCGCACATACCGCCCGTCGTATTGCCGCCCTCCGCTTTTACCACGCAGTCAAGCGTAAGGTTCATTACCCTTGCATCCTTAACGTAGCCGAAGAAGCCGGCGTAATTTAAATTTTTGGCATCCACCTTGAAGTTATATACCTTAAAGCCGTTTCCGTCGAACACGCCGGAAAACGCCATCGTTTCCGAAATGCCGAGGGGCAGCCATTTTTTACCCTTCAGGTTTATATCTTTTGTAAGCTTATATGCACAAGAAGCGGCGTAAGCATCTCCGCTTGCTATCTCCTGCGCTATTTTGAAAAGTTCGTCCGCCGAGGAGATCTCCACAACGTCCTTCCCCTCCATAGCAAGAGTGTTGCCGTGAAGCTCATCAGAAAAGTCAAGGCGTTTATCACCGTCGTCGGGGGCTTTCCAACGCACGCCCAGACCAAGCTTTTCTTTAAGCTCGGAAAATTTCTCATAATCCACGACAAGGTCCGCATCCGCGTAATTTTTATGGTATTTCTTTTCCTTTGCATCCTTGCGGAGCCATCCGCTTTCGATAACGATGCCCTTGTTGCGGAAGCAGAAGCCGCCTATATTTTCTTTGCCGACGGTCTTTTTCTGTGCCACGGAATTACTTATCATTCCCGTATTTTCAAAAACGAAGCCTGCGGCGTTGACCTTGAATTTGACAACGGCATCGCTGTAGCAATCGTTGATGACACCCGTATTTACGGCAGCAAAACCGCCGACGCGGTTTGCATATGAAGAAATCTTCATTCAATCCCTCCTTCTTTATTTTTTCTGCAAAAATACGGCAAAAAAACAAGTTGTTTTTCACCATAAAATTCATCAGCTTATTATAACATTTCAGTATAAAAAAATCAACAATTTTGTCAAAAAATTATTCCTGCAAAACAAATATTTTTAGCCGTGGTTTACATCTTGAAAAAATGAGCCGTGTGGTGTATAATATATATATAAAATAAAGTATTCTGAGGAATACGGAAAGAAGAGTGAACAATATGAACAAATTCGTACTTAATGAAACATCCTACCACGGCGCAGGCGCTATATCTGCCGTTCCGGAAGAGATCAAGGCAAGAGGCTTCAAAAAAGCTTTCGTCGCAACAGACCCGGACCTTGTTAGATTCGGCATCGTGCAGAAGGTAACGGATCTTATCGCAAAGGCTAATCTTCCCTACTATCTCTACACGGATATCAAAGCAAACCCCACAATCGAAAACGTGCAGAACGGCGTTAAAGCCTTCAAGGAATGCGGTGCAGACTGCATCGTGGCTGTCGGCGGCGGCTCCGCTATGGATACGGCAAAGGCTATCGGTATCATAATCACCAATCCTGAATTTTCCGACGTTCGCTCTCTTGAGGGCGTTGCGCCCACAAAGAACCCTTGCGTTCCGATCATTGCAGTTCCCACAACTGCGGGAACCGCTGCGGAGGTTACCATCAACTACGTTATCACGGACGTTGAAAAGAAGCGTAAATTCGTTTGCGTTGACGTTCACGATATCCCCGTTGTTGCCGTAGTCGATCCCGATATGATGGCTTCTATGCCCGCCGCGCTTACGGCCGCTACAGGTATGGACGCTCTCACACACGCTATCGAAGGCTATATTACAAAGGGCGCATGGGCGCTTTCCGATATGTTCCACATCAAAGCTATCGAAATAATCGCAAAGAGCCTTCGCGGCGCCGTTGCGAATACTGCCGAGGGCAGAGAGGGTATGGCTCTGGGTCAGTACGTTGCGGGAATGGGCTTTTCCAACGTAGGTCTTGGCGTTGACCACTCTATGGCGCACACGCTCTCCGCTTACTATGACACACCCCACGGCAAGGCTTGCGCTATACTCCTTCCCACAATTATGGCGTACAATGCCGAATATACGGGCACAAAATACCGCGATATCGCCATCGCTATGGGCGTTGAAGGCGTAGAAGCTATGACGCAGGAAGAATACCGTGCTGCCGCTGTTGAAGCCGTTCGCAAGCTTGCAGAGGACGTTGGCATTCCCACAACGCTTAAAGGCATAGTTAAAGAAGAGGACCTCGACCAGCTCGCACTCGATGCTTACAACGACGCTTGCCGTCCCGGCAACCCCAGAGAAACAAGCGTAGAAGAGATCAAAGCACTTTACAAGAGCTTGATGTAATATCAAAACGCAAAAAAATCCACCGAAAGGTGGATTTTTGTTGTATTCAAGCTTTTTTCATTTTCGAATTTATAAGAGATTCAATTTCATTTGCGGGTGTGCCCAGCACCGCGCAAAGCTCGCCAAAGAGCGCACGGCGTGCCGCTTTATCAAAATCCGCATCCGTGTCAGACACTCGCTTGTTACCCACATTTCTTTTTGCATAAATGGTCTTAATGAGCCTTACAAGAGATTCGGGAGTTCCGTCCTTCATCGCGTTTCTGTATTCCTCGCGGCGCTGCCTCTCGCTTGCTATCTCGAGCGTTGGAAGAAGCGGTATGGAGGATATGAGCGCATTCGCTTCATCCTCCGTCATAAGAGCGCGGAGCAATACCCTGTCGTTATCTGCGGGGGCGTATATTATAGTGCCGCCCGTAAGATCGCTCGGTTCAAGCACATAATACATTCTTTCGTCGCTCGGATCGAAAGGAGAGCGGCATATATCATTTACTTTGCAGACACCCGCTGTTCCGTAATAAACTGTTTCGCCTTTTTTAAACATACTATGTATCCCTTCCAATATATATTAGATCTATTATATATTTTACCATAAAAAACGGATTTTGTCCAAGGGCGATTTTAACAAATCAAAACGGCATTTTCTTGTTAATATGCTGAAAAAACGCCATATGTTTTCGTAAAAGATACACAAATACTATTCTATAAGCTCTTTCCATGCGCGCGAAAGCATTGATGCATTGTCCCCTGACGTCATTGCAATATCAGTATTTTGCTCCGCGGCAAGCTCCCCTGCGCGTCCTGCAACGTATGCACCGAGAGAAACGGTAAGCGGCGAATACGGCATATATCCTAAAAGCCCTGTAAGAACACCGGAAAGCACGTCCCCGCTTCCCGCCGTCGCCATTCCCGCGCAGCCGCGGTCAACGATATATGTACGCTCCCCGTCCGTAACAACGGTGGAAGCCCCTTTAAGAAGCAAGATAACTCCGTATTCGCGCGCAAAAGATTCCGCATACGCTACAGGATCTTTTTGCAATTCGCAAACGCCAATACCAAAAAGACGCTCAAACTCCTTCGGGTGCGGAGTAAGAAGTACGCGGCATTTCGTGCTTTTAAGAAGCTCTTTGTCCATTTTTGCAAGGGTATTGAGCCCGTCCGCATCGATTATAAGCGGAAACTCCTTTTCCGAAAGGATATATGAAAGTATTTTTTCGTTTTCGGGCGAAGCTCCCCATCCCATCCCGACAGAAAGGCAGGCAAGGCGAGCCGTTGCCGCATCTATTGCATTTTTATCGAATATGATGTGTCCGCCTTCATCGGGCAAGGGGCAAAGCGTGCTTTCAAGAAGGAATGGTGCAACGCTTTGCGCGATGCCCTGCGGAACGATGAGCTTTGCCACGCCGCATCCTGCGCGAAGCGCCGATATGCCGAGATTTGCAAGCTTTACAGCCCCCGAATATTCCACGCAGCCGCCCATAATACCGACGTAGCCGTAAGTTCCCTTGTTGGAGGCGTTTCTGCGCGGCAAGAGAAGCGGCAGGAACGAATCCCTTTCGGCAAGGACGGCATATTTGCCGCGAATACCGATGCCGATGTCAATATTCGTTTTTTCGCGCATAACGTCCTTCGCCATACCGAGAAAGTGGCCGTACTTATACGTTCCGATGGATACGGTAAGGTCGGAGATAACGCATTTTTCGCTCTCTCCGCTGTCCGCACAAAGACCGCTGTTTATATCCGCGCTTATAACGTGCGCTCCGCTTTCGTTTATTTTATCTATCGCAAGAGCGATATTTCCGCGCGCCTTTCCCTTAAAGCCCGTACCAAGAAGGCAATCAAGTATTATATCAAACGAAGAAAAGTCCGTTTCCGGCGAAAAAGCTTCCGTTTTCACGCCCGCGCATACGCACATATCAAAATAATATTTTCCGTCCGCAGAAAATTTATCGCTTGCAAGAAAGACCGTTACGTCCAATCCCTTTTGAAAAAGAAGCCTTGCGGCAACGTAGCCGTCGCCCGCGTTGTTGCCGCTTCCGCAAACGACCGCGATCTTCCCGTAAAAAGGAAAGCTTTTCACTATACCCTCCCCCGCAAGGCGCATAAGCGTTTTGGAGTCCGTCACGTTTTCGCAGGTGTATGCATCGCTTTCGCGCATAACACGGGAGGAAACTATCTTTTGCATATCATCACATCCTTAAATTTCATAGTTATATAATAGCACAACAAAAAGACTTTTTGAATAGAAAAAGTAATTTATTTTTGTTACAGATTGTTTATTGAAATAATCGTTATTTTGTAGTAAAATTAAGTAAACGCATTTTCCAAAAGGAGTGAAGATAAATGAACGAAAAAGAAGTCGCCGAAATACGCCGCCGTTTTCGCGCAGACAGAACAAATATAAACCACGTCCGCGGCATTTTTGTAAACGAGAAAAAGGAGATCGTTTCCGAATTCAGCCAATCCCTCGGTATGCTTTCCGAGGAAGAAGCGGAAGCCATTCTCGCCGTTATAAAAAAGACGCTTTCGGGCTCTATCGGAAAAAACCTTATAGATATCTCCTTCTCCAATAATCAGGTGCTTACGGGAGAGGAGCATAAGCTTCTTTCCCAGCTTCGCGCCTGCGAGCTCAAGGACGAAGAAAAGCTTCACGCTTTTTACGATAAAGCCATCGCCTCCATACAAATGGAGGGAAATTATCTTCTGATGATGGCTTACGATTGCTACGACGTATTCTCCAAGGGCGGGGACGGCGAGGACAGCGATTCTTCCTCCTCCTTCTCCTATATACTCTGCTGTATTTGCCCCATAAAAACGTCAAAATATTCCCTTACGTATTATATCCACGAAAGCAAGCTTCGCAACGTGTGCGAGGACGCAGTGGTGTGTGCGCCGGAGTTCGGCTTTATGTTCCCCTCGTTCGACGGAAGAGCCGCAAATATCTACAAAGCTCTCTACTATTCCAGAAGCACGGCGGAAAACCGCAAGGATTTCGTTGACGCCGTGTTCGGAACGGAACTTCCCATGCCCGCCGCAGAGCAGAAGGAGACCTTCAATTCCTTGCTTGCGGAAGCCGTTGCGGAGGATTGCAGCTATGACGTTGTGGAATCCGTTCATACGGAGCTTCGCGGAATGATCGAAACGCACAAGGAGAACCGAGAGGAAGACCCCCTCGTCATAAACAAGGGGACTGTAAAGGATATACTCACCTCCTGCGGCGTTACGGAGGAGCACGTTACGGAATTTGACAAAAAATACGACGAAGCTTTCGGGGAGAATACGGAGCTTTCTCCGCAGAACATCATCGATAAAAACAGCTTTCAGCTCCGCACGCCCGACGTTGTGGTAAAGGTAGATCCCGAAAAGAGCGACGTTGTGGAAACGCGCGTCATAGACGGCATAAAATACATTCTCATCCGTGCAGACAACGACGTTGAAGTAAACGGCGTTAACATAAAGATAAAAAAATAAAGGAGTACCCGAAATATGAACAAGACCGCAAAATTCGATATGCGCGAGGTCGGAATAAACCGCCTTTCTCCCAGAGCATATTACTTCCCTTATTCATCCGCCGAAAAAGCGATAGCGGGCGATATTACCGAAAACGAAAACTATATGCTTCTTAACGGAACTTGGGATTTTGCATATTTTGAAACAGAGCTTGAAATGCCCGCGTGCATTTCCGATATTTCATATAAAGATACACTTCCCGTTCCCTCCTGCTGGCAGTGCTTCGGCTACGGTCAGATACAGTACACGAACGTAAACTATCCCATCCCCTTCGACCCGCCCCACGTTACTTTTGAAAACCCCGTGGGCGTTTACCACAGAAAGTTCAGCTACGCTAAAAAGCACGAAAAGCAGTATCTTATGTTCGACGGTGCTTGCTCTATGTTCGAGGTTTTCGTAAACGGCAGGTTCGTCGGTATGTCCAAGGGCTCCCGCCTTATGGCGGAATTCGACGTTTCCGATTTCCTTGTAAACGGTGAAAACGATATCTCCGTCAAGCTTTACACTTACAGCGATGCAACGTACCTTGAAGACCAGGACTGCTTCCGCTATAACGGCATCTTCCGTGACGTTTACCTGCTCGACCGCCCGGAGGGTCACGTTTGGGACTTTTTCATCCATACGAAAAACGACGGTACAGTAAACGTTGACATTGATAAAGAGGCAAAGATCACGGTCATGAGCGCAGACGGCGACACGGTTTACGGCTCAAGCGTTAAAGACCCGCTTCTCTGGAATGCGGAAACGCCCAATCTTTACGGTCTTCTTATCGAATACGGCGGCGAATTCATCTTCAAAAAATTCGGCTTCCGCGAACTTTCCGTTTCCGACAAGTGTGAGCTGCTTGTAAACGGCGTTCCCGTTAAGCTTAAAGGTATAAACCACCACGATACGCACCCCGCAAAGGGCTATGCGATCACGCAGGATGAAAACCTGCACGATCTTCTTATGATGAAGGCGACAAACTCAAACTGCGTGCGTACCTCCCATTACCCCAGCCTTCCCTCCTTCTACGAAATGTGCGATGAGCTCGGCTTCTACGTTGTTGACGAATGCGATATCGAAACACACGGCGTTGAGCTTGCCATCCGCACGCCCGACGGCGACAGAATGGATATGAGCTACGTTATCTCCGGCAACCCCGATTGGCTCCCCGCTTATATGGACAGAATGGAGCGCACGCTCGAAAGAGATAAAAACAGCCCCTGTGTTATTATGTGGTCGCTGGGCAATGAATCCCACTTCGGTGAAAACCACATTGAAATGGCAAAATGGACAAAAGCGCGAGACCCCGAACGCTTCGTTCACTATCAGGGAACGGCATCCGTTATGTGGTTCGAGGATGACCCCGTTAAAAAGCTGGAGCTTTACCACCACAAATGCGTTGACATATGCAGCGAGATGTATCCCTACATCAAAAAAGAGATGTACAAATCAGCATACATAAACCCCATTTATGAAGAAGGCGAAAACTACCATAAAGATCCCCGTCCGTACTTCCTTTGCGAATACTCCCATATGATGGGTATGGGTCCCGGCGGTCTTGAAGAATATTGGGATATGTTCTACCGCTACCCCCGTCTTATCGGCGGCTGCGTTTGGGAATGGGCAGACCACGCGGCTCTCCGCCCCGACGGCAGCTACGGCTACGGCGGCGACTTCGGTGATATTCCCAACGATAAAAACTTCTGCTGCGACGGCGTTGTCGCTCCGGACAGAACTCCCCACCTTGCCTTCGATATTCTTAAAAAGGCTCAGGAGCCCGTTAAGATCTCCTGGAAGGACGAAAAAGCAGGCGTGCTTTCGGTTCGCAACACGCTAGACTTCGTTTCCACGGAAGACCTCTTCGATATAGCGTACGAAGTGGTTTGCGGCGAAGAAGTCCTTGCTGCCGGTACGCTCGACGTTTGCGTTCCCGCGCATAAGACCGTTGACGTTTCCATCGGCGCGCTCCCCGAAAAGACATATGACAAATGCTTCATCAACTTCGGCGTTTACTATAAAAACGAAACCGCTTTTGCAGAGGAAGGCTATTGTGCAACGCAGATACAGCTGCCCGTTAATACCATCATCGAAAAAGCAGAGGAATCCCCCGCGCTCGTTCCCACAAGCGCAAAGGTAGAGGGCAGATTCGCGTATATCACATCCGAAAACGCAAGCATCACGCTCGACCTTGCAAAAGCATCCTTTACCTCTATTGTTAAGGATGGCAAGGAAATGCTCGCAGCTCCCTCTCGCATAACGGTTTGGCGCGCACCCACGGACAACGATATGAACCAGGTTCGCCGCTGGGACGGTCAGTTCACTCGCTATTCCTCCTATGCCGCAAACAGCTTTGATATCCGCGAGGAAAACGGCTCCGTTATCATCTCTATGAAAGGCATTATAGGACCTAAAGCAAGGACTCCCCTTTTCTACCTTGACATCGAGATCACCGTAAACGGCGGCAACATAAAAACAAAATTCCACGGTATAAAGCACAAGGATAACCATATGGATCAGGTTCCGCGCTTCGGTATGCTCTTTGAGTTTGCAAAAGAATTTGAAGACATCAAGTACGCGGCATACGGCCCCGGTTCCTGCTACGTTGATATGAAGGCGCACGCCTTCTATGGCATTTACGATTCCACGGTTACGGACGAATACGATCATTCTATGATAATGCCCCAGGAATGCGGCAACCACATAGGCGCAGATATGCTTACGCTTATCGGCAACGGCAGAAACGTTAATTTCACAGGAAACGGCTTCGATTTTTCCGCGATCCATTACACCCCCGAAATGCTCACGGATGCAAAGCACGACAGCGAGCTTGAGCCTTCCGAAAACTCCATCGTTATCATCGCATACAAGAACAATGGCATCGGCACGAACTCCTGCGGTCCCAGACTTCCCGAAATGTATAAATTCAATGAAAGAGAATTCACGTTTGAATACGAAATGAACGTGTGATGCATCTTCCAAGCTTCTCAAAAGCTGAAATTTAAATAACACAAAAAGATCCACCTTTCGGTGGATCTTTTTGTGTTATTTTACTTTTTCGCAAGTTCTTTTATATTGTTTTCAAGCTCCGCGGCAAGCTGCCCGTCATAAACAAAATCTTTCAGCTTTTCGGCGTATTCGTTTTCTTTATCTTTCAGCAAGGTAAGATCTGCACATCCGCCCACACAGGGTATAAGATAAAGCAGATCGATCCTTATATCGTCCGAAAAAACGCCGAGCTTTATATCGTCCGCATTTTTCGCCACCATCTCAACGTTCAGGTAGCCTTCCCCGCCCTTAAGCGAGCAATATGCATATAAATTATCCGCCCTTGTAAAAACTTCCTTCGTTTTTTGAAAAGCTCCGTCTTCTGCACTTTCAAGCGCAAGCATCACCGTAAAAGAAGTGTTTTCTTCCGTATATTTATAAAAATCTTCAAGCACAGTAACCTCTGCAAGCAGATACGGCTTTTTAAATTCACCGTCGCTTGCAAGAAAATATGCTTCGTCATAGACTTTGGTGATTTCAAGCTTTGCAAACATTTTGTTTCCGGCAGGATAATACAATTTCGGATAGTCAACGGGTCTATGTAAAGGATCTTCATAGAATGATGTAACCTCGTCCGTTTTGCCTCCACCTTGAATATCTCCAAGCGTGCTTTCTGAAGTTTCGGTATCAAACGAGGCGCATCCCGCCGCAAAAACAACAAGCAAGCAAACGAAAATAAACAAGGATATTATTTTATATATGTTTTTCATCTTGCATTCTCCTTCAAGGTTTTACAACTTGCGATCAACATTCGTCTGATACGACCGCAAAAATTTCTAAAGTCTTTATATGTTTCTTCATCAATACCGTTTGTATTGAAAAACAACTGTAACCAACCTTCGGTTTCACTACATTCCTTAAGAGATATTTCGAATTCTGACAGCATATCCGCTTTACTCCGTCCGTAATTGGCTTCACGAATATTTGCATACACACTACTTGAGCTTTTGCGAATTTGAAAGAGAGTGTTGGAAGGAGCTTTTATATTTTGACAAAGCAGTTCTATATTGGTTGCAAGCTGCTCCGAATATATCAACAAATAGTTTTTCGCCATATTATCACTCCCTTCGAGAGTACTATATCATATTTTATAGACTAATTCAAGAACTTTTCGCCA
Organism: Oscillospiraceae bacterium; assembly: GCA_015064725.1. Taxonomy (GTDB): domain Bacteria; phylum Bacillota; class Clostridia; order Oscillospirales; family CAG-272; genus UMGS731. Next base: position 15,215 of record SVRQ01000011.1, on the reverse strand, counting down.
ACTCGCATCCCAATCACGCCAAAGGCGTGTATATCATCCGCAACTCGTTGCGGTATATCATCAATGCGAAGCATTGTATATCATCAAGCCGCAGGCAAGATGCACGCTGGCGCGTGATGAGATACAAGGGCGGCTTGCCGCCCTTGATGATATGCACCGCACGTTGTGCGGCGATGATATGCCAAGCCTGCGGCTTGGATAAACAAAAACAGAACATTTGTCGGTAGACAAATGTTCTGTTTTTGTTGGCGGAGAAGGTGGGATTTGAACCCACGCGACGCTTTCACGCCCTACGAGATTTCGAGTCACGCCTCTTCGGCCACTTGAGTACTTCTCCGTATTTAATTTTGCTAAAGAATTATACCATATATATAATCGTTTGTCAAGAAAAAAGTATATCGAAAAACAGCACTGTTTGCCGAACGGCAAGCAGTGCTGCGGATTATTATTCAAAATCGAGTATCTCGCTTAATATGTAATTGGAGATCATCATACCCCTGCGGGAGAGCCTATAGCCGCCCGTTGTTCGTATGATGTATTTTTCTTTAAGGAAGCGTTCAAGCTTAGTGCCGTATTTTTCCTCGAAGTCCTCTCCGAAGCGGCGTGCATATTCCGCCGTATTTATGCCTGCACGAAGTCTGAAACGCAGCATAACGTACTGCGTTGCGATCTGCTGTGCGGTAAGCTTTTCCTCGGAATCCAGGATAGCCTGCTCGTCATCAAAGCAGGAGATATATCTTTCCACGTCCTTAACGTAGGAATATATGCTGTTTCCGTAAAAAGAATATGCCGCAGGTCCAAAACCAATATAATCGTCGCACGTCCAATATTTGATATTGTGGCGGCAAGCGCAGTCTTTTTTGGAAAAATTGCTGATCTCATATTGGATGTACCCGTGTTCGTCCAACGCTTTGCAGGAATCCATATACATTTCATACTGCGCATCCTCATCCGGCAAAGCCTTTTGAATTTCCGGATTCTTTCCGAAAGGCGTATTTTCCTCTATTTTCAAGCCGTAAAAGGAGATATGCTCCGGTGCCATAGATATCACAAAATCCAGCGTTGAGGCAAGCGATGCTTTCGTTTGGTTGGGCAGGGCGTAGATAATATCGACATTGATATTGTCAAAGCCCTCCATCCGCGCAAGCATAAAGGAGTTTTCAAATTCCTCTATGGTATGTATGCGGGAAAGCATAGAAAGCTCATCGTTGTGCGCGCTTTGCAGACCTATGCTCAATCTGTTTATGCCCATAGCGCGGTAAGCGGCGAGCTTGCCGCTGTCCAGCGTGCCGGGGTTTGCCTCCATACTGATCTCCGCTTTGTCGGATACGTTAAAAACGTCATACACAGTTTCAAGGATTTTTTCCATATACGCGGCAGGCAAAAGGCTTGGTGTGCCGCCGCCGATATATATGCTGTCCACGGTGCGGTTTTTACCGAGCGCTTTTTTTGCGCGTATGTGCGAAGTAAGCGCAAGAGTATATTCACGCATAGCCTGTGTATCCGTTACGGAATAAAAATCGCAGTAAGCGCATTTTTGCGCACAAAAAGGAATGTGGATATATATCCCCAAATTTTTATTTTGCGAAGCCATAATATACATTCCTTTCTTAAAAATATAATAATTACTCCTCGTCGAGCTTGAGCACCGCCATAAACGTTTCGGGCGGTACCTCCACGCTGCCGAGCTTTCTCATACGCTTCTTGCCTTCCTTCTGCTTTTCAAGCAGCTTCTTCTTACGCGTAATATCGCCGCCATAGCATTTTGCAAGAACGTCCTTACGCATAGCGCGAACAGTTTCGCGCGCGATAACTCTGCCGCCGATAGCCGCCTGAACAGGAACCTCAAAGAGCTGGCGCGGTATATTGTCGCGCAGCTTTTCAACTATCTTTCTGCCGCGGGAGTAAGCCTTGTCCGCATGGACGATAAAGGAGAGAGCGTCAACTACCTCGCCGTTAAGGAGCACCTCAAGCTTCACAAGCTTGCTTTCAAGGTATCCAGCAAGCTCATAGTCGAGGGAGGCATAGCCCTTGGAACGGCTCTTGAGTGCATCAAAGAAATCATAGATTATCTCGTTAAGCGGAAGCGTATAGTGAAGCTCCACACGCGTGCTGTCAAGATATTTCATATCCTTATAATCGCCTCGGCGGTCGCGGCAAAGGTCCATAATGCCGCCGACGTATTCCGTGGGAACAATAATGCTTGCTTTAACAACAGGCTCTTCCGCAACGCTTATCTGGTCGGGCTCGGGATAGTTTGCGGGGTTATCGATATATATAACGTCGCCGTTTTTGAGAGTGAGTCTGTAAATAACGCTCGGCGCAGTAGTTACAAGATCGAGATTGAACTCGCGCTCCAATCGCTCCGCGATTATCTCCATATGAAGAAGTCCCAGGAAGCCGCAACGGAAGCCGAAGCCGAGCGCAATACTCGTTTCGGGCTCAAACGTGAGTGCCGCGTCATTAAGCTGAAGCTTTTCAAGCGCATCGCGCAGATCGGGATATTTCGCTCCGTCCGCGGGATAGATACCTGCGTAAACCATAGGCTGTGCGGCGTGGAAGCCGGGGAAAGGCTCTGCCGTGGGGTCATCATCGTCCGTAACGGTATCGCCAACGCGCGTATCCGCAACGCTCTTGATACTTGCGGTGATGTAGCCTACCTCGCCTGCGGAAAGCTCCTTCGCGGGCATAAGCCCGAACGCGGACATATAACCTACCTCCACCGTGTCGAACGTCGCACCCGTGTTCATAAGGCGGATCTTCGTGCCTTGGCGAATCTTGCCGTGCTCCACGCGAACGTAGATAACTACGCCGCGGTAGGAGTCGTAATAGGAGTCGAAGATGAGCGCTTTAAGAGGCGCGTTCTCATCGCCGTGGGGTGCGGGAATATCGGAAACTATCTTTTCAAGAATATCTTCAATGTTAAGCCCCGTCTTTGCGGAAACCGCGGGGCAATCATCCGCGGGAATACCGATAACGTCCTCTATCTCCTTGCGGACACCGGGAATATCCGCGCTGGGCAGGTCTATTTTGTTGATAACGGGAATTATTTCAAGGTTTTCGTCAAGCGCAAGATACGTGTTTGCAAGCGTCTGCGCTTCAATACCCTGCGTTGCGTCAACAACGAGGAGCGCGCCTTCGCACGCGCCGAGGGAACGGGACACCTCATAGTTAAAGTCCACGTGTCCGGGGGTATCGATGAGGTTGAACTCATACGTTTCGCCGTCCTTGGCTTTATAATTGAGCTTTACGGCACGCGCCTTGATGGTGATTCCGCGCTCGCGCTCAATATCCATATTATCGAGTATCTGCTCCTCCATATCACGGGTTGCAATACTCTGCGTTTTTTCAAGAATTCTGTCGGCAAGGGTGCTTTTGCCGTGGTCGATGTGTGCTATTATCGAAAAATTTCGTATTTTTTCCTGTCTTGTCATACGTTTCCCCGAAAGAAAAAATTTAATATATACTATTATAACTAATAGTATAACACGATACTCAGATTTTTTCAACAGTTTTTGAAAAGAGATAAAAATGAATTTAAAATATGATTTTTTGAACAAATTCAAAAGTAAAACGCGTTTTCGTTTTCCAAAACGAGGAAAAAGTATTAAAAAACCGCTTTCTTCCTTGCTTTTTCTCGTTTTTTGTATTGCTATTAAATAAAAACCGTGATATAATTTATATTGAATAAATAAATTTTGGAGGTTTCCTATGATTCTTGAAAATCTTGAATTTGTCAAAAATGCGGATGCCGAAGTAGGCGCTGCCGTTGCGCTCGAGCTTGAACGCCAGCAGGACGGCATTGAGCTTATCGCTTCCGAAAATTTCGTTTCCGAAGCGGTTATGGCTGCTATGGCTTCCCCTTTTACGAATAAATATGCGGAAGGCTATCCCGGCAAGCGTTACTACGGCGGTTGCCAGTATGCAGACGTTGTTGAAAATATAGCGCGCGACCGTGCAAAAGAAATATTCGGTGCAGAGCACGCAAACGTACAGCCCCACAGCGGCGCGCAGGCAAACACAGCCGTTTACTTTGCTCTCCTTCGTCCCGGCGACACGGTTCTTGGTATGAGCCTTGCTGACGGCGGACACTTGACTCACGGCTCCCCCGTTAACATCTCCGGTTCTTTCTTTAATTTCGTTTCTTACGGTGTTACGGCAGACACACACCGCATCGATTACGATGACCTTCGCGCAAAAGCGCTTGAATGCAAGCCCAAGCTCATCGTTGCAGGCGCTTCAGCTTACCCCAGAATTATCGATTTTGAAAAGATCTCCGCTATCGCAAAAGAGGTCGGCGCATACTTTATGGTAGATATGGCGCACATCGCAGGTCTTGTTGCGGCAGGTCTTCACCCCAACCCTGTTCCCTATGCGGACATAGTTACGACAACAACACACAAAACGCTCCGCGGTCCCCGCGGCGGTATGATCCTTTGCCGCGAAGAGCTTGCAAAGCAGATCGATAAGGCTATATTCCCCGGCACACAGGGCGGTCCCCTTATGCACATCATCGCCGCTAAAGCCGTTTGCTTCGGCGAAGCGCTCAAGCCCGAATTCAAGGCTTACCAGGAACAGATCGTGAAGAACGCAAAAGCGTTTGAAAAGGCTCTTCTTGCGGAAGGCTTCGACCTTGTTTCCGGCGGTACGGATAACCACCTCATCCTCCTTGACCTTCGCAATATGGGTCTTACTGGTAAGGAATACGAAGCAAGACTTCAGGAAGTCCACATCACAGCAAACAAAAACGCCATCCCCTTCGACCCTCAGAGCCCGTTTGTAACAAGCGGTCTTCGCGTTGGTACTCCCGCGGCTACTTCCCGCGGCCTTGTAGAGGAAGATTTTGAAAAGGTCGCTCACCTTATGGCTCTTGCGGCAAAAGACTTTGAAAACAGCAAAGAAGCCATTATCGCAGGCGTTGCAGAGATCTGCAAAAAGCATCCTCTTTATAAATAATAAAATTTTTAATTCACTCATTGCATAGGGGCGGTAATACCGCCCCTATGTGGCTGATTTCGGAAAGTGGAAAAAAGTGTTTTTTTGTTGCGTTCGACTGCGTGCGACAAAAATCCCCGTGGAAAACTATGTGGGAAATGTGCAAAACTCCATTTTATTCCAAAACATCTTTTCATAAAAAACAAATCGACAGAAAGGAACGATTCGCGCAATGGCAAAAGACGCAAAAGCAAAGGTTTTGTCTTATACGGAAGAAAAGCTTTCGGCGGACCTCAAAAAAGGTCTTTTCGGCGCGTACGTTTTCTACGGCGACGAGGACTTTATGAAAGAACACTACCTCGGTAAAATACGCAAAAAGGTGTTGACGGCAGAGGGCTTCGAGCCTTTTAACCACTTTATTATATCTTTTGCCGCAACGTCAAATCTTTCACAGGATGAGCTTTTTGCGCGTCTTTCCGACGCAGTGGACGCTATGCCGATGATGCAGGAGCAAAAGCTTGTGGAAATACGCGATCTTTCTCTTACGGGTATTTCCCAAAAGGCATTGGACTCCCTTATTGCCGTCCTCTCCCGCGCAAACGAAGCGGAGGACACCGTAACGGTGTTGAATCTGCGCGAAAACGAATACGTCGTCGATTATAAGACGGAAACGAGCGCAACATACAAGAAGCTTGCCTCTGCTGCAAAAGCCGTGCGGTTTGACACATTCCCGCCGGAACGCCTTGCAACGTGGGAAAAAAAGCATTTTGCCGCAAAGGAGCTTTTTATAGCACAGGACGCGGCGCTCCTGCTTGCAGATATGTGCGCTTGCAGAATGTTCACCATAAACTCCGAGTTTGCAAAGCTTGAAGCATATGCCCAAATAAACGGCAAAAAAACGATCACAAAAGAGGACGTCGCACTCGTCTGCGCTATGAGCGAGCGAGAGGAAATGCCTTTTGCGCTTTCCAATGCCGCAGAAAAATGGAATATAAAAGAGGTCCTTGCCGCGCTTTATGCCCTGCGCGACTTAAAGCGCGAACCGGTAATGATACTCGCCCGCCTTTCCGGGCTTTACAGCGATATGCTCGTGGCGAAAACAGCTCTGCTTGCGGGTAAGACAGCCGCAGAATGCGCAAAAACGCTCAAGGCAAAAGATTCCCGCCGCGCCGCACGCCTTATGGCATCTGTTGCTCAGGTTCCGATAGAAAAGCTGGAATCCTGCATCGACGAGGCTTATAAAGCCGACTTGAAGCTAAAAAGCTCCCCCACAGACCCTTGGGTCGTGCTTGAAACTCTCGTCGCAAAAATCTACACACCGAGGTCGCTGTTATGATGAATATATCGCGCCCCATTATAGTCGAGGGTAAATACGACAGGCTGAAGATACTCTCCGTTGCAAAAGCAAACGTCATAACCACGGACGGCTTCGGCATATTTTCAAAAGCGGAAAAAGCGGAATTTCTTCGCAAGCTCGCACAAAAGAACGGCGTCATCGTTATAACGGACAGCGACGGCGCAGGTCTTGTTATAAGAAACCATCTTAAAAACATAATTTCAAACGATAAAATAACGCATATCTACACACCCGAAATAGAGGGCAAGGAAAAACGCAAAAAAAATCCCTCCAAGGCGGGGCTTCTCGGCGTAGAGGGCATGAGCCGCGAATGGCTTGAAAAGGCACTCGCCCCCTTTGCGGACGATGCCGAAAAAACGGCAAAAGAGGACACGCTCTCCCTTACGAAAGCGGATTTTTACGAGCTTGGTCTTTCGGGAGGCACGGGAAGCGAGCAAAAACGTAAAAAGCTTGCACGCTTGCTTGGTCTTCCCTCGATAATCTCCTGCGGCTCCCTTATTTATGCGGTAAACACCCTTATTTCAAGGAATGAATTTTTCAATGCTTTAGACGCTCTTTCAAAGGAGGACGCCGAATGATAAAATTTATAAATAAAATAGCGGATGCAGTGCTCCGCTTCCTGCACCTTACAAAATTCAAGGAACAGATAATGTACCTTGGTGTCGGCGTGCTTACAACAGCAGTGGATTGGGTCGTTTACACCCTTTTCGTGCTGTTTGTTCCCAGCGTCGGCGGCGAATTTTTGCAAAGAATATCCCCCAACATTCTTTCTTATTCTATAGCTTGGTTCGTTGCCGTTGTATTTTCCTATTTTGCAAGCAAGCTGCTCGTATTCAAGCCGACTGATGAAAAAGCCGCAACGGAATTTTTGAAATTTTTCGGTTCCCGCGCAATAACTCTTGCGCTCTCTATCGTGGGCGACGTTGTTCTTTCGGGCGAATACGCTCTCGTACCTGTCAAAAACCCGTGGATAGCTAAGCTTATTATATCCATAGCTGTCATTATCATAAATTATATAACAAGCAAATGGCTTGTATTTACCAAAAAGAAGCCGAACGGAGAAGAAAAATGAACGCACAATACGATGCAATAGTTCTTGCCTATATAGGTGACGGAATTTTGGAGCTTTTTGTGCGCGAGCTTCTCATCTCCTCCGGCGAAACAAAAACGGGTAAGCTTTCCGCCGCTGCACAAAAGCTTGTTTGCGCGCCCGCGCAAAGCGAAAAGGTAGATACCCTTCTTCCGCTTCTTACAGAGGAGGAAGCGGCGATATACCGCCTGGGCAGAAACCACAAAGTAAACGGAAAGCCAAAAAATGCGAGCGCTGTCGAATACCACCGCGCAACGGGTATGGAAGCCGTTTTCGGCTATCTGCACCTATCCGGAAAGGACGAACGCGCACGCGAACTATTTAATGCACTTTACAGAAATATATGAATATATATTACCGGCAACTTTTTATGTGAGGTATTTTAAATGAAAAAAAGCAAACAGATCGTTTCTTTATCGGAAGAAACAAAAAACCAATTAAAAGATGCTCTTGCAGAAAATCTCCCCTCTCTTCGCAAAGTTCTCAGCCTTTCGCAGAATGATTTCGGCGAAAGAACGGGTGTTTCCCGCATCAGACTCAGTATGATAGAATGCGGCAAATACAGAATGACCTGGTCCCAATTTACTTCGTTCATTCTTGTACTCGTATTCAATCCTCAATGCAAAAGTATTTTGTTAAGGAAAAATATCCTTACCCCTGAACTTATTGCATATTTTGAATGTAAATATATCGGAGAAGAGCCTGAACTCGACATCAGACTTTACTGATATATCAGTTAAAATAATCAGTGTAAATATATTTCATATTCCGTAAAGATATAAACAAAAAAGCTTGCCGCAAGGCAGGCTTTTTTGCTTATTGATATATTATCGCAGTTATGTTATAATATAAGCGCAGGAGGTGTGTTATGAAAAAATTTTCAAAAGTATTTTCGTGTGTCTTTGCCTTGATCTTGCTCTGTCTTAATTTGCTCGTCCCGATACAAGCCGCAGATATTTCCGTATCCGAGGATGCAAAAACGCTTTCGGATGAAACGATCACGGATAATCTCGAAGACGAAAACGATGCCAACCTATATAGCTTTGAATTCACGGAGCGCGGAGATGCCGTCATTCTTTTTCAATCTCTGCAAAAGAATTGGACGGGATACACGTACTATTGGAAAGCGACCGTATATAGCTCCGATATGGCAGTCATTTCCGAAAGCAAGATAAAAGGCGCAAACGATCTTACCGTTATCTCTCTTGACAATATAGAAGCAGGCACTTATTTTGTAGAGATAACACCCGTGAACACGGTAAATCCGCTTATGGGAGGCTTTACGGCGGAGCCATACGAAATGACACTTTTCAGCTTATATGGATCATTTGAGCCGGAGTTCGGAAAAGGCGTTCAAGTCTTCGATAAAAAATTTCAGATAATCGGTAAGATAGATGATACTTATTTCATAAAAGTGGGCGAAGGCACGGCTTACGGTGCGTTTTACCGCAACGATGAGGGTGCGATACTTCCTATGCTTGTAAGCGAGAGCAAGGACGCGGTAAACTACATCATTTCTTCCACAGGTCAATACACAAAAACATACAGCTCCCCGACGATCGAAAAAGACGGCGTAACGTATTATTACACCAACGCTCAATGGATAGACAGATATACGAAAAACAAGAATGATTGGCAATCCGAAAATGATGCCAATTATAAGTTTATCGATGAAAGAAAAGATGGATCGGCGGCAGAAGACGTACTTATCGCGGTGGAAAAGGCAGAAAAAGGCGTGTTTATGTACGTTTTGTCAAACTACTGGTATTGGCCGCTTATCATAATAGTTGCAATCGGATTTTTGGCGGTCACTTCTTTCTTGCAATACGACGGTCCGGCTTGATGAATAACAGCATAACGATAAAAGCCTTCTCCTTCGGGAGAAGGCTTTTATCATTCTTTGTTTGTAAAGTTTTAGTCGGGACAAAGCACTACGTAAAAATCGGATTTTTATTCAGAGGCGTTATGTTAACGCGAATTTTTACTTTTGATAGTGGGATTCAGTATAAAAAAGCGTTCAAACGCTTCAACACCCTACCTCCAGTCTTGGTGGAAAGGTACGCTTTTTTTGAACAAGCAATTGTGCACGTTCCACGCGCAATTGCCTATGTTATAATAAAAACCGCGGATTTTCGCGGTTTTTGTTATATATATTGACAAAAAGCGTTGACAAAGGCGTTTTATTGTGCTAAACTACATAGGCTATACTAAAATCACGATAGAGGCGCGGCTTTCAAGATAAGCACGGATATGGGTTTTGACCGTGTGGTAAAGGGGCAGCCGCCGAGAATAAAAAAGCAGCCCAAGCTTCTTTATTCGGGCGCGACGAAAATATCGGCGCGACTGTCACCGTTTTGCGGTGTTGTGCTATTGAGTATTTTGATCTTGCATCACGGTATTTGATAGTACCGTGATTTTTTTATCAAGCTTTCCATACGCAAATAAAATAAAATTTAACATCAAAGGAGAAAAACACAATGGAAGGTACATTATGGGCGTTTTTGCCCGCTGTCATCGCCATCGTGCTCGCATTGGTAACGAAGCAGGTTTACGTTTCCCTGTTCCTCGGTATCTTTGTCGGTGCAATGATGTATGCAGGCGGTAATCCGCTTAAAGCGATGTTCACACTTTATCAGGTTATGAGCGAAAAAGTTGGTAGCAACACTCCTATCATCGTTTTCCTCGTAGTTCTCGGCATTTTGGTCGTTCTTATGCAGAAATCCGGCGGCGCGAAAGCGTACGGTGACTGGGCAAGTAAAAAGATCAAGTCCAAAAGCGGCGTTCTTGCTGCAACGGCAGGTCTTGGCTGCCTCATCTTCGTGGATGACTACTTCAACTGCTTGACGGTTGGTTCCGTTATGCGTCCCGTTACGGACAAATTCAGAGTTTCCCGCGCGAAGCTCGCTTACATCATCGATGCAACGGCGGCTCCCGTTTGCATTATCGCCCCCATCTCCAGCTGGGCTGCAGCTGTTGCGGGCGAGCTTGAAGGCGACGGTCTTATGGTATTTATCAAAACCATTCCCTTCAACGTTTACGCACTTCTTACACTCGTTATGGTATTCGCTCTCTGCTTCTTCAAATTTGACTTTGGCAAGATGAAGCGCAATATGGAAATTGCAGAAGCAACGGGAGATCTTCACGCAGGCGCAGACGCAAGCGATGAGGAAGCTTCCTCCGGTATTGCCGCTAACCCCAAGGGTAAGGTTCGCCACCTCGTTATCCCCGTTCTCGTGCTCATCGCTTGCTGCATCGGCGGTATGCTTTACACAGGCTTCTTCTACAACTGGGATACAGGCCTTATCGACAAAGAGCTCCAGTCCGCAAACTTTATCGAAGCTTTCTCCAACTGTGACGCAGGTATGTCCCTTGCTATCGGTTCTACAGTAGCGCTCGTTATAATCTCCGTTTATTATATGATAGCGCGCGTAGTTTCCTTCAAGGAGATCACAGGCAGCTTTACAGACGGCTTCAAGGCAATGGTTCCCGCCATCCTCATCCTCACGTTCGCTTGGTCCATCTCCGGCATTATGGGCGCTAAGGGCGGTTACCTCGATGCTCAGGCATTCGTTGAAGCAAACCTTGCAAACAGCGCATTCCCTCAGTTCCTCTTCCCCGCTATCTTCTTCATCCTCGCAGGTGCTATCGCATTCTCCACAGGTACATCTTGGGGCACGTTCGGTGTTCTCGTTCCGATCGCAGTAACGATCCTCGGCGGCAGCGGTACAATGGCTGTTCTTACAGTTTCCGCTACACTCGGCGGTGCTGTATTCGGCGACCACATCTCCCCCATCTCCGATACAACTATCCTTGCTTCCGCAGGTGCGCAGTGCAACCACGTTGACCACGTTAACACTCAGCTTCCCTACGCTTCCCTCGTTGCAGGTATCGCGGCAATATCCTACGTTGTTGCGGGCTTGTGCGTAAACCTTGGCAGCGTTCTCAGCTGTGTTATTATGTGGGCAACAGCGCTCGCTCTCTTTGCAATTGCCGTTATTGTTCTCAAACAGCTTGGCAAGAAAAAGAATGCTTAAATAAATCGAAAAGACCGCAAACGCGGTCTTTTCTTTTCGCGGTCTTTTCTTTTTGCTCTTATCTTATTATCTTCACATCAAATTTATTATTGCAGCAGGGGCAGTTTACAGTATGCTCCCCCTTGACTTTAGGTAAGCGAAGCGTGTTCTTGCAATGAGGGCATTTGCGGTAAACGTGTGTCTTTCTGTCGCGAAACTTATTATTCATTCGCTTAAACCATTGTTTTATCTTCCTGCCCATACCGCAAAAACGCGCGTTTTCCGCCCTGCGTTTCGCTACGTTGTGCGACATCATTCGGAATATCGCGTAAACCGCCAAAGCCAGCGTAGCAAGCGACAGCCAAACAGAACCTATAAAAAGATTGATCACCGCAAGGACAGCGTAAGTTATCATAAGCACGTTACAAAGCGTATCAACGCCATTTCTGCCGTACATAAAGCGAACCATTCTTTCTCTGAAAGATATTTTGTTATTATTCATCATCATTCCTTCTTTCCGGGAGGCAAAATGCCCCAACAAATTCCCTTATTACCTATAAAATGATAACATACCTCAAAATCTATTGCAATGAACTTTCTATGAACTTTTGTAAAAAATTTATGATAAAAGGCAGAGTTTCCTCTGCCTTTTACTATTTTTCGATCTCATATTCCCAATCGATTATACCGCCAAACTCTCTTATGTTGGTATAACCAAGGGAAACAAGCTTTTCTGCAGCAAGCTTGCTTCTTCTGCCACTTCTGCAATACACAAGAATAAGCACATCCTTATCAGGAAGCAATTCAGGCGCTTTTTCTTTGATCTCATAATCGGGAATGAGAATTGCGCCCGGGATATGCCCCTCGGCAAACTCTTCCTCGGTGCGCACGTCGAGAATAACGTACCCTGTTTCGCTATCCATAGTCTCTTTAGCTTCTTTTGCAGTAATATTCATATAAACAGCTCCTTTATCTTTTTCAGAATTATCCCCGCAAGAGGTAATGAATATAAGGCAAAGGGTTAAAAATAATGTGAAAAGTTTTTTCATTGTATGGCATCCTTTCTGCATTTACAATATAACTTTTTTACTCTAAATCAATACAACGGCAAACCGCCTGTCAGCTCATCCGCTGTTTCCGTGGGCAGAGGCTCAAGTGCAAGGCAGGTTTTTGTAGGCATACCGTGGAACTCCGTCATTCCCGCATCCGTAATGACTGCGGCTATGATCCCCTTTTCTTCCGCCTTTTCAGCTATATCCAACAGTGCCTCTTCGGAATCAACGTAAACGCACACCTTTGCGCAACCATATCCAAACCAATCCGAAAGCGGAGTGGGTCGTTTTCCCATATCGTTCAAAAACATTCCGTCGGGCGTTATTTGAAAATCGTTCATCCTGTCTTCTTTTTTAAGAGCCATCAAAACCGCTTCTATACAAGCGTGTCCCGCTTGCGCTGCGATCTTTCCCTTGCGCATTTTCAAATCTCGGCGCATAACTATCATCATTTTAGATCTATACATTTATTGAGCACTCCTTGCGCTTTGAAAATTCAACTGTGTAAATTCATTTTACCACAGCAGCAATATAGAGTCAAGGAAAATGAAGCGTGCAAGGTGGGAAGAAAAAACACCCTTTCGGGTGTTTCGTTGAGGGGTAAGCAGACGGGAAAGATGCTAACTAATTTCTATGTTTTTTTGGCAGATTGCGAATTTCTTTTGCCACAATATGGTGATAAAATATTATAGCAGCAATTCCTAAGATAAACATTGCGCTCCCACCAACATAAGCAAAAATATTTGAAGCTTTATCGTCATTAGTATAGGTGGAGAGTTTTTCTCCGTCAAGATATATTTCCTCTATATAAAACCTTTCAAACATTAATTTATCCTTGTTGTGCCATTTTATCAAAATTTCTGTTCCATAGATTAGCTTTTCTTCGAGAATTTTGAAACTAAAATCTCCGCTTAAATGATATTTTATCCCATCGGTAGAAGTCAAGCCATAATAGCTGCCACCTTTTACGCCTGTGTAATATTTTATATTATCAACCACTATCGTATCATTTTGTAAATTCTCGTATGCAGGCGTTGGATTAAGCGTTATTACTAAAATAATATAAAGTCCAAAAATAAAAGCAAAAACAGCTCCGATAAGAAAAATACGATAATTGCGACGTATATCTTTTCCCGTAACGTATTTTTTTGTTTTTTTCATATCTCCACCGCCTTTCTGAGTTTATTATAGCACGCTTTGGGGCGTTAGTAAAGTGAAATATTCGGCTCACGCCGAATGTGAAATAAATTCCTTGCGGAAATTTTGAAATGTTTCCCTTCGGTCGACGTGAAATGAAATTCGCCAATCACATTTGCGAAGCAAATATTTCACAGCGGAGCTATTTCACTTGGCGAAGCCAAATTTCACTCACCGCAAGGCGAATTTCGTTGAAAAAAGAGAGCAAGTCTTTCGACTTGCTCTCTTTTTTCTGGGACGTGTTGACAAAAAAGATGCCAACTATATTTATGCATTTTCCGTACTTTTTAAGTCCGCGAACTCCAATGTTCAACAAAATCAAAGTAGTTTTTTCTCATCACTTCATCCAAATCATCGGGAGAAGCAAGCGTAGCAAGAGGAAGCTCTATATGTTCATGGTCAAAAAAGTCGGCATCAAAACGATGCTCACGTATTTCAGAAGAATCCAAAGGAATAACATAGAGCTCCTGTGCCATTCCATCACATTTTCCCAAACATATATTTACTCCAAAATGTTCAAGCCCGTCATAGTCTTTATACTTAATTACAGCATAGTTATGTGCAAAACAAGGAAAAGGCAGATCATCACATCTGCGAGGGCAGATCTCTTTACATTCTGAACACATAATTTCAGAGTCGCAATCAGCAGGATTTCTATAATCTGACACTTCCAAAACGGTCTTGTTCGCTCCAAGCACGCATTTTGCATAGGCATCTTCTTCAAATGTATCATTCTCCGAAAATACTTTGCGTTTAATGATTATATATCGGCTTTTTTCGGTTTCTTTTGTATCTACATCTGCGTATTCCTCATAAAAACGGTCAATACAAACAAGTGCCGCTTGATAAGACGCGCATAGATATTTTTCTTCGTATGCCTCCGGCTTATCTTTGATACAAAGTTCATATACAAACCCCTCGGGTGCTTCAATAAAGCGTGAAAAATTCTCTCTTTCATATTCGATATAAACCTTTGCTAACGATGCAACATCAGAGTTAGCAATACCCGAAAAACGCTCCAACAAATCGATACGTGTATCAAATGAGGGAGCATATCTGTATATAATTTGTAAAAGTTCACTTTCCTTGAACTGATGATTTGTTTCTTTGATCTTCGCCTTTAGCTCGGTTGAAGGCAGTAATTCTATAATTTCGTTAACCATTACTTGATCGACTCCTTGCTTTTTGAGATTATTGTAGGTATATTATACCATGGAATACGCTTCTTGTCAAATTCAAGAGCAAGGGAAAGGTTCACTTCTGCTCACTTGCCCGAAAATGCCAATTGGCATCTTTTTATTTGTATACAAATCCGAATTTCAAAAAAGTAATGAAAACGGCGTAAAACGAAGAAAACCCGAGAAAATCTCGGGTTTTTCGGTTGGCATCTTTTTTGTCAAGACGTGCCAGAAAAAAGATACCAACTATTATTTAATACTTTTACCATGCCACAATGATAAAATCTTTATTAAGTTATCCATAGAATATGGATTCCTTGAAGCATCTCTGTAATGAAACGCAATCAGATTTTGAATATCGTGAATTGCGCTTTCATATCGTGACGTGAAATT
>SVRQ01000029.1 GCA_015064725.1 Oscillospiraceae bacterium | reverse complement strand
TTGCCCCAAATTATCTTGTCAGAAAAAAAGCGATTTGTTCTATTATAGTATTCGATATAAAAATCTTTTCTTTGCATTTTGCAACTATCCTCCTACTGTGTGATGTCTACACTTGGAATTTTATCGCCAGTTTCGCCTTTGTATTACAAAGGCATAGGGCAAAGCCCATACCACTAAGGTTACGCGCATCTTAAGGCTCCCTCCGGGAGGGAAGCTGGCGCCGTAGGCGACTGAGGGAGAGCGCGTTACAATGAAGTTAGTACAAAGCTAAAGTCACGCAAGCTCCTTCCGTCACGCTCCGCGTGCCACCTTCCTCCCGGAGGAAGGCTTTTTTTGCCCCCATTATAACACAAATCGGCAGAGAAAACAAGTTCTCTGCCGATGTTTTCGTGCTGCTGATTCTCCGCTAAGAATGCAGAGAGAAGCAAGAGCTTTTTTGTTTATTCTTTTTCTATCTTACCCATACCTGCGTAAGGTCCCCAGAAATAATTGGATACAAAATCATTGTAAGATTCGGGGGAAACGTAGAATTTAGCACCGCTTGCCATACCGTTGCAAAGACCCATAGATACGTTGTTTACCGTAGTATTATCGGGATCCTTGGCAAGTATATGGACCTTTTTAAGTTTGGGGGCGTTTGCAAAAGCTCCGTCGCCAATAGCGGAAATATAGTCTGTAATATAAATTTCTTCAATCTTATCGGAGGCAAATGCGCCCGCTTCAATAGAATATATCTTCTTTTCGTTATATGCCCTCGGCGTGGTAAGGGAGGTCTGCTCCTTGCCAAGCTCGGAAAGACCTGTAATATTATAACCAACTATCTCGCCGGAGCGAACAACTTCCTCGAAAACGAAATATTTTTCGTTTTCATCGTAGCTGTAATCCTTTGTTTCATCCTCAATTACAGGCTTTTCTGGAACATCGGGAATCGTAATATCAACAAGAAGCTCCATACCCTCTGCTGCGGCAATGTCCGAAGCAAGATTTGCAGTATGCATAACTGCGCCGGCATCATTGAGGTGGAAGTTACTGTCATAGAAATATCCGCTGTCATAAAGATACATTCCGGGATCGCTTATAACTTTGGCATCGAAGTTCTCATCCACATATGCCTTGAAGCTTGCAATGTCCGCTTCAAGCTTATCAAAGGCCTCAAATTCTTCAAGAGTCTTGTCAAGCAATACGGCATCCATATTCATCGGTGCAAACGAGAAATATACCTTCGCGCCCTTGCTTTCGGCATACTCAACGTATTCATTGACGTAAGCAATGAAATCTTCGCTGATTATGTCGGAAGAAAATTCGATCGAAAGGCCGGGGTCATATCCAAGCTCCATAACGTTATACGGACGTTCATAAATTATATCGCCGTATTCGTCAAAGGATGCCGCATTATATACGCCGCCAGGATCAAGATGACCGTCCTCAAAGAAATATTTCACCTTTTGAGAAGCGTATTTCCAAAATCCGCCCAGCATCGAGGAATAGTTGTCCGTACCGATCCTTGCCAGAAGAGAGAGGTCGCTGTCGCACGCCTGCCAAGCAGATTCCGCATTGAAATAAAGAGAGTACGTCTGCGCGTCCGTTTCCGGTGCAAGAACAACGATATCGCCCTCCTTTATTGCATCGCGCGACATATCAAGCATTATCTTTGTACCCAAGGAAGCGTAAAGGCCGAAGTTTACACACGGCTTGCCCAAAGCTTCTTCAAGGAGCTTTGTATCCACACCGAAAGGTACGCTGCTTCCGCCGACGATTATGATCTTCGGCTCGTCAACGGAGTAAAGGCGTTCCGCTTTTGGAGAAAGAGCACCCAAAAATGTCTTGTCGAACTGTGCCGGCACAAGAAGCGTTGCCGCAACAACGGATGCAAAAGGAATAAGCACGCAAAGGAGTATGCAAATAAAATTTAACCAAGCTTTTTTCATTTTCGCACCTCCTCAGAATTGGAAATAGATAAACGTGCTCGCACCGCCGACGGAAAGAAGCATTATCCAAGCAATAGCAACCGCCCAAACGAGCCATACCGTGCTCGTCTTCGTGCAGATAGCGCCCTCTGCTTCATTTCTTTCGGTAAGAATATCGAGCTGTGACATTACAATAACGCTGAGCACGGCTACAAGTATTGAGGTTATTCCTATACCCATAGACGCAAGCGTTGCGGGGATATCTCCCCAACCTACGGTAAGGTTGGAAAGGAGCACTCCTATATCGGAAATGCTGTTAGCGCGGAAGAATATCCAAGCAAAGCAAACAAGCACAAAGGTGATGGCTCTCTGCCCTGCGCGGAACCAAAGTTTTGTTGTGTCGATGTGCATCCTTTCCCAAAGAGCGCGGCGTTTCTTATATGTAAGCTCGCCTATAATACGGTATGCCGCGTGGAGCAAGCCCCAGATAACGAACGTCCAGTTTGCGCCGTGCCAAAGACCGCTAACAAAGAAAACCATAAAAAGGTTGAACATATGGCGTGGCTTGGAGCAACGGCTGCCGCCCAACGGGAAATAGAGATAATCGCGGAACCAAGTGGAAAGGCTTATGTGCCATCTTGCCCAGAAATCCTTTATGGAACGTGCGGTATAGGGTCTGTCAAAGTTTTTCATAAGCTTAATTCCCATAACCCTCGCACAGCCTATTGCAATATCGGTATAACCGGAAAAATCGCAATATATCTGGAATGCAAAGAACACGGTTGCAAGCAAGATTCCCGGACCTGTAGAATTTGCGGCATCGTTAAACACGGCGTTAACGTATTCCGCCAACAGATCGGCAACAACTATTTTTTTGAAGAAGCCTACAGCCATTTTGCAAAGACCCGCACGGGCATTTTCGCTTGTAAGCTTATTCTTTTCGCGAAGCTGAGGAAGAAGGTTTCCGGGGCGTTCGATAGGACCTGCAACAAGCTGAGGGAAAAACGTAACGTAAAGCGCGAACAAGAGGAAGTTACGCTCCACCTTTTCCGTTCCGCGGTAAACGTCTATCGCATAGGAAAGCGTCTGGAACGTATAGAACGATATACCCACGGGAAGAACGAGGTCAAGTGTAAAATCGTATGCAGCACCCGACGTTGCTTTTATCGCCCAGCCGAGAGTTTCCGCAAGGAAGTTATAATATTTGAAGAAAAACAGCACGCCAAGGCAGGAAACGAGCGTTATCACGATGCAAAGCCGTTTTATCGCAACCCTGTTGCTTTTCTCTATAATTATAGCGCAAAGATAAGAAACAAAAGTCGTAAAGAATATAAGACCTATAAGCTTAATATCCCACGCAAGATAGAATATACAGCTCATAATAAGAAGGCTTATGCGTGAAAGCTTCTTTGGCAAAAGGAAATAAAGAAGAAGCGTTATGGGAAAAAATATTAAAAATTCGCTTGAATTAAACGTCATTTATCTTTCCTCCCAAATTTTATTTCAAAGAAAAGCCTTACCGCAAGCGTTGCCGCAACAACAAGAAGCGCATCGCAAAGAGCACCGCCGAAATAGATTATGGCAAAGCAGGCCGCCGTCATATACAGCGTACCAAGCACGAGAAACAGCGCGCGGCACTTTCCCACCAGATATTCTGCGGTGCAAAGCACCGCAGATATCAAAGAAAGTATAAGTGTCAAAATAATGTTAGCGTCTGAAAACATAATTATGCGCCCTCTTTTGCGATCTGTGCAAGAATTTCTGCTACAAGTTTTTCTGTTCTGAGTTTTGCGCCTTCAAGAGTCAAGTGCCATTCGGAATCGTACATACAGTCGTGAGGCACAAGGCAGTTCTTGTAATCGGAGATAGCTACCATACCGTTGAAAGTCTTTTCAACAGCATCCGCAAGATCTTCAAAAACCTTCGCCTCGAAATCGGGAGCGGATTCATCCATTGATGCAAACGTATAGTAAAGCTTCACTCCGTTTTTGCCCATATTTTCAATAATGCCTTCGATACAGGAGTAATTGCCCTTCAGAATTTCGTTGGTTCTTGACTGATAGGATGCGGAATAGCTGCGGTACGTTTTATCCTGATGCTCTCTTGCGCCGGGAGCGTCGCCGTAATGGTTGCAGCCGTCGCTGAACGCTTCAAAGCTCTGCTGCTTGCTTGCATGCGACTGAGCGTAGTAGGAGTAGTAATCAAACACACCGGAATATTTGGAAACGTCAATATATCTGAATATGTCGTAATACGCGGCAAGGAATTCCCATGTTCTGTTGGAGAAAATGGTTGCGCCGAACATATAGTTGCCCGATTCGGGAGCCCAGAGAAGCGTATCGTTTTCACCGAGCACGTTTTCAAGGTATTCGAACATAACGGACGCGGTGAGGTTTGCGTTGCATCCAAGGTTTACAACGGCGTATTCGCCGCCGAGAGCTTCGTCTATTGCCGCGCAGTCAAAGCCGTAGTAGGCACCGGAACCACCGTAGATAGCGAAAATATCCTGACCCGTTGACTGTGCGTAAAGAAGGCTGTCAAACTTGATATTTATAAAGCTTATCGTCCATTCTTTGAAAAGATCGAGAACTGCGTTCACGCGGAGGTTCTTGATAGTTGTTCCCGTAAAGCTCTTGGACGAAATATTCATAAGAGAATCGTATATAACAATGGTATCAAGCTTTTTGCAGTTTTCAAAAGCACCCTCCGCAACCTTGGTGATGTTTTTATTGAGCACTACACGCTCAACGGAAGAGCCCTTGAAAGCTCCGGAAGCGATAGATACAACGTTCTTTCCTCCAATGGTCTCGGGAATTACCACGTTTGTTTCCGTGCCGTTGTATTTTGTAATGGAAACGCCCGTGCCGTCCGCCTTGGTTGTAAAATCAGCTTCGCTTGTCTGTTTTTCCCAAATGCAGTAAAGAGTAAGGTTGCCTTCTGCGGGGATAACGGTTCTTGAACCCAAGCCTACAGCAGTTCCCGTGCCGTCCGCCTTGGTATTGTATTCAACAAGAGTATATCCCTCTCTTACGAAATAATCCTTTTCTGTAAGTGTATTGGGGCATCTGAACCAAACAACGGAATATTTCTGATTATAAGTTTCTCCGCCGGATTTCACCTTACCGCCGTTGGGATCATAAACGATATTTGCGCTGTAATTCGCCCAAACGGTTACGTCCTTGCTCGCGGAGATATTGTACGTTCTGGCTGTGGAAGCAACGCTTCCTCCGTTGGAAACAGCCTTTTCCTGCGACCAGCCGTCGAAAGTAAAGCCGTCTCTCATACTGATGAATAAAGTAACCTTTTCGCGGTTGCCTACGCTGGGCTCGGCGTTCGCCGTTATCTGGCAGTATGCGGGGTTATATTTAAGCTTTACGTACTTGCCGACCTCAAGCGTTACAAGCTCGTTTTCGCCGTACTGTATTTCGGGCTTCTGAGCCGTTGTTGTCTGTTCTGTCGTTGTAACGCTTTCGGATGTAGCGTTACCCGCCGTCGTGGAAGAATCCGTTGCTACCGTATCCTTCGTGCCGTCGGTCGTGCCTGCCGCGCCGCCGCCCGCACAGGAGGCAAGCGATATGCAGACTGCAAGTGCAGTAAATAAGGAAATAAATTTTTTCATAATGGTGTCCTTTCAAAAATAGTATTTTACAAAATAATTATAAACAAAAATAACCAAAAAATCAATCCCTCTGCTTCTCTTATACCGCAAAAACTCATAAAAACATAAAAAAACAACGTCTTTATTCACAAAATTAAGGTTTAATTAAGCTTCATATGATATGCTTTTAAAAAAAACGGAGAACGAAAAATGAAATTTTTATACACAGCAAGTGAATCATTTCAAAAAGTTGTAAATATACTTCGATATCACGGACATACCGTAGATATCGTTAAAGATAATGACGTTGCACTCGCATTTGCGCTCGCAGAAAATTACGATTGCATCATAACGGAAGAAAAAAACAACGGGGCCAAATTGCTTTTATGCCTTCGCGAAAAAAGCAACTCTACCCCTATGCTTATCATATCAGAAAAAAACATTATTCCCCAAGAGTACGCACGCAGCGTAAGATACTTATGTAAGCCATTTTCCCTTGAAGAGCTGCTTGCCAATCTTCGCACACTTTGTCCAAGTCAAAAAGACGTCTTCCCGTCCTCCCTTAGTTTCGGAGATATAACCTTGTGTGCAAGAGAGTCCGTACTGCGCGGAAACGGAAGCAGCATTATGCTTTCCGAAACAGAGTGCAGTCTGATGGAATTTTTTATTTTAAATAACGGTGTATATGTTCCCGCACCCAAAATTCTTTTACGCGTTTGGGGAAATAGCTCATCTGCTAAAATAGGCATAGTTTGGGTCTATATATCCTATTTAAGAAAAAAGATCAGCAGCGTAAGCAAGAAAGTCAAATTAAAGAGCAAAAGAAATATAGGTTATATACTTGAAATTATTTAAAAAATTATATTTGCTATTGAAATGCAAACTTTTCCGTAGTAAAATTATAGAAAAAAACATTAAGGAGTTTTTTATGAATATTCCAAGACCCGAACATCCGAACCCGCAATGGGAACGTACAAGCTGGAAAAACCTTAACGGCGAATGGGAATTTGATTTTGACTTCGGCGTAAGCGCACGTGAAAGAAAACTTTATAAAAAAGGCGCGCTTTCAAAGAAGATAACCGTTCCTTTTTGCCCTGAAAGCGTCCTTTCCGGCATAGGATACACGGATTTTATCCCTTCCGTTTGTTACAGAAAGATCGTTACGCTTTCATCCGATGAAGTGAGCAAAAACGTATTTCTCCACTTCGGTGCGGTGGATTTCCACAGTTTTATTTATGTAAACGGCGAAATCGCCAATGAGCATATCGGCGGCTACAGCTCTTTTAGGGTCGATATAACAAAACTCGTAAAAGAAGGCGAAAACGAAATTTTCGTCATCGCAGAGGACGATACAAGAAGCACGGCTCAGCCCTCCGGCAAGCAGAGCGACCGTTATGCTTCCTATGGCTGCTCTTACACAAGAACAACGGGCATCTGGCAGACGGTTTGGCTTGAATTCGTCCCCAAAGCATATATAAAAAGCTGCAAATATTATCCCAATATAAACAGCAGCACGCTTACACTTATCGGTGAAACTGTCGGAAGCGGCACGCTCACCCTTGCGGCATCCTACGATGGCAAGCCTATGGGTAAAACGGAGCTGGAGGTAAGGGGCGGCTCATTTACAGCAACCGTAACACTTTCCGAACTTCATCTTTGGGAAATCGGCTGCGGCAGACTCTATGACCTTGAGCTCTCTTTCGGTGAGGACTGCGTAAAAAGCTACTTTGGTATGAGAGAGGTTGCGCTTGACGGACTTAAATTCAAGCTCAACGGAAAAACCGTTTTCCTTCGTACAGTGTTGGATCAGGGCTTCTATCCCGATGGCATATACACAGCAAAGAGCGATGAAGACCTTAAAAAGGACATTCTCCTTTCCAAGGCGGCGGGCTTCCACGGCGCACGCCTTCACCAAAAGGTTTTCGAAAAGCGTTTTATCTACCATTGCGATAAAGAAGGCTATATCGCTTGGGGCGAGCACGCAAGCTGGGGCATAGATTATACCAATGCCGTTGCGCAAGGCAACTTCATCTGCGAATGGACCGAAATAATCGAGCGCGACTTCAACAGCCCCGCCATCATCGGTTGGTGTCCCTTTAACGAAACGTGGGGCTACCACGAGAACAACGCGGACGTTCGTCCTATCGAAAGCGTTTACAGAATAACCAAGCTTTACGATAATACACGTCCTTGTATTGCCACAAGCGGCAACTACCATATAAACGGAATGGAAATATACGACGTACACGACTATATGCAGAGCACGGAAGGCTTTGAGGATAACTACGCTCACATTCCCGAAGGCGTTATAAACGATCAGGTAGAAAGAAATAACAAAGGCACTCAGCCCTATCACGGCGAACCCATCTTCGTCAGCGAATACGGCGGTATAAAATGGGCGAAAAACGAAAAGGACGGCTGGGGCTACGGCAATGCACCCGAAACGCTGGAAGAATTCACAAGAAGATACTGCAAGCTTGCGGATATACTCATCACGAATCCTTATATTATGGGTCTTTGCTACACACAGCTTTATGACGTTGAGCAGGAATGCAACGGTCTTTACTATTATGACAGAACGCCGAAGTTCGATGAAGAAACAATGGCAAAATTCCGCGCCGCTATGAACAAGACCGCGGAAATAGAGAAATAAAGCATATTAAAACGAAAAAACACCAACATAAAGGCGGCTTCTCATAAGGATGTTTAATGTATCCTTGTAGGGACCGGCGTCCTCGACGGTCCATTAAGCCATAATTGCATTGCAGAAGACATAGAATAACCCCGACAGATTTTTGTGATATAATCCCCTTAGAGTAGACACTTGAAAAACAAAAAAGTATTCAAGACTACTTTAAGGGGAATATTTTTATGCAAAAGTTGAAGAAGTACCCTGTAGAACTAAAATTAAAAGCAGTAAAAGCA
>SVRQ01000001.1 GCA_015064725.1 Oscillospiraceae bacterium | reverse complement strand
TTATTAACGAGATTCTTTGTTGTTTGAATCTTTGTTCGTTGTTCAATTTTCAAGGACCGTTCGCGCCGCTTCCTCAACAGCGCTCCACTAGTATATCACAAGCCTTTCACTTTGTCAACACTTTTTTGAAAAAATTTTAAAAAATTTTCAACTTTTTTGAATATCCCCAAAACCACCCTCTTTTTGTTTTAAAACAATGCAAAAGCACTTGTTTTTAGCCGTTTTGAGCCCTGATCTTTTAATTCAAGTACGATTTGAAACGGATTTTTTACGAATTTTTTCTTGAAAAATTCAAAAAAGTTTTTTTGAATTTTTAATTTCTTTTTTTACGGTATTGCAAGGTTTAAACGCAAAGTGTATAATAAAAATACAACATTTCTGAAAGGAAAAAATATGAAAAAAAGCATTTTAATAATCATCGCCATCATTATTCTTTGTATCGCCGCAGTTGCCGCAATTTTCTTCCTTAATAATAAAGAAAGCGAGCCCGCGATTACGACCACACAGGAAACCACGACCGCAGAGCCCGAAAAGCCCCTCTATTCCGAAGGACTTGAATATTATTTTTATGAAAAAGAAAACGTCTATCACGTTGCGGGAATAGGCATATGCAAGGACGAGCATATTCGTATTCCGCCCGAGCACGAAGGTTTGCCCGTTACCCGAATCAAATATTTCGCATTCTCCAACTGTGATTTTATAAAAGAAGTCACCATACCCGGCTCCGTTACATATATTGATGATGATTCATTTTTTAATTGTACCGCATTGGAGACCGTAACCATCTCCGAAGGTGTTACGTATATTGAATCTTCTCCTTTTACTGCTTGCCTTTCCATAAAAAGCTTCACCGTTCCAAAAACACTTACAAAAATAAGCTTCGGAAATTTTTTCACAAAAGGTCTGGAGCAGATGAACTACTCCGAAATTCCAATAGTCAATTTATATTATAACGGCAGCATTGACGATTGGTTTAATATAGAATTCAACGGAAATAAGGAAAGCGTAGTTTTCTGGGGCAATTTATATTGCAACGGCAAACTTATCGAAGACCTTACGATCCCCGCAGAGGTTGCCGAAAGCAAAATAAATATTTTTTCAGGTTGTCAGTCTCTTAAAAGCGTAACATTTGAGGAAGGTACAAAAAGTATTGCCGATTATATGTTCAGATATTGCTTATCTCTTGAAAGCGTCACGCTTCCCCATTCTCTCGAGGAAATAGGAGAGAGCGCGTTCAATGGCTGCAAGACTCTTTCGTCAATATCTTTTCCCGATGCTCTCAAAAATATAAATAATTATGCTTTTTTGGGAACTTCTCTTTCCGTTATAATCTTACCTGATTCTCTCGAAAAATTAGGAAATTCAGCTTTTTCCGGATGCCCCATAACGGAAATTCCTTCGGTTGAAAAATTTGAAACGCTGTATTTCACGTTTTCAGGATGCTCAAATCTTACAAATATAATTATTCCCGAGGGTGTTACATCGCTCGAAGGAACCTTCAATCAATGTAACTCTCTTACAACAGTCACTCTTCCCAACGGTCTTACTACGATTGGAGGTTGGTCTTTCAGTCTTTGCAAATCGCTTAAAACGATACGTATCCCTTCAAGTGTAACACACATCGGCGAATACGCCTTCCAGCACTGTGAATCGCTTACCGATATTTACTTTGACGGAACCATTGAACAGTGGTTTGATATAGAAAGAGAAAAATATTGGTACGCCAGCGGCAGAGGATCTTTTACAATACATTGTTTGGATGCCGACTACCCCTACAAGGAATAAACAAGCACGCAAAAAACGGTATGCCGCAGCATACCGTTTTTTATCATTCTTTTTTCTTCAATATTTTTATTTCGCCTCAACAGCAACAGCTTGCGTTTCCGCAGCTTTTTCCGCTTCTATCTCCTTGCGGTAGAGCTTGCGAAGAACTATAGGTGTTGTAAAGCTGGAAACAACGATAAGGATAACGATGAAAGGCATAATGGAGGTATTTATCATACCGAACTCCGCGCCTTTCTGCGCGCAGACGAGCGCAACCTCCGCACGCGCCATCATACCGATGCCAACCTTGAACGAATCTCTCGCGCTGTATTTGCAGGCAAGCGCAGAAAGTGTACAGCCGCCCGCTTTGCCGATAAGACCGGCAATAATAAAGCAAACGCCGAAGAAGATAAGCTCCGTGCTGATGCCGCCAAACTCCGTTGTGATACCGATGTTGGCAAAGAAAACGGGAGTGAAGATCATATATCCCATAATATCGGATTTTCTTTCGATATAATTTACCTCAGGGTTGCCGGAAAGAACGATACCCGCAACAAATGCACCCGTAATATCCGCAACGCCGAACCAAGCTTCGCTCGCGTAAGCAAAGAAGAAGCAAAGCGCAACGCTGAAAATAGGCAAAAGTCTGTGATGGGGGAATTTATGTTCGATGACTCTGAAAAGCTTGTTGCAGATATAGCCGACGATGATAGCGGCGATAAAGAAGAGGACAGTTTTAAGTATTACCATAGAGGGGGCTTCCGCATTCGCGCCCGTACCGCTGAAGCCGATAACAACGGAAAGAACGATAACGCCGATAATGTCATCAAGGATAGCCGCGGCAACGATGGTATCTCCGACCTTACCGTGAAGCTTACCCATTTCACGAAGCGTTGCAACAGTAACGCTGACGGACGTTGCCGTAAGGATAACGCCGTAGAAAAGGTTGCTCAAGAGCACTTCCCTGGGTGCGTCGAAGCCGCCGTTGAAAAGGCAAGCCACAACAAAGCCAAGGCCCATGGGAACGATAACGCCCGCCGCAGTAACCACAACAGCAGGAACGCCGATGCTCTTTATGCTCTTTATATCAGTACCCAAGCCGGCATTGAACATAATAAATATTACGCCTATCTTGGCAATAAATCCAAGACCCTCAAGAGAGGTGGCAGTGATTATGTCTTGTCCGGGGATAAATTTAACAAAACCGATGATGATACCCGCAAGCAGCATACCCACAACGCTCGGTAAATTGAGTCTTTCACAGAATTTAACGAGAACCTTTGAAAGGACGAGTATGATAGCCAGCGGTAATAAAACGCTGTAGTATTCCATAACAAAGCTCCTTTGATTTTTTATACGGACTTATGTTATCACTTTCAAAGAGAAAAGTCAAGGGAGTTTGCCCTCTTGTAATAAATATGAAATAAGTTTTGTTTTTTCCGTAATTTGTATCGACTTTTGGCGGCTTTTGTGTTATACTATAATAGTAATGAAAATTTCTCGAAAGATTTATTAAAGGAGATACTTTGATGAGCAATACAAGAGAATACGCAGAAAAACTTCTTAAATACCTTGATAACTCCCCCACACCGTTCCAATCCGTGGAAGAGCTTGAAAAAATGCTTCTTTCCGCAGGCGCTTGCGAGCTTCTTGAGCACGAAGAATGGAACCTTGAGCGCGGCAAGCTCTACTTTATGAAAAAAGCAGGCACACAGATCGTCGCCTTCCGCGTTGCGGGTGAGCCCAAGCTCGGCGGCTTCCGCATCGGCGCCGCACACCACGACGCACCCGGCTTCCGCATCAAGACAGTTCCCTCCTCCGTTGACAGCGGCTACGAAAGAATTATGGTAGAGGGCTTCGGCGGCCTTATCGTTCACGGCTGGCTCGACCGTCCCCTTTCCGTTGCGGGCAGAGTTTACGTTAAGGACGAAAGCCCGGAAGGCTTCCACCCCGTAAACGTCAATATAAAGAAACCTCTGTTCCTTATTCCGAGCGCAGCTCCCCACGTTAAAAAGGACGTAAACGAAAGCGCAAGATACAGCATCCAGAACGAGATGTGCCCCTTCTTCGCCATCTCCAAGGACGGCAAAAAGACCTTTGCTTCCTACCTTGCAGAGCAGATCGGCGCGGCAGAGGATGATATCCTCAGCTATGAGCTTGCTCCCTACGATGCGACACCCGGCTGCTTCACGGGCGTGAATGAAGAATTCATTTCCGTTCCCCGCCTTGATGACTGCGCTATGGCTCACGCCATCATTACGGGTATGTGCGAATCCCCCGAAGCCGACACAACAGCCATCGCCGCTATCTTCGACCACGAAGAGATCGGATCCAACTCCGACAGAGGCGCGCGCTGCAACACTATTATGCAGCTTATCGACCGCATTTGCGAAAAGCTCGGATACACGGCAGAAGACAAATACCGCGCACTTGCAAACTCTATGATATTCTCTGCGGATATGGCGCACGCAACGCATCCCGCGTTCAAGGGTTTGCAGGATCCCAAGCTGCCCGTACAGCTCGGTGCAGGTCCCGTGCTCAAGCTTTCCCCCGGTCAGCATTATTCCACGTCTGCGCGCGGAACAGCATTCTTCCGCACACTTTGCGAAAGAGAGAACATTCCTTACCAGCAGTTCAACAATAACAGCGACACGCGCGGCGGCGGCACTATAGGCCCCATCCTTTCCGCAGCTTACGGCGTTTGCTCCGTTGACCTTGGCAATCCCGTGCTCGCAATGCACGCGGTACGCGAATTCGGCGGCGCGGATGACGGCTATTATATGGCAAAGCTTTTTGAAGCTTTCTTTATGGGAAAATAATAAAATTGACTTCGTCAATCTGAAAGAACAGGAGCATTCCTGTTCTTTTTTCATATTTTTTCTTTTAAAAAATAAAGAGGAGTTAAAACTCGCAGAGTTTTAACAAAATTATTTATTATACTCACTTTTTCTTTTTGAAAGAAAAAGTGACAAAAAGAAGCAAAAACCCTGCAGGTTTATCGGCTTGTGCAGACTTGAACCAAAGGCTATTTCAGCTCCCCGAGCAGTTTTCACTCGCAAACTCGCAAAAACTACTCGGAACCACGCCGAAGAGTGCCGATTTCAAAGCTTAGGCTGAAAACGCGAGATGACTTACATCAAAATTTTAAATTTTTCCATCACGCGCTCGGTTTAAAGCAACACTGCAAATGACCTCCGCAGGATTCGGCATATTTTTTGCGAGCTTGTGAGTGAAAAATGTGCCGTAGCGGACAACAAACCGATCTGCCTTTTGCTAACGATAAACCGGAACGGTTTTTTATCTTTTTGCAACTTTTTCTTTAAATAAGAAAAAGTTGAATATAATAATTTTAAAAACGCTTGGGCGTTTTTTGCGCCTTTCTTGCTTCCGTCGGAAAGCAAAAAGCAGGATGCTTTCGCATCCTGCTTTAATTTTTATTTGACTGTGAGCTCGCTTATGCTTACAAATCCGTTGGGTCCGCCCGCTTCGCCGACAATGCGAACGCCGCGGCACGTCGTAAGTGTTTTAAGGGATATCACAAACGTTTCGTAAGCGTTACCGTGCGCCTCGAAAGAATCGCCTATCGGATATTCGCAGGTCGCTTCAACCTCTTTCCACTCTCCGTTTACAAGGACTTCAACACGGATGCCGTTCTCAAACCAGCCGCCATCGTTGTTCCAATGGTTGCCCTCCGTAAACTCGATGGTCTTGATCATCTTGTTCGTTTTATAGAGATAGCCGAAATAAGTCTGTACGCCGGGAGTAACGCCTACGTAAGTATTGTACTGATCCGCGTTGCCCGTGCCTGTTTTTCCATCCGCAATGATAAGGATATCGTGGTTGCAGCTGCCCTTGGGTGCCGTTACGTTGGAAATAATAAGCGGGATATCGTTATTATCAAACGTTGCGGAAGCAGCGCCCGCAACAACAACGGGGTTAAATTCGCCTACGCTTATAAAGTAAGCGGAGCCGCCGGGCTTGCCGTTAAGACGGATACCCTGGCAAGCAACACTCTGCTTGAGAGTGAACACGTATTTATCGAAGTTATTGCCGTGTCCTGCCTTCGTATTGTTAGAGGGATAGCTTGACGTTGCTTCAACAGCCTTCCAAACGCCGTTTACAAGGACCTCCACCGTGGGAACCTCTGCAAACCAGCCGCCGTCGTTAAAGTGCTTGCCTTCCGTAAATTCAAGCGCGGAAACAGTGTACGTTCCGGAGAATTCAAGGCCTGCATATACGGAATCCTTGGCTTTTCCGCCATCGTAAGTATCGTACTGAAGCGCGGAGTTGCTGTCGCTTACGTAAGGTGTGTAGCCGTCGAACATAACGTTCATATCTTTATTTCCGCCGCCCGTGGGAGCTGTAACGGAGCAAATGGGTGTTGCCGCAAGAGAATCTTCAACGATGACCTTTCTTTCCTTGGATACCGTCTTTCCGCTTTCGCTTACGACCGTATATTTAATTGTATATTCGCCTGTTTTTGCGTATGCGTATTTCGCAAGGTTGCCGTTTGCAACAAAGCCGTCGCCCATATCGAGCTTTATGGATTTGATCTTTTCGTTGCCGTTTGTAACGAGGTTGAGCTTCACAACGCCATTGCCCTCGCTCGTAACGATAAGACCGGCATCAAATTCGTCCGTCCACTGCTCAAAGGGAACTGCTTTGTACTCTGTGTCTTTTGTAACAGTCCAAACGCCGTCTTTAAGAGTTGCGCCGTTTGCAAGAAGCACCTCGGACATAAGCTCATAGTTGAGCGCAATAACATCGTTAAGAGTATAGTTTGTTTCGGAGAATTTGGCAGTATTGTAATTAAGGCCCTTCTTCCACTTTTCAGGAATATTGGCAGCACCGTAGAAGTTACCGAGGATGGATGCAACGCTGGAGGGGTTGCAGTCGCTGTCCTGACCGCAGCGGCCGGAGATTATC
Source organism: Oscillospiraceae bacterium (assembly GCA_015064725.1). Classification (GTDB taxonomy): domain Bacteria; phylum Bacillota; class Clostridia; order Oscillospirales; family CAG-272; genus UMGS731. The sequence goes on along the minus strand of SVRQ01000001.1, from coordinate 182,406 downwards.
ATAGACTGTTCAAAATCGCCCTCGCCCCAAAGAAGACCCACGAGTATGTAAGCCGCGTTGAGCTTTGCATCGATATTGTATGCTTTTGTGCTCATTTCGGGGCATTTGTCAACTGTGCCGTATTTTGTTTCGAGCTTCTGCCAGCACTGCTGCCAAGTGTCGCCCGCCTTGTAGCTGTCCATAACCACGTTCATAGCTTCCTTGAACGTAGTGCCATCGGGAATTACGGCAAGACCGGCTTCGATGATCTCGTCAACGGAGTTTGCCGTATAAGCCGCCGCGTGCATAGCCGTTACGAATACGCCGCCGTAAACGCCGTCGCCGTAGTTCATAATGTGGCCGATATCAAAGGAGCGAAGCGCGGAGGCGTTTACAAGACCGGGATACATCTGACCCAAGAAGTCACATTCTATCTGCCAGTCTATATCGTCCGCGTGTCCGTTGAAGAGGTAGTGTCCGGAATCGGGCCATTCCAATCCCTGACGAAGGTTATCTCTGCCCGCAAGGTTTGCGTGCCAAAGAGGGAAAGCGGAATCGCGGAATTTTTCCGCCATATATTTAACGTCGCACAAAGCACCGTTTTCCTTCATAGCGTCCATAAAGGGGATCTCAACGTAGAGGTCGTCCTGCGCGAAAGCATTGTTGATGGAAACAGTACCGTTGTTCCATTCTGCCATAGCCGTATTAAGGCGTTCTTCCGTCATAATTCTGCCCGCCCAGCCGAACTCCGTCTTGGCGAAGAGAACAACGCCCGCCATCTGACCGATCCAGCCGCCGAGTATTTTGTCTTTTATTTCTTCTTCCGTGAGAGTGCCGTCAAAGGGCTTCACCTCGGGAAGGGGCTTTGCAGTTGTAGTAGCCTGTGTTGTGGCTGTTGTCTGCGTGGTTTTCGTTGCTTCCGTTGTAACCGTTGTAGCAACGGTTGCTTCCGTGGTAGCAGTTGTTACAGCAGACGTAGTAACGGCATCGGTAGTTGTAACCGTTTCGCTTACGTTGCCGCATCCCGTAAGGAGCAAGGAGCAGGCAAGCAGAGCCGCGCCGATCTTCACAAACATTTTTTTCATAATATACCTCCAAAAAAAGCATATTTTAAGTTTTATTATTTATTCAATTTTAACATACCTTTTATAAAAAAGCAATACCTTCCCCTTTTCCGCAGCAAAATCTATCTTTGATACAAGGCACACCATATTTTTTTGTTAAAATTGTTGTAAACAAGCGCACAAAATGATATAATTATATAGTATAGAAAAATTTTCGGCATTTTTCCGCGAAAAAAGAAAGGAAGCTAAAAATGAAAAGCATTCACGAGCTTATTAAAGAAAACGAAAATACCCTCTCCGTTCTTTACGGTGCGGACGAGTCTGCGCGCGCGCGCATTATAAAAGCGGTAGAAGAATTTACCGCGCTCTACGGCGAAAAGGATTATTCCCTGTTCACCGTTTCCGGCAGAAGCGAGATCTCCGGCAACCATACGGACCACAACCGCGGCGAAGTTCTTGCCGCCTCCGTAAGCCTTGATATCATCGCAGTTGCCGCCCCCACGGACGACGGCAAAATATACGTTAAGAGCGAAGGCTTCTCCCGGAACGAGGTCGATCTTGCAGATCTTGATCCCGTTTCCGGTGAAGAAGGCACTTCCGCCGCGCTCATCCGCGGCGTTTGCGACGGTTTTGTTAAAAACGGCCGTTCCATCGGCGGATTTTGCGCTTATATGACCTCGAACGTACTCGGCGGCAGCGGTCTTTCCTCCTCCGCCGCTTTTGAAGATATGATAGGTAACATCGAAAACCACCTTTACAATGACGGCGTTATCGATTACATCGAGGTTTCTCAGATCTCTCAGTACGCGGAAAACGTACATTTCGGCAAGCCTTGCGGTCTTATGGACCAGATCGCCTGCGCCTGCGGCGGATTTGTCCACATAGATTTTGCAGACCCCAAAAATCCCGTTTGCGAAAAGATAGAGCTTGACCTTGCCTCCCACGGCTACTGCCTCTGTGTTGTAAACACCGGCGGCTCCCACGCCGACCTTACGGATGATTACGCCTCCGTCCCCGCAGAGATGAAAAAGATCGCCTCCTTCTTCGGCAAGGAAGTCCTGCGCGAGCTTTCCAAGGATGACGTTATTTCCAACGTCCCCGCGCTTCGCGCCTTTGCAGGCGACCGTGCCGTTCTCCGCGCCATCCACTTTTTCGATGAGAACGAAAGAGTTAAAGAGGCTTCCGCTTGCCTTGCAAAAGACGATATAGACGGCTTCTTCGGCGTTATAAAGGCTTCCGGTATCTCCAGCTCAATGCTCCTTCAGAACTATTTCTCCCCCAAGGCTCCCGAGGAACAGGGCATCTCCCTTGCCTGTGCCGTTGCAAACAGCGCGCTCACGGGCGGCGGCGTTTGCCGCGTACACGGCGGCGGCTTTGCGGGCACTATACAGGCGTTTGTTCCCGTAAAGGACCTTGAAAGCTTCAAAAATACTATGGAAAACGCTTTCGGCAAGGGTGCTGTAACCGTTCTCTCCGTTCGTCCTGTCGGTATGGCTAAAATATTTTAAGAGAGTGACGAAATGCCAAGACTTATAACACTTTTTTCAGGCTCATCCGGCAACTGCCACTATATCAGATCCGAAAATACGGAGATCCTTATAGATGCGGGCGTTTGCGCGCGTTCCGTGGAGAATGCTCTCAAGGAGATAGGAACGTCGCTTCACAACATCTCCGCCATTTTCGTAACGCACGAGCACGTTGATCACACGCGCGGTTTGGAAGTAATTTCCAAGAGGTTTTCCATTCCCGTATATATGACGGAGCTCTCTGCGCGTGCGCTTATCAAGGATAAGAACGCCGCCCTGCTTTCCGTTCTCAACCTCTATCCCCCGCATTTTTCCGTATCTGTCGGGGATATGAACATATGTTCGTTTGTTACTCCGCACGATTCCGCCTGCTGCGTTGGCTACAGAGTTGAATTTCCTATGGGAGATTCCGTTCACAAGATCGGCGTTGCCACGGACATCGGCCACGTGGAAACCGAGCTTATAGATGCCCTTTACGGCGTGGATGAATGTATAATCGAATCCAACCACGACGTTTCTATGCTTATGACGGGGCCGTATCCCTATATGCTCAAACGCAGGATCCTTTCCCCGAACGGTCACCTTTCCAACGAGGATTGCGGAAAACTCATTCATATACTTGCCCAAAGCGGCACGCACGCTTTCCTCCTCGCTCACCTGAGCCGCGAAAACAATTATCCCCCCACAGCGGAGCTCTGCGCAAAAAGCGCGCTTTCCGCATATCCGAACATCAAAATTGCCGTTGCCGCGCCCAACACGCCAACGGAGATATACATATAATATATAGGTAATAAAATGCAGATAAATATTATCTACGTAGGAAATATAAAAGATAAATTCCTTGCGGATGCCGTTGCGGAATACGAAAAACGCCTCGGCGCATACTGCAAGGTGCAAAACATTGAGCTTAAAGAAAGCCGTGTTCCCGAAAACGCATCGGACGCGCAGATCTCTGCCGCCATCGCGGAGGAGGGGAAGCGCATCCTGGAGGTCTTGCCGAAAAAAAGCTATAAGATAGCCCTCGCCGTAGAGGGCAAGGAGCTTTCCTCCCCCGATTTTGCGCATCAGCTGGACAAGGCAAAGGACGTTTCCGCAGGACAGATAAGCTTTGTCATAGGCGGTGCTTTCGGTATGGCAGAGGAGGTAAAAGCCGCGTGCGACTTTCGCCTTTCCGTTTCCAAAATGACTTTTACGCACAGAATGATGCGGTTTATACTTTTAGAGCAAGTATATCGCGCCTTCAATATACTTTCCGGAGGAAAGTATCATAAATGACCAAAGAGGTGTTAAAACACGTTGTGTTTTAACAAAAATTATTATATTTCGCTTTTTCTTGTTTAAAGAAAAAGCTCGCAAAAAGATAAAAAAGCCCTTCGCTTTACCCGCTTGTTCAAATTTTGATTGTAGTCAGCGTTCTCAAACAATCGCGTGCACGCACGCTCAACTCGAACAAAAGGAAACAAAATCTGACTTGTTATAAAAGCGCGAGATAATTTTTATCAAAATTTTTACTTCGGTCATCACGCGCCTTAGCTCAAAGCGGCATCGCAAGTGAACTCCGCGGGATTCCGTGCGTTTTTTGCGAGCTTGCGAGTGAAAAATGCACGGTAGCGGACAACGAACCATTCTTCCTTGCACAGCCCGATAAACCGTGGCGGTTTTTTACTTCTTTTGCTCCGCTTTTCTTTTAAACAAAGAAAAGCGGAAAGATAATAAATTCGATAAAACGCAAAGCGTTTTATCACCAACACCAAAAATTCTTTTAATGTTTCTTTTCAAGAAACAGAAAGGTTCTGTATGGAATACTTCGTAGAATCGGCAGACGTCGCCGTTGTCGGCGCAGGCCACGCGGGAATAGAAGCCGCGCTCGCCGCCGCGCGTATGGGCTGCCGCACAATACTTTTCACCATCTCCAACGACGCTGTCGGAAATATGCCCTGCAACCCCTCCATAGGCGGCACAGGCAAGGGACAGCTCGTTTTTGAAATAGACGCTCTCGGCGGCGAAATGGGAAGAGCCGCAGACAAGGTCATGCTCCAGGACCGTATGCTCAACCTGAGCAAAGGACCCGCAGTTCACTCCAAGCGCATACAGGCAGACCGCCGCCTTTACCAGGATATTATGAAAAAGACCATCGAGCATACGGACGGTCTTTCACTCATCCAAGCGGAAATTTGCGAAATACGTAAGCTTGAAAACGATAACGACGGCTATCGCTTTGCCGTGGTAGATCGCCTTTCCGCCGTTTGGCACGCAAAAACAGTGATCATTTGTTCGGGTACTTTTCTTGACTCCCGTATAATCATCGGCGACGTTATTTATCCCTCCGGCCCCGACGGACTTCACCCCGCCGCTTTCCTTACAAAGTCCATCCTCGATCTTGGCGTAAAAATGCTCCGCTTCAAAACCGGCACACCGCCGAGAATAGACGCGCGCACGGTAGATTACTCTGTGCTTGAACGCCAGGACGGCGAAGAGAAGCTCACCCCTTACAGTGCGGACACGGATATCGCAGAGCTTGATGCACGCCCCAAGCTTCCCTGCTATATTGCTTATACAAACGAAGAAACTCACCGTATAATACGCGAGCATATCAGCGAATCCCCTCTCTATTCCGGTCAGATAAAGGGCGTGGGCCCGCGTTACTGCCCCAGTATTGAGGACAAGGTCGTTCGCTTCCCCGATAAAACTCGCCATCAGCTCTTCCTTGAGCCTATGGGCGACGGCACGCACGAAATGTACTTACAGGGCTTCAGCTCCTCTATGCCTTCCTATATCCAAGCGCAGATGCTCCACTCCATAAAAGGCTTTGAAAACGCTGTTGTTATGCGCCACGCATACGCTATAGAGTACGATTGCATCGACTCCACCCAGCTTTCCGCCGCGCTTATGTTTAAGGAAATACCGGGACTTTTCGGTGCAGGTCAGTTCAACGGCACTTCGGGATATGAAGAAGCTGCTGCACAAGGTCTTATAGCAGGTATGAACGCCGCCCTCTTTGTAAAGGGCAAAGCCCCCGTTACACTCACAAGAAACTCCTCTTATATAGGCACGCTTATCGATGACCTTGTTACAAAAGGCACGAACGAGCCGTATAGAATGATGACATCGCGTTCCGAATTCCGTCTTATCCTCCGTCAGGACAACGCAGATGACCGCCTTTCCGAGATAGGATACGCCGCAGGACTTCTTCCCGAGGATAAGATCCTGCGTTTCAGGGCAAAAAAAGCGCAGATAGAGGCGGAAAAAGCCCGTCTTCGCTCCGTTATCATTTCTCCGAAGGACGGTATCAACGAGATCCTTGAATCTGTAGGAGAACCGCCCATCAAAACCGGCATCAGACTTTCCGAGCTCCTCAAGCGTCCAAACGTGACTTACGAATTGCTCGCTCCCGTCGATCCCGAAAGAAAGCCGCTTCCCGATGCCGTTGTTTTCACAGCTCAAACGGACCTTAAATATGAAGGCTACATCAAAAAAGAGCTCGCGGATGCGGCACGCTTCACAAAGCTTGAAAAACGCCTTCTTCCGGAAGATATTTGCTATAAAAACGTACTCGGCCTTTCGACGGAGGCTGCTCAAAAGCTCGATAAATTCCGCCCTCTTTCCATCGGCGCGGCATCGAGAATTTCGGGGGTCAGCCCGGCAGATATCTCCGTGCTTCTCATTTACCTCGATATAAAGAACAAAGAGCGCGAACGCGCCGACGATCAAGAATAACGAAAGGAAAAAGCCTTGGAAAAACAAGAATTTTTTGAAATATCCGAAAAAGTTTTCACAGAAAATGGCATTGCGGAGTTTTGGCAGGGAGAAAAGAAAGAGCTTTTCTACGATCTTTGCAATATTATGCTGGAGCAGAACAAGGTTATGAACCTTTCTGCCATCCGCGATGAAAAGGGCGTTATCTGCCGCCATTTTGCAGATTCCCTCACCATTGCAAAGCACATTCCCAATGGCGCGAAAATACTCGACGTCGGCAGCGGCGGCGGTATGCCCACGCTTCCCCTCGCCATCGCCCGCCCGGACGTTAAGATAACCTCGCTCGATTCCACGGCAAAAAAGATGGCATACGTTCTTGCAACGGCGCAAAAGCTTGGGCTTTCCGGTGTATCCGTTCTCAGCGGCAGAGCCGAAGAGCTTGGATGCGACCCGAAATACCGTGAAAAATATGACGTTGTCTGCGCGCGTGCCGTTGCCGAGCTTCGCGTGCTTGCCGAATGGTGTGTTCCTTTCTGCAAAAAAGGAGGGCTTTTCATCTCTATGAAAGGCAAAAACGGAGAAAACGAGCTTAAAGACGCTCAAAATGCGATAAAAACGCTTCTTATTTCTCTTGAAAACGATGACGTTTTCAGCCTTTTTGACAGCTCCGTAACGGATGAAGCGGACGCGAAAAGACATATCTTCGTCTTCCGAAAGACCGCACCCACTCCCCCGAAATATCCCCGTAAAAACGCCCAGATTCAGAAAAAGCCTTTATAAATCATTACAAAGAACGCCTTTCGGCGTTCTTTTTTTACTCTAACTACGGACTTTTGCGGAAAACTTCCCGTTTCCGACACCGTGTTTCACGCGACTTTGCGCTCTTTTAATGGTATTATATATCGGAGGTGATGTTATGGAAGAACAAGAGTTTATCTCAACGGGAGAATTGCCGAAAGCCGCTGCCAAGCCGCAGGACATTGCAGGCGGAAAGGCAAAAGCCGTTGTTAAATTTATAAACGTATCCGAAATTATGCCTGACCCGCAGAAAACGCCCAAGCTTTTTAAAACGGAAGACCTTGCGCGCTTGGCTCTGGATATTTTGGAAAATGGACTGCGAAATCCTCTTGCGCTTCTCTGCTATTCTTATAAAGGCGAAGAGAGATACAGGCTTTTATCGGGTGAAAAGCGTTTTCGCGCCTGCTTGCTTGCGCGCATCACAAGAGTCCCTTGTACGGTCATATACCCACTCGATGCCAAAAACAACAAGCAGGAGCTTATAATGCCTCCGCGAGATTACTTTGAAGAGGCGCGCATCTTCGCAGAAGCTATCAACAGAGGCTTATATACAGAGCAAGAGATCGCAGCCAAAGCGGGAGTTAAGAAAGAGGAGGTGTACTCCACGCTTTCTTTGCTCGTTTTCTCCGAAAAAGAGCAGCAAATATTAAAGGATTACTGCATTCCATGTAACATAGCGCAAAAGCTTGCTATTATGGATATCCATACTCGGAAAGGTTTTTTGGAGAGCATTACTCACGGCACCAATATTGCCGCTGTATGCGCCAAGATCAGTGAAGCTTCATCTATGCCATCGTCACAGCATACAAAATTCCGTATAAATAACACCGGATTTTTCTTTAATTCCGTAAATCACGCTGTGGAAACCATGCGTGAAGGCGGAGTTGACATTCATTGTGACACAAAAGAAACCGATATAAGCACTATTATGACGCTAACCGTGCCAAAAAATGACAATGTTCCACGTGGAACATAAAAAAGACTTCCCTTGTTCTGCAACAGAGCAAGGGAAGATTTTTTATTGGCTTAAAAAAAGAAGAGGTAAAAACGCTTTAGCGTTTTTGAAAATTATTGTATTCAACTTTTTCTTGTTTAAAGAAAAAGTTGCAAAAAGATAAAAAACCGTTCCGGTTTATCATTATCAAAAATTTGAACGGTTCGTTGTCCGCTACCACGCAATTTTCACTCACCGAGGTTCGCAAAAATCACGTGGAATCCCGCGGAGGTCATTTGCTCTGCTACTTTAAACCGAGCGCGTGAAGAAAGAAATAAAAATTTTAATATAAATCATCTCGCGTTCTCAGCTTAAAATGTGAACTTGGCACCCTTCAGCGTGGTTCCGAGTAGTTTTTGCGAGTTTGCGAGTGAAAACTGCTCGGGGAGCTGAAATGGATTTTGGTTAAAGTCAGCACAAGCGAGTAAAGGGAAGGACTTTTTGCTTCTTTTTGTAACTTTTTCTTTCAAAAAGAAAAAGTTAGTATAATAATTAAAAACGCTTGGGCGTTTTTTCCTTTTTCTTTTTTAAACCCCGTGCGTTTTAACTCCTCGTGTAATGTTCCACGTGGAACATTCCACATTCTTTCCCGATTTTGCAAGATCAATAAATTTTGAACTTACTATTTTGTAAGAGAATACAACACCTCATCCACCGCAAAGCGGTCCCCCTTCCCCTCAAGGGGAAGGCTATTAAAAGTTCCACGTGGAACATAAAAATTCTTACAAATTTCTCATATCGATTGACTTTAAAGAATCAAAATGCTATAATTAAATAACAGAACAAATTTTCAGAAAAGGAGGCACAACTTGGCTACAGTTCTTGCTTTTACAAACCAAAAAGGCGGCGTTGGAAAGACAACATCGGCTATAAACATTGCCTCCGCGCTCGGAATTATGGGCAAAAAAACCTTGCTTATAGATTCAGACCCGCAGGGCAACGCGTCCAGCGGTGTCGGAGTGCGTAAATCACAGCTTTCCTCATCAACTTATGATGTTTTGATAGGCAGATGCCCCGCATCAGCCGCTATACAGCAGACAGAATTCAAAAATCTCGACGTTATGCCCGCAACAATGTCCCTCGCAGGCGCGGAATTTGAGCTTGCAGACGTCGAAAAACGCGAATCCCGTCTTAGAAACGCTCTTGAAGAAGTGGCGGATAAATATGATATAATCATTATAGACTGCCCTCCCTCGCTCGGTATGCTTACGATAAATGCTCTCGTTGCATCCGACGGAGCCGTTTTGCCTATGCAATGTGAATATTTCTCTTTGGAAGGTCTTTCGCAGATGATGATGACCATAAAGCAGGTCAAAAAGCTCTACAACCCCAACCTTACTCTCACGGGAATACTCATAACGATGTATAACGGCAGACTCAACCTTACCCTGCAAGTAATCGACGAGCTTAAAAAATATTACGCAAACAAACTATTCAAAACAACCATAACGCGAAACGTACGCCTTTCCGAAGCGCCCAGCTACGGCGCACCCATACAATATTACGATAAATATGCCAAAGGCGCAGACGCCTACGACAGCGTGGCAAAAGAAATTTTGGAACGCATTTGATCCCGTTTCGGCAATCAGAAAGGAGAAAAAATGGCAACAAAACAGAAAAAGCCCGCGCTCGGACGCGGACTTGACGCAATTCTTATCGACAATGACGAGCAGAAAGAGCAAAACGGAGTTTCCATCGTCCGTATTTCCGAGGTAGAGCCTAATCCCGACCAGCCCAGAAAAGCTTTTGAAAACGAAGCACTCGAAGCTCTTGCGGAATCCATCTCTCAGCACGGAATCATCCAGCCCATCGTTGTCCGCCCCCGCGACGGAATGTATATGATAGTAACGGGCGAACGCCGTTGGAGAGCCGCGAGAATGGCGGGTCTTTCCGAGGTTCCCGTTATGATAATCGAAGCGGACGATAAAAAAGCCGCAGAGCTTGCCCTCGTGGAAAACATCCAGCGCAAAGACCTCAATCCCGTGGAAGAAGCGCAGGCTTACGCAGATCTTATAGAGGAATATTCCTATACACAGGAGGAGATCTCCAAAAAAGTCGGCAGATCCCGTTCCTCAATCGCAAACTCCCTCCGTCTTTTGGACCTTCCCGACGCTGTGCTTGAAAAGCTTGCACAGGGTGAGCTTTCCGAAGGACACGCGAAAGTATTGCTCGGTATAAAGGACGCTGAAAAGCTTGAAAAAGCCGCTGAAACGGTTATTTCCCGCGAGCTTTCCGTTCGTGAAACAGAAAAGCTCGTCAAAGCTCTCAACGAAACAAAAGAAGAGCCCGAGGTTCGCATCGTTTACGACGTGGATCACACAAAGGCTCTTGAGCAGAAAGTTCAGTCCATCATCGGTCACAGAGTAAAAATCGTTCAAAATGGCAAAAAAAGCAGCATAAACATCGGTTTTTCCGACAATGATGACCTTGAAAAGATCCTCACGCTCCTCTGCGGTGAGAAATTTACAAACGAACTCTAATCCCCGAAAGGAATCCCAATTATGATAGATATTAAGCTTATTAAAGAAAATCCCGATGAGATCATCAGAAGATTTAAAGTAAAAGGAAAGGATGCAGCCGCCGATATCGCCCGTATTCTCGAGCTTGACAGCAAAAGACGCACTCTTATCTCCGAAACGGAAGCTCTCAAAGCTGAACAGAACAGAGAAAACAAGCTCATTCCTCAGTATAAAAAAGAAGGCAAGGACGTTAAGGAAATATTCGCAAAGCTCAAGGAGATCGGCGCAAAATCCAAGCAGATAGACGCAGAGCTCAAAGAAGTTGAAGCAGAATACAATACCATCCTCTGCTCCCTTCCCAACCTTCCCGACCCCGACCTTAAAGAAGGCGGCAAAGAAAACAATGAACCTCTCCGTTACTTCGGAGAGCCCAAAACGTTCGATTTTACACCCAAAAACCACGTTGACCTTTGCACAGATCTCGGTCTTATCGACTATGAGCGCGGCACAAAGCTCTCCGGTAACGGCTTCTGGATCTACCGCGGTATGGGCGCAAGACTTGAATGGGCGCTTCTTAACTACTTTATAGAAACTCACCTTTCCAACGGTTTCGAGCTCGTTCTCGTTCCCCATATGCTCGGCTACGAATGCGGCTTTACGGCAGGTCAGTTTCCCAAATTCGCAGACGAAGTATATTGGCTTGAAAAGGCAGAAGACGAAGAAAGACGCCACTTTATGCTTCCCACAGCGGAAACAGCCCTCGTTTCCCTCCACAGAAACGAGATCCTCACAGAAGCAGACCTCCCCAAGAAGTATATCTCCTATACACCTTGCTTCCGCAGAGAGGCAGGCAGCTACCGCGCCGATGAACGCGGTATGGTAAGAGGCCACCAGTTCAACAAGGTAGAAATGGTTCAGTACACAACAAAAGAAGGCAGCGACGCAGCTTTTGAAGAGCTCGTAACTTGCGCAGAAAACCTTGTAAAAGGTCTTGGTTTCCACTTCCGCACGGTTAAGCTTGCCGCAGAGGACTGCTCCGCATCTATGGCACGCACATACGATATCGAGATCCAGATCCCCTCTATGAACGGTTACAAGGAAGTAAGCTCCGTTTCCAACGCGCGCGATTATCAGGCTCGCCGCGGTATGATGAGATACAGAACAGCGGACGGCAAGGTAGAATACTGCCACACGCTCAACGGCAGCGGTCTTGCAACAAGCCGTATCCTCCCCGCCCTCGTAGAGCAGAACCAGAATGCAGACGGTTCTGTTAACGTGCCCGACGTACTCCGCAAATACCTCGGCTGTGACGTTATCAAAGCTAAATAAAATAAAAGAAGAGGAGAATCACAATGTCCAAATTACTCGAACTGCTTGACGTTATCAGAACAGACCCTGACGTCGCCAGTGCAACGCTCGTCATCTGGTCAATCATCCTCGGAATAATCATAGCACTTTTAGTTTCGTTCTACAACAGAAGAGTCCTCGGAAGCTTCTTCCGCGCGCTTATAAAAGCAGGCGCACAGGATGCGGAAAGCGCAAAAACGCTTGCAGAGATAAATCAAACGGAAAATGACGCTATCATCAAAAAGCTCCGCCGCGGACAATATACAGACGTTGTCACCATTGTAAACGAAAGCGAAGAAACAAAAGACAATGTAGTTATCAACGAAAACACTAAATTTTACCTTGAAGAATCCAAATTTGCCCGTGTGAGAGATCAATGGGGCGAAAGCGACGAAAATATCTGGGTGCTTATCGGCGGTATCGTCGGCATAGTTATCCTCGGTGTTCTTGTAACGGTGCTCGTTTCAACAACGATCTTCTCCGCATAAAAATTGCAGGGACCGGCATCCCACGGTCCATTTCACTCAAAAGAAAACGTAGGGGCGAGCATTGCTCGTCCGCAAGAAATAAATCTTCTGCGTTATACAAATCGGGAGGAGCAAGCCCCTCCCCTACCGCAAAATTTTAATTTCGGCTTTGTTTTTTGCAGGGACCGCTTCCCCACGGTCCCTTTCACGCACAAATAATCCTATCACAAAAGAAAGGAAACAAAAAAATGAGCAAAAACGTACTTGTTGTCGGCAGTATCAATGTCGATTACGTTATCAATACAGACCGCCTTCCCAAGCTCGGCGAGACCATCACAGGCAGAGATTTTGCTATGAACTTCGGCGGCAAAGGCGCAAACCAGGCAGCGGCTCTTGCGAAAGCAGGCTGTTCCGTCAAGATGCTCGGCGCTGTCGGCACCGATATGAGTGGCGAGCTCGCAGTTAAGAACCTTGAATCCTACGGTATAGACGCATCAAGCGTTCTCCGTTCCGAAGGTCCCACAGGTGCTGCCGTTATCACAGTTTGCGGCGGCGACAACCACATCATCCTCGACGTAGGCGCAAACGGCACGGTAACACCGGAGGTCATCGCGGCAAACGAAGCTCTCTTCGATTGGGCAGATATCCTCGTTATGCAGTATGAGATCCCCACGGAATCCGTTCTTGCAGCGGCAAAGCTCGCTCACGAAAAAGGCAAGATGGTAATACTTAACCCCGCCCCCGTTAAAGAGGTCACAAAAGAGCTTTACCAGTATATCGACCTTATCATCCCCAATGAATTTGAAGCACAGCTCATCACAGGTATCACTCCCGAAGATAACGCATCCGCAAAGGATGTTATAGATGCGCTCTGCGCCCTCGGCTGCAAGAACGCTCTTGTCACCCTCGGCGTAAAGGGATGTGCATATATTGTTGACGGCAACGTGCATTACACGGGCGTTTTCAAAGTAAAAGCCGTTGATACAACAGCCGCAGGCGACAGCTTCATCGGCGGTCTTTGCGCAAAGATATGCGACGGTCTTGATATAGACGATGCTGTTGAATACGCAAGCGCGACCTCCGCTATCGCGGTAAGCCGCCCCGGTGCCGCAGCATCCATCCCCGTGGCAGAAGAAGTTTTGGAATTTATGAAAAACAACAAAATTTCCAAGAAGGCTTCCCTTTCCTAACTAAGCTTTCCCTGATTATTTTACAGAGCTCCCTCTCTGTAAAATATCCTCCTTTTTATATTATACCTCATAAGAAGCCCCTGCAAACTCCAGCTGCAGGGGCTTCTTCTTTTTAACACAAATGTGGAAAACTTTTATAAAAGCATTGAGTTTTCCACTGCTCTGTGTTATAATACTTTTGTTATTTTTTATAAAGAGGATACATATGAAAAAATTACGCTCAAACACCGTAAAAGAAGCCGTTTTTGACGAGGAACGCGCACTTTATAACCTGAGGGATACGTTGGTACTCTCCTGTGTGTTCGCAGGCCCAAAGGACGGTGAATCCGCCCTTAAAGAGGCAAGAGATATAACCGTGGAGGATTGCCGCTTTTCCCTGCGCTATCCGCTTTGGCACGCGGAAAGGTTTGTGCTTTCGCTTTCATCCATGGACGAGCTTACCCGCGCGCCGATATGGTATGCGAAGAACGGTCTTATCAAGGATTGCAATATAAACAGCATTAAATGTTTGCGCGAATGCTCCGATATCCGCATAGAAGATTGCACTATAAATTCCCCCGAATTCGGTTGGAAATGTAATGGTATTTATTTCCATAATTGTACACTTACATCCGAATACGTTTTTCTCGGCACAACGGATGCGAAATTCGACGGGCTTCGATTCCAAGGAAAATATTCCTTTCAATATACGGAAAATATTGTCATTGAAAATTCCTTTCTCGATACAAAGGATGCCTTCTGGCACGCAAAAAACGTGACCGTTCGCAACAGCACACTGCGCGGAGAGTATCTTGCGTGGTATTCCGAGGGGCTCACGCTCGAAAACTGTCGAATAATAGGCACACAGCCGCTTTGCTACTGCAAAAATCTGCGCCTTATAAACTGTACTATGGAAGGCACAGACCTCTCTTTTGAAAAATCCGACGTGGAAGCAACGGTAAACGGAAACATTCTTTCCGTTAAAAATCCGCGCCGAGGAAGTATCATTGCAAACAGCATAGGAGAGATAATACTTGAGCCCATCGTAGAGGGCGACGTCACCGTCACAAGCGAATGTAAAATAGAAACAAAGGATGCGTAAGCATCCTTTTGTTTTCTAAAAACGCTTTAGCGTTTTTAGAGGAGTTAAAACGCGCGGCATTTTAACAAATTATTTATTATACTCACTTTTTCTTTTTTAAAGAAAGAAGAGGTAAAAACGCCAAGCGTTTTTGAAATTATTATATACCGCTTTTTCTTGTTTAAAGAAAAAGCTCGCAAAAAGATAAAAAACCGTTCCGGTTTATCGTTATCGAAAAGTTAAATGGTTCGTTATCGGCTACCGCACATTTTTCACTCGCAAGCTCGCAAAAAACGCACGGAATCCCGCCGAGGTCATTTGCTGTGCTGCTTTTAACCGAGCGCGTGATAAAAAAACAAAAATTTTGATATAAATCCTCTCGCGTTTTCAGCCTAAACTTTGAAATCGGCGCTCTTCGACGTGGTTAATACGAACATATCTATACCCATCTTTGCTTTGTGCGAAGCTTCACTTTGGCTTAATTCTCGCTTTGCTCGAAGGGCGTATTCCGAGTAGTTTTTGCGAGTTTGCGAGTGAAAACTGCTCGGGGAGTCGAAATTGCTATAGATTAAAATTCGCACAAGCGGATAAAGCGAAGTTCGCCCTTCGAACGAAGTGAGAATTAAGCATTATTAAAAAATCTGCATTTACTCTAAAGGGGTATAAAACTGTTCGCACATAAGGCTTTTTGCTTCTTTTTGTCACTTTTTCTTTCAAAAAGAAAAAGTGAGTATAATAAATAATTTGTTAAAACGATTTATCGTTTTAACTCCTATTTTCTTTAAAAAAGAAAAAGCGTTATATAATAATTCGTTAAAACACAACGTGTTTTAAGTCATAAAAAAACCTCAACTTTCGTTGAGGTTTTTTTTTATTCCGTTATTCCGTAAACAGCTTTGTTTATAATATTCGTAGTATAAACAGCAACAGCTTCCTGTTTTCTCGTTGCGAAAATATCGCTTGCTATCTGTTCCTTAACGTCATCGAAATTCTTGAATCCAGCTTCTTCAACGATCTTGTTGAATGTTACAACGGAATATGCGTTGATACCCTCGTGGTAAAGAGGCTTTTCATATGTTTTTCCATCCTCCCACGACGTGGAAATGATATAGTCAAACTCCGCTTTGTAAACCTGAGCCGTGTAATTATAGAAACGAGCGTGTGCCACGTCATAAGCCTCAGAGCCCGCTGTAAGGTTGTTTGCTTTTGCGTAAGCCTCGAACCCATCCGGGAAGATCTCGTCAAAGGAAACGCCGTTTTTAGCCTTAAAATCGGCATCTATCTTGGCAATGGCGGCATCAAGGTCTGTGATCTTTGCAAAAGTCTGAAGATTTAACTTTTCTTCGCCTGTGAAGATCTGGGAATATACCATACCGTTCTCATAATTGTATTTAAGAGAAGCAGCCGTCTTTACCTCATCCCAGGACTTGCCGGAGGAGAGCATATCGATATAAGACTGAGCATCCGCCAAAACCTCGCTTTCGGCAACCTTGTCCGTTACCTGAAGCACGATGGAACTTACGGAATAATGGGGCATTATAACGTAATTGTAGGAATAGTCAACAAAATACTGCTTTACCTCTTCTTCCGTGGGCTCTGTAACGCCCATGATCTTTTCAGCCGCCATATCAAGCATCATATTGTACTTGTTAAGCATTTCAAAAGCGTATTCGGAAATGTTCCACGTTTCGCAAAAAGCCGCGTAACCGCCATCATAGGAGGCATCAAGCTGCTGTGCATCTTTAAGAGCAGCATCCTTTACCTTATTTTCGTCAACAGAATAGCCGAGCTTTTCAAATTCCTTGTTCATCTCGCGCCAGATTATCGTGGAGTCAAAGGAACTGGAAAGGATCTCTTCATACTCATCCTGAGTAAGGGAGGATTTTCCCGTCTGGGAAAGGTGGTTGTAGGAATTTATCATAAAAAAGTCTTTAAAATCAGTATCGTTTTCATAGATAAAATCCGCGCCGTTGTTGTAAGTTGTCATAAGCTCGCCTTTATCCTCTTTTCCGCAGGAAACAAGGAAAGTAAGCGACATAAGAGCAACAAGGAGCATAGCAATAATTCTTTTTGTAGTTTTCATTTTTATCTCCGTTTTTATTTTTTTCACAAAAGAAGCCGTCGGGAAAGACGGCTTCTTAAAATTTAATGGTCAGTTTTCGCAGCCGCCGCAGCTTTCGCAATCGGAAGAACAGGAGCAGCTGAACTTTGCACCGCAGGAAGGGCAGTTGATGTTGTCAAAATCCATTGTCGCGTCAACAAAAACCTCTTCGCCGCAGGAGGGACATTCAACAGAAGCGCATTCTTCTTCATCGTCTTCGTCGTCAAGATCCTCATCATCGTCTTCGTCGAAGTAATCTTCGTCATCGAAGTCTTCATCATCGTCATCGTCATCATCGCAGTAAAGATCTTCTTCAACCATACCGAGGTCTTCATCAAGCTCTTCAATATAGCTGTCGAGGTATTCTGCGTTGTCTTCGAGGTCTGCAATAGATTTTGCCATATCGTCAAGAACGTCTATCATAGCGGAGATGAGCTTGCCGTTTTTATCGTTGGTATCGATCTGCAAGCCCTCTGCAAGGCCCTTGAGATATGCAACCTTTTCTGTAATAGTCATAGGAAAAACCTCCCTTTCTGTTTACAAATAAGATCAAGCGCGTTCTATATATTCGCCTGTTCTTGTGTCGATACGGATTCTTGTACCAACGTTGATAAAGAGGGGAACCTTGATCTGTGCGCCTGTTTCGAGTGTAGCGGGCTTGAGAGTGTTTGTAGCTGTGTTGCCTGCAAGGCCGGGTTCTGTTTCCGTAACTTCGAGTTCAACGAACATGGGGGGTTCTACAGAGAATACGTTGCCCTTGAAGGAAAGGATCTTGCAAAGCATTTCTTCTTTTACGAATTCAAATGCTTCGGGAAGAACGTCCTTGGAGATGGGCATCTGCTCGTATGTTTCCATATCCATGAAGTAGTAGAGGTCACCGTCGGAGTAGAGATACTGCATTTCTTTTCTTTCGATGACAGCGGGGGGGAATTTATCCGTGGGGTTGAAAGTCTTTTCTACAACGCCGCCGGAAATAACGTTTTTAAGTTTTGTACGAACGAAAGCCGCGCCCTTACCGGGTTTAACGTGCTGGAATTCAACGACCTGCATTACGTTGCCTTCGTATTCGAATGTGATTCCGTTTTTGAAATCGCCTGCAATTACCATAATTATTTACCTCCATAGACCGAAAAAAGGTGATTTTTTCGGCAGATATTTATATGCATTTTTATTTTACATTAAAAACGGATAAATATCAATAGTTTTTTAGAAAAAATCCCGCTTTACTTAAAATAAAGCGGGATTTTTTTATTTTTTTTACAGAATTGGTGGTAAAAACTTTTGCTTATAACAATAAAAAAGCGGTTTTACCCAAATGTCATTAAGTTAACAAAAAGAAAAGGCTCTCCCTTTGGGAGAGCTCCCGCTGTAGGCGGGTGAGAGGGCAATATTCCTAGGGGAACTGCCCTCTCCGTCACGCTTCTCGTGCCACCTCCCCCAAAGGGGGAGGCTTAACTTAACGACATTGGGTCTTTCCCCGCTTTTTTAAATTATTATAAGCTCTTTTGGGCTGTGCGTTACGTTTACAACGCCGCTTTCGCGGATCATCATAACGTCTTCTATACGAACACCGTACTTACCCTCAAGGTAAATTCCCGGCTCTATGGAAAATACGTGACCCTTTGTAAGCTTCTCTCCGAAGCCTCTTTGAGAAAGTCTGGGACTTTCGTGGATGTATATACCGAGGCTGTGTCCGAGGCTGTGCCCGAACTTGCCGGCATATCCGCCTTCGTTTATAATATTTCTTGCAACTGAGTCTGCCTCGCCGCAGTCACATCCATCGTGGATATAGGCGCACGCGGCAAGCTGAGCCTTTAGAACCGTATCGTAAACCTTTTTCATCTCTGCATCGGGGCTGCCGATGCATACCGTGCGCGTCATATCGGAGCAGTATCCGTTGTAGATGCAGCCGAAATCCATCGTCAGAAATCCGCGTTCAAGCTTTACGTTGCGCGGTACGCCGTGGGGGCGGCTGGATGCCGTTCCCGAAACGGCTATGGTATCGAAAGAAAATCCCGCCGCGCCGTGCTTTCTCATATGGTATTCAAGCTCGAGAGCCACTTCTATCTCCGTCATATCGGGCTTTATAAGAGGCAAAACGTCTGCGAAAGCCGCGTCTCCTATACTTTCCGCGTGTGCGATAAGATCGAGCTCGTATTCGCTCTTTACCTCTGCCATCTTTGTAATGACGGAGGACATTCTTGCAAATTCAACACCCTCTATGCGCTTTTTATAAACGTCCAGCATAGCAACGGTCGTTTTTCTTTCTTCAAAGCCCACCGTTTTTATACCTTGCTGTGATATAATATCACTTATTTCATCATAAAAGCTCTTTTCGGGCATTACGACACGGCAGTTTTTTGCGCCCTCGTTCGCCGCCTCTATATAACGGAAATCAACAAAAAGAACGGCATCGTCGCGCGTTACGAACAGCGCGCCGTCCGACATATCGAAGCCCGTAAGGTAAAGCACTGTTTTTTCATCCGTGGAGATGAAGGAATCCACCCCCTCGGGAAATCTTTCCTGTAAAATCTTTATTTTATTATCCATATCGTATAAGCTCCTTTGATAATATCAAAAATCCGCAACGTCAGAGCCGACAAGGGCGGAAAGACCGTATTTAAGAGCAAGAGAAGCCACCTTTCTTTCTCTTTCGTCATCGCTCTGAAGCTTTGGCAAAAGCTCTCTCAAGAGAGCGCCCTTGATGGAAATATCGTTTTTAAGCTCCTCGTAGCCGACAAGAGGTATTGTTGCATCCTGCACCTCAACGTAATAAACACCCAGCTCCGAAGCCTGCACCTTATCGGGTACAAAGCTTGCGTCATACGAAACCAGACCCGTAAGGCGGACGCGCAGAAGCGTGTCCTTACCGAAGCCCTCTCTTTGCACGGCTTTTTTTATCTGCTCGCACATCTGTCCGTGCTCGGAAAGCCCCGATACATCCACCTCTGTTTTTTCATATCTTTTTTTGCAGAAGCGCGGATATTCAAAGTTTGCCTTAAAAACACCGTTCTTTTTCTCGGCGTTTATAAAAATACCGCCCTTCATACCGCATTCATCGAACGATCGTCCCTCCGGGCAGCCGCAATAGGCATAGTAGGTATTGCCTGCCTTGACCGCTTCCCTGCCGGCGTGGATGTGTCCCAGAGCCACGTAATCGCAGCCGCTTCTTTCAATATCACGTTCTGTTATGGGGCAATCGCGGCTTGAGGCGGAAAGCATATCCGCGTGTGCCATAAAGATGTTTATTTTATTTTCATCCGGATAAAGCTTTGTGTCAAAGGGATTTTTATCGTAGATATCCTGCTCGTAAGCAAAGCCGTAAACGTCAACGCCTATCTCGTCAAAGCAGAATCTCTGCACCTCCTCGCTTCTGAAAACGTACACGTTATCGGGAAACTTGGTTTTGAGGTACGCGCTTTTTGGCGTTGCGGGATCGTGGTTGCCGGGAGTTATTATAAAACGGCAGGAGGGATTATCTTCAAACTGAGAAACGATGAGGTTCATCGTTTCCTTTGTCACAAATTCGCTGTCGAAAAGGTCGCCGCAGATAAGAACGATGTCCGCTTCTTTCATTTTGGCGTACATCATTACAGAGGTGAACGTTCCGCGAAGCTCCTGACGTCTTGCCTGTGACTTTTCAACGTCGAAAAGAGAGAAAGGGGAGTCCAGATGTATATCCCCGATGTGTAATATTTTTGGCATTTTTCCTCCGGAAAGCAAACAAAACGCACGTTTTGTTTGTTTTTTATTGTTTTTTGTGGGAGTTAAAACGCTTTAGCGTTTTAACAAATTATTTATTATACTCACTTTTTCTTTTTGAAAGAAAAAGTGACAAAAAGAAGCAAAAAGCCCTTCGCTTTATCCGCTTGTTCTGACTTGGGTTTTATATATCGTTCTCAAACAATCGCGCTGCACACATCGACGTGCAGTTTGCGAAAAAAATTCACTTCAATAGTCGATGTATTTGCGCTCAACTCGAACGTAGGGAAGCAAGTTCTGATTTTTGCAAAGCCGCGTGATATTTTTAATTTAAATTTTACTTTTGCCATCACGCGTTTTAAAGATAAAATAAGATTTGGGCACTCTTCGACGTGGTTCCGTGCGATTTTTGCGAGCCTTGGTGAGTGAAAATTGCTCGGGGAGTCGAAATTGCCATATGTTAAAATCTGCACAAGCCGATAAACCTGCAGGGTTTTTTATCTTTTTGCGAGCTTTTTCTTTAAACAAGAAAAAGCGAAATATAATATTTTTGTTAAAACGCAAAGCGTTTTAACTCCTCTTAAAAAAGAAAAAATTTTAACTTTTACGTTTTGGAAAGGGCGTACCGAAAAGTACGCCCTTTGTTTTACGCTTTTATCTCATATTTGCCGGAAACAAACTCAAACACTGCCTTGCCGTTTTCCAATCTGCAAGGAAGCACTTCTTCCCCGTTCTTTGCAGAGCCTGCAAATCTTTCGGGAAGATAGAGAGTACCGTGAGCACCGAAAGGAACCTCAAGCGTTACGCTGATATTTTCCCCATCCTTGTGCCAATCGCAAAGAACCGCGCCGAGCATACTTTCGTGGCTCGCTTTCGCGCTTGTCAGCTCGCTGTCGATAGCGGGACGGAACACAACGTGGCGGAAGCCGGGTTCTTTTTCATCCGGGGAGATACCCGCGATGTATTTATACATAAAGGAGGAAAGGTCGGAGAACATATGGTGGTTGTGAGAACCGCCGCCGTTCCAGCATTCCCAAAGAGTCGTTGCACCCCTGTTCATCCATTCCGCAACGCCGGGGAACGTCTTCTGGAGCACCATCTTAGTGCCGACGTCGCCGTAGCCGGAGGAGCCGAGCGCATTCATAACGAACTTGCAGCCGAGAACGCCGAAATCAAGGTGATCGTCCTTCTCTTTTATCTGCTCGATAAGCTTTGCAAGAAGACCCTGCTTTTCTTCCTCTGTATCGTAAAGCTCGAAGAAGAGCATCGTGCCCGTTGCCGTCTGACAATCGCCATTTACCGTGAACGTTTCTTTATCGAAGAAGTTTTCGCGGAATACGCGGCGGATGGTGAGGGCAAGGTCGGTATAGTAAGCCTCGTCCTCTTTATTGCCGAAGAGGCGCGCAAGCTTTACTATCGTGTTTGCCGCGTTGTAAAGATAACCTGTGTCCGTTACCTCTACAGGGCATTTATAAGAGCCCATATTTCTGCCGATGGCAGGACCCACGAAAGGAGCGCACCAGTCGCCCGTTCCGTAATTGGGAATATAATCCTCGCACATAGAGAGCGTGAATTCTATATTTTTCTTTATAGCCTCGTAGCTGTCCGCAAGGATCTTTTTATCGTTGTTGTAAAGGTATATGTACCACGGCACGGTGATAAGCGCGCTGGACCAGTCCGGACCCATAAGGCCGGAGTAGCCCCAGCCGGGAGAGGGAACGATGCAAGGTATCTGACCCGCGGGACGCTGGGAAACAACAAGGTCGCGGCTCCACTTGGAAAGGAAGGAGCGCGTTCCGAAGTTTGTAAGCATCTGCTCGCAGGAGAGGGAGGTATCTCCCGTCCAGCCGTTCTTTTCTCTGTGGGGGTTGTCCGTGGGGAAGGATTCAAAGTTGGAAAGGCTCGACCAACGGCAAAGGTGCTGGAGCCTGTTGAGCATTTCGTCAGAGCAGGAGAACTCGCCGATATCGCCGACAGCGTTGCAAATGGCAACGCCCACAACGTCCTCAAGCTGCGGCTCGCTGTCCTTATCGTCCGGACCTATAACTTCTATGTATTGGAAGCCGTGGTATGTAAATATGGGATGCCACGTTTCGTCCTTATAGCTCTTTTTGGTGTATTTGTCCGTTTGGAAAAGACCCGATTTTACAAAGCAGCCAAGAGCCTTGAAATCAAGCTCGCCTGCTTCGTCAAGCACGTCGGAATAGCGGAACATAAACTTATCGCCCGCTTTCCCCTTCATTTTGAATTCGCCGAAGCCCGCGATATTCTGACCGATGTCGAATATCCAGCCTTCCTTGCTCTTCCATCTTTTAATTGCGGGGAATTTTTTATAAACGCGGATGGGCTCCATCTCCTGTGCGTGCATAAGACCGCCCGGGCATTTGCCAAGCTTCGTTTTGTCCCAGCCGTCGTCATCGTAACCGGGCTCCGTCCACTTGCCAAGCTCAAGGCGTGCATCGTAAAATTCACCGTTGCGGATACCCGTCATCTTGATGGGACCGTGCGCGAAGCTCTTCCAAGTCGTATCGGAATAAATAGTTTCAACGGTGCCGTCCTTGTAAACTATTTTAAGCTCGCAGATCATTTTCGGGAAGTTGCGCCACGTTGCGGATTTGAAATCCCAGTTATCTTCCGTAAAGCAGTTGTAAAAGCCGTTGCCAAGCGCTACGCCGATCGCGTTTTCGCCGGTACGAAGGAGGTCTTTTACATCGTACTGCATATAAAGAACTTCTTTATCGTAAGCCGTGAAAGCGGGAGAAAGAATATCGTCGCCCGTTTTTTTGCCGTTTATGTAGCTTTCAAAATAGCCCAGACCGCAGATCGTGAGGAAAGCGTTCTCCACGTTTCTGCCTACCTCAAAGGTCTTGCGAAGGTAGTTTGCGCCCTCCGTCTTTTTGTTTGCGCCTCTTGCGGCGATCCATTTTGCGCGGAACGGCTCGCAAAGCTTACCTGTTACGAATTTGCTGCCGTAATGTCCAACTCTTTCGCCCTGTGCATTCTCTATCTCCACAGACCAATAATACTTTTTAACGGGAGAAAGAGCTTTTCCCTCATAGGGAACAAGGACGTTTTCGCTGTCCTCTACCCAACCGCTGTCCCATACGTCGGGAGCGATGTCTTTGAGAGCAGTTTCATTGGAATAAACGCAGATACGGCGTTTTTTCTGCACGTCACCCTTTAAATCCGACGAGATCTTATAAGAAAAACGGGGCAGACTGTCTATTCCGCACGGGTTTTTCAAATAATTGACCGTCAAATCGTAAATTTTAAGACTCATTTTGAATTTACCTTTGCTTTCATAAATTTTCGGTATATCGTTTATACACCTATCCATTGTGGATTATATCATTTTTTCATCTGTTTTACAAGATTTTTTTGTTTTCTTTTTTAAAAAGAGCGCGAAAATTAAAACGCAAGCGTTTTAACACCTTTTCCTTGACCCTTTGGGGAAAATATAGTATAATAAATATATTAACGAAAATTTTGCACGGAGGAAAATTTGAAAGAAATAAAGCTTCTTGCCTTGGGCGACGTTGTGCGCCCTGTTTCTTGCGAATACATTTCAAAAAATCTTTGGCGTTTCCGCAAGGAAAATAATATAGATATAGTTATTGCAAACGGAGAAAACTCTTCCGAAACGGGAGGCATCGACCGCGAAAGCGCAGAAACGCTCCTCTCCTACGGCGTTGACGTTATAACAACGGGAAACCACGTTTTCAAATCATTCGATGCGCGCAAGCTCCTTGATGAAAACAAGTACGTCATACGCCCTGCGAACTACCCCTCGGAGCTGCCGGGCTACGGATATACCCTTTACGAGGCGGCGGGAAAGACCTTTCTTGTCATCAATGTGATGGGCGTTGTGCTTATGGAGCCGCTTGCCGATCCCTTTCTCTGTGTTGAAAAAATTTTAGAGCAAAACAAAGGAAAATACGATATTTCCGTTTTGGATATCCACGCTGAAGCAACAAGCGAAAAGCTCGCGCTTGCTTTTTACTTTGACGGCAGGATAAACGCGGTATTCGGCACACACACACACGTTCAGACGGCGGACGAGCAGATAATGCGCGGCGGCACGGCGTATATCACGGACCTCGGTATGTGCGGTCCGGATGACAGCGTGCTTGGCGTGGATGCAAAGTGCATTATAGAGAAGCTGCGTATGCACACGCCCGTTAAGTTTACGGTAACGGGAAAGAAAGTAACAGCCCACGGTGCCGTTTTCACCTTTGACGCTCTTAACGGCAAAGCTGTTAAGGTAGAAAGAGTTTCTTTCTAAGAAATTATTATATTCAACTTTTTCTTGTTTAAAGAAAAAGTTGCAAAAAGATAAAAAACCGTTCCGGTTTATCGTTATCGAAAAGTTAAATGGTTCGTTGTCCGCTACGGCACATTTTTCACTCACAAGCTCGCAAAAAATATGCCGAATCCCGCGGAGATCATTTGCTCTGCTGCTTTAAACCGAGCGCGTGATGAAAAAAATCGGAAATTTTAATATAAGTCATCTCGCGTTTAAAAAATAAAATCAGATATTGGCACTCTTCGACGTGGTTCCGTGCGTTTTTTGCGAGCTTGCGAGTGAAAAATGCTCGGGGAGTCGAAATTGCCCAAAGTTAAAATCTGAACAAGCGGGTAAAGCGAAGGGCTTTTTGCTTCTTTTTGTAACTTTTTCTTTCAAAAAGAAAAAGTTAGTTTAATAAATTATTTTGTTAAAACGCGCGGCGTTTTAACACCTCAATATAAACATTTTGCGCCGCTTTTTAAGCGGCAGAAAGGATATAAAATGAATCAGATCAAAGATATCAAACTTGCCCCCTCTGGCCACGCAAAGATCAATTGGGTAAAGGATTATATGCCCACTCTTTCCGCGATAGAAAAGGACTTTATTAAAACAAAGCCCTTTGCAGGTATGAAGATCGCTATGTCCATCCATCTTGAAGCAAAGACAGCTTACCTTGCAACCGTTCTCAAAAACGGCGGCGCGGACGTTTATGCCACAGGCTGCAATCCCCTTTCCACACAGGATGACGTTGCGGCGGCACTTTCCGAATACGGCGTACACGTTTATGCTGTTCACGGTGACAATGAAGAAAACTACACAGCACGCCTTAAAAAGACTCTTTCCTGCAAGCCCGACCTTATGATAGATGACGGCGGAGATTTTATAGCACTTCTCCACGCAGAGGACAAGGACCTCGGTGTAAACCTTATCGGCGGCTGCGAAGAAACGACCACGGGTATCCACCGCCTTCGTCAAAGAGAACGCGCAGGAACTCTTCTCTACCCTATGATAGACGTAAACGATGCGGACTGCAAGCATCTTTTCGATAACCGTTACGGCACAGGACAATCCACGCTCGACGCAATTATGCACACAACAAACCTTATCATCGCGGGCAAAACAGCCGTTGTGGCAGGCTACGGCTGGTGCGGCAAGGGCATAGCTATGCGACTCAAGGGAATGGGCGCGCGCGTTATAGTGACGGAAATAGACCCTGTAAAAGCCCTTGAAGCGGCTATGGACGGCTTCTCCGTTATGAAGATGGACGATGCAGCCTTCCTCGGCGACCTTTTTATAACCGCAACAGGCTGCAGCGACGTTATAACACGCAAGCATTTTGAGGTTATGAAGGACGGCGTTCTTCTCTCCAACTCCGGTCACTTTGACGTAGAGATAAACAAAAAGGATCTTCTCGAACTTTGTGTTTCTCACGAGGAAAGAAAGCCTTGCATAGAAGGATTTACTATGGCGGACGGCAGAAAGCTCAATCTTCTTGCAGAGGGCAGACTTGTAAACCTTGCCGCAGGCAACGGACACCCCGCAGAGATAATGGATATGAGCTTCGCTATCCAAGCAAAGGGTCTTGAATACCTTGCGAAGAATCCCAAAAAAGAGCCCAAGCTCTATGCAGTTCCCGCAGAGATAGATAAAGAAGTTGCAAACGTGAAGCTCGCAAGTATGGGTCTTGCGCTCGACGTTCTTACGGACGAACAGAAAGAATACCTCGGAGTATGAAAAAGACGTATCTGAAGGTACAATATCATTAAGATAAGCCTCCTCATTTTTTGGGGAGGCTTATCTTAATGATATTTATTTTTATGCTCCTCTTTAAATAAGGTAAATATTATATATATTATATTATTATTAAATATATAATAAACACTTGAAATAAAGTCAAAAATATGGTATAATATACCCATTATTATGGGCAACTATATTCAAGCCCCGAAAAGGACGGTTTTAATGGACTCATACAGAGATATATGGAAGCTTGTGCTGGGAGAGCTTTCAAAGAAATTTTCCGATGCAGCTATGGATCTCTGGTTCAATAAGCTCACGCTTGTTTACCTTGACGATTCCATTGCTATCATCACAACGCAAAGCAACGGCTTTGTTTCCCTTCTTAACAAAAGATACGCGCCCGAAATAGAACATATACTTGAAGATATACTCAGCTTCCGCGTAAGCGTTAAGATATACGAAGAGAAGGACTTTGACCTTGACAGAGCAAAGGCGGAATTCCTCCTCGGCGAAAAAGAATCCGATTCTGCCGTACAAAAAGAAGTCGTTATCCCCCAGCCCAAGAACGACGACTTTTACAGCGACGATAAAACGGAACGTACCATCACTACCTTTGACGCCAACTACACTTTTGAAAACTTCGTTGTCGGTGAATCTAACAAATTCGCTTATAAAGCCAGCCGCGCCGTGGCGGACAACCCCACGTCTTACAACCCTCTTTTCATATACGGTCAAAGCGGCCTTGGTAAGACCCACCTTATGAAAGCGATCGCTTCCGAGGTTCTTAAAAGAGATCCTTCCAATAACGTGATCATCGTTAAGGGCGAATCCTTTACAAATGAGCTTATTGAAGCCATTGCCAAGAAGGACACGGCAGGATTCAAAGAAAAATACAGAAAAGCCGATATGCTACTTATAGACGATATTCAGTTTATTGCGGGCAAGGTATCCACACAGGAAGAATTTTTCCATACGTTCAACGCGCTCTATGAAGCAAACAAACAGATAGTTCTCACCTCCGACCGACCTCCGAAGGATATGAAGCAGCTGGAGGACAGACTCCGCAGCCGTTTTGAATCCGGACTTATCATCGATATCCAGCCGCCGGACGCAGAGCTTCGTATAGCCATACTCAAAAGAAAGGCTATGCTCATAAACCTCGATATATCCAACGAGGTCCTCACTTTTATTGCAGAGAACGTAAAGAACAATATTCGTCAGATAGAGGGCGTTATCAAAAAGCTCGGTGCTTACAGCTTTGTAACTAACAAGCCCATCACCATCGACGTGGCAAAGATACAGCTTGCGGGCGTGCTCAGCGGTAAGGAATCTCCCGAGATCACGATAGACCGCATCATTTCCGAGATCGCAAAAAAATATCACATCACCCCGGAGGAGATAAAGGGCAAAAAACGCTCCAAGGACGTTGCTATGGCGCGCCACGTTGCAGTTTACATAATCCGCAAAGCAACGGATATGTCGCTCAAAAGCATCGGCAAGATATTTGACAGAGATCATACGACGATGATGTCCTCCCTTGACGTTGTTGAAGCGGAGATGGAAGCGGACGCAACGTTCGAGCACGAGATAAATGCACTTATCCGCGAATTCAAGACCTGAGCCGTGTCGGAAAGTGTTGAAAAAAGTTTTCCACAGGGTGTGGAAAACAATGTTGAAAACTCAAAAAAGTCTTTGCTATGCTTAACTTTTTCGGTGAATTTGTGTGTTTGGAAAAGTGTTGAGAACCAGAATATATTATGTGTGTTTTTAAAAACTCACATCCATATATTTTTTCGCAGGAAGTATTTTTCCACAGAGTTTTTATTTTTCAACACACCGTTTTTCCAAGCTTTCCACTTTTTTTCGCCCCGCGAAAAAGTGTATGTGAAAAGTGCTCACGCTTCCACAGGAATTCAAACGGAAATATACCGCGGAAAAATGTATGTTTTTCGCCAAAAGTTAAGGCGCAGACTGGATTTTTTCGTTTTCCACAATTTCGACATATACTACGGCATCTACTGCTACGACCTTTTTAAATTTTATTTATTTTTTTTCTTTTAAAAAAGAGAAAAAGCCGCGAAAAAAGAGATGATACACAAAATCGCTTTTGCAAAAAGCGTGAAAAGCTTTAGCTTTTTGATTTTTTAAAAGCGGTAAAACGCACAAGCGTTTTTGAAATTATTATATTTCGCTTTTTCTTATTTAAAGAAAAAGCTCGCAAAAAGATAAAAAACCCTGCAGGTTTATCGGCTTGTGAGAATTTTAACCTATGGTAATTTCGACTCCCCGAGCATTTTTCACTCGCAAGCTTGCAAAAAACGCACGGAATTTGCCCTTCGAACGAAGTGAGAATTAAACCCAAGTATAGCTTCGCACAAAGCAAAAAGGGGTATAGATATGTTCGTACCAACCACGTCGAAGAGCGCCCAAATCTTATTTTATCTTTAAAACGCGTGATGGCAAAAGTAAAATTTAAATTAAAAATATCACGCGGCTTTGCAAAAGTCAGAACTTGCTTCCCTACGTTCGAGTTGAGCGCAAATACATCGACTATTGAAGTGAATTTTTTTCGCAAACTGCACGTCGATGTGTGCAGCGCGATTGTTTGAGAACGATATTTAAAGTTCGTGTCAGAACAAGCAGGTAAAGCGAAGGGCTTTTTGCTTCTTTTTGTCACTTTTTCTTTCAAAAAGAAAAAGTGAGTTTAATAAATAATTTTGTTAAAACGCAAAGCGTTTTAACTCCTCAATATAAACATTTTACGCCGCTTTTTAAGCGGCAGAAAGGATATAAAATGAAAGCTACGTTTGAAAAAGAAGCTCTCTTGCTTGCCATCACACGCTCGCTCGGCTGCGTTGCGGAAAAGATGACAAGCGTTATAGAAGGTATCTTCATCAACACCGTTGGCGATGACAGATGCCAGGTCTGCGCTTACGACATTGAAAAGGGTATCAAAACGGAAATAAGTGCGGTGGTCCACGACCCCGGCAGCCTTGTTATCAACGGCGCAAAGCTTGCGTCCATCGTAAAATATATGCCCGCAGAGGTAACTCTTGAAACAGGCGACAATAATATCGTAACGGTTGCCTCCGGCAGATCAAAATTCCAGCTCCATTATCTTCCCGGCAGTGAATTTCCCAAAATTCCGGAGTTTATGCCCGAAAGACATTTCTCTCTTCCCCAGAGTATGCTCCGCAAGATAATCAACCAAACGGCGTTCGCTATCTCCAATGATGAAACACGCCCTGCGCTTACCGGTCTTTATATCGAGATAAACTCCGATAAGATAAAAGCAGTTGCGTGCGACGGTTTCCGCCTTGCTGTGCGCGAAATACTTACGAAAACGGAGATCATCTCCAAAACGGGCGAGGAAGAGCTTTATTTCATCATCCCCGGCAAGACTATAACGGAGCTTTTGCGTTTGCTTGAGGACAAGGAAGAGCCCATAAAGTTCAGCCTTACAAGAAAGCACATCATTTTCTCCCTTAAAATGAAATACGGCTCCGAGGAAAAGGAAACGATAATGTTCTCCCGCCTCGTTGACGCGAACTATATAGAATACGAAAGATTTTATCCCAAGGAATGCAAGACTTTCGTAACGGTAGAGCGCGATGCTCTTGAGGATGCGCTTGAGAGAGCTTCCCTTGTAACAGAGGACAGAGTTCAGGGTCAGGTAAAGAGCGCTGTTAAATTCAATTTCACAAACGGACTTCTCAACGTATCCGCCATCTCCATAAACGGCAAATTCTTTGATGAGATTCCGATAGAAAAGACGGGTGCGGATCTTGTTATCGGATTCCCCTGCAAATACCTTATAGAGATCTTGCGCAGTACAGACCAGCCTGTGCTCAAGCTTTCCCTTACCTCTGCGCTTATGAGTATGGTGATAGAGGGAGAGAGCGAAAGCGGAGATTCCAAGTTCCTTTATCTTGCGCTTCCCGTAAAGATGAGAGAATAAGCTATGTACCTTGAAAGTGCTGTTTTTGAAAATTTCAGAAACATAGATAAATTTTCCTGCGAGCTTGTGAACGGAGTTAATATTTTTTACGGCAATAACGCACAGGGAAAAACGAACGTCCTTGAAGGAATATATCTTTTTGCGGGCGGAAAAAGCTTCCGCCACGCAAAAGAGCGCGATATGATATGCTTTGAAAAGGAAAATGCGAGAATCTCCATCTCTTACGTTACGGCGGAACGCCAAAATAAGATGGAGATGCGCCTTTCGCGCGGCGTTAAGAAGCAGATGCTTAAAAACGGCGTAAAGATATTGAAGGCTTCCGAATTTATAGGAAATTTCAAGGCGGTGCTTTTTTTCCCCGATCACCTCGGCATAGTTAAAAACGAGCCCTCTGTGCGCCGCGCTTTTATAGACGGTGCTATTTCGCAGATAAGCCCCTCCTACCTTGCAAATCTTATGGAATACGGAAAGATACTTGAGCAAAGAAACGCGCTTCTTAAAAATTATGTGAACTACGGCGCATCGTTCGATATGACTTTTTCCATACTTTCGGAAAAGCTTGCGGTGTGCGCGGCAAGGATAACTTCCGTACGCGCAAAATACCTTGCAAGGCTTTCCGAGATAGTTGACATCTGCCTTAACGATATGACGGGCAGCGCGGAGCACGTTTCATTTGAATATATAACGAGCATAAGCGGCAGCGCGGGAGAGGAGCTTTTCGACGTTACCGAAAACGAGAAGAGATACAGACGCGCACTTTCCGTAAATACAGAGAAAGAAAAGATACTCGGTGTAACGCTTGCGGGCGCACACAAGGATGATTTTGAAATAAAGCTCAACGGCCACGCGGCAAAGCTTTTTTGCTCGCAGGGGCAGCAGCGCAGCATAGCTCTTGCAATGAAGCTTGCCGAGGGCGAGATAGCAAGGGAGAAAAGCGGGGAGATGCCCGTGTTCCTCTTTGACGACGTTCTTTCGGAGCTTGACGCAGAGAGAAAGAGATATATCCTTTCAAAGCTTGCGGACAGGCAGGTAATAATAACCTCCTGCGCGGAGAGCGATTTTGATAAATTTATTGCAAACGCTTCACAAAAGATTTACGTCGAAAACGGAACGTTTTCGTACAGATGAAAATAGCCTTCCCTTTTTGGGAAGGGGGACCGCTATGCGGTGGATGAGGTAAAAACGCCCAAGCGTTTTTTAGAAGAGTTAAAACACGTTGTGTTTTAACAAAATTATTATATTTCGCTTTTTCTTATTTAAAGTGAGCAGATACAAACAGCCTAAATGGCTGTTTGTATCTAGCGAAAGGCGAAGCCGTGTTTGCTCGCAAAAAGATAAAAAACCCTGCAGCTTTATCCGCTTGTGAGAATTTTAACCTATGGTAATTTCGACTCCCCGAGCAATTTTCACTCGCTTAGGCTCGCAAAAATCGCACGGAACCACGTCGAAGAGTACCGATTTCAAAGTTAAAGTTTAAAACGCGAGAGAATTTATATTAAAATTTTTGATTTACTATCACGCGCTTCAATTTAAAGCAGAACTCGAATGACCTCCGCGTTACGCCTTCAAATTCATAGAATTTGAATTTTGCTTTGTAAAAAAACTTTGCTAAAGAACAAAAGGCAATAGATTTGTTCGCACTATGAGATTCCGTGCGTTTTAACACCTCTTTCGTATTTCAGAAAGGTCTTATATGAAAAATATGTACCTACACATAGGAAATAATAAAATAGTCCGCACGCGCGACGTTATCGGCATATTCGATGCCGATACGGCAACCGTTTCCAAAACCACGCGCGCGTACCTTTCCGAAAAGGAGAAAAAAGGCTCTCTTACTACGGCAACGGATGAAGTGCCGAGAGCTTTTGTCCTTTACGGCGACAAAAATAACGAAAACATATGCTTTTCGCTTCTTTCCGCAAAGACCTTGGTCCGCAGAAACGAAACGGAAAACGAAAAATGAAAAGACAAGGGGCTTTGAACCCTGTCTTTTGAAAGGAAAAATAAAATGGCAGAAGAAAAACACGTTTACGAAGACGAGCAAATACAAGTGCTCGAAGGTCTTGAACCTGTAAGAAAACGCCCCGGTATGTATATCGGCTCCACATCGGCGCGCGGTCTGCACCACCTTGTTTATGAAATAGTGGATAACTCCATAGACGAAGCAATGGCGGGCGCGTGCGATAAGATAGAGGTCACGTTCCACGCCGACGGCAGCGTTTCCATTCAAGATAACGGACGCGGTATCCCCGGCGGTATAAACGAAAAAACGGGTATTCCCACGCTTGAGGTAGTTTTCACGGTGCTCCACGCGGGCGGTAAATTCGGCGGAGAGGGTTATAAATTCTCCGGCGGTCTGCACGGCGTAGGTGCGTCTGTTGTTAACGCGCTTTCCGAATGGACGGAAGTGGAAAACTGCCACGAGGGTCAGATGTACACGGAAAGATTTGAACGCGGCAGAGTTGTGCGCCCGTTCTGCAACGTGGGAGAATGCGGAGAACGCCACGGTCTTTACGTTCGCTTTAAGCCCGACCCCGAAATATTCCGCGAAACAACGGAATTTGATTATACTACGATACTCAACCGTATGAGGGAGCAGTCCTTCCTCAATGCGGGAATTAAAATAGTTGTAACGGATGCCCGCGGCGAAGAGCTTGTTGTGAACGAGCTTTACTACGAGGGCGGTATAAAGAGCTTTGTAGAGCACCTTAACGAGATAAAGCACGGCGCGGTGCTCCACGACGTTATATTTATGAAGGCGGAAGCTGCGGATAAAACGGCGGAGATCGCTATCCAATATAACGACAGCTACAACGAAACTCTTATGACTTTCGCAAACAACATCAACACGGTCGAGGGCGGTACGCACGAGCTCGGCTTCAAGATGGCTATAACGAGAGTTATAAACGATTTTGCAAGAAAGAAAAACATCCTCAAGGACTCCGATAAGGCTCTTACGGGCGAGGACGTGCGCGAAGGTCTTTGCGCCGTTGTTTCCGTAAAACTGCGCGAGGCTCAGTTTGAGGGGCAGACGAAAGCAAAGCTCGGCAACTCCGAAATGAGAGGATTTGTTGACTCTCTGGTTTCCTCCAAGCTTTCCGAATTTTTCGAGGAAAACCCGAGCGTTGCAAAAAATATTATAGAAAAATCCCTTGCGGCTTCCCGTGCGAGAGAAGCGGCGAGAAAGGCGCGCGAGCTTACAAGAAGAAAAGGTGCGCTTGAGGGCGGCGGTCTTCCCGGCAAGCTTGCGGACTGCCACGAAAAGAACGTAGAGCTTACAGAGCTTTACCTTGTCGAGGGTAACTCCGCAGGCGGTTCCGCAAAAGACGGACGCGACAGCCATTTCCAGGCTATCCTTCCCTTGCGCGGTAAGGTTCTTAACGTAGAAAAGAGCAGACTTGATAAGGTTTACGCAAACACGAGCCTTATTCCGATAATTCAGGCGCTCGGCTGCGGCATCGGTGAAGAATTCGATGCTTCCAAGCTTCGCTACGGCAAGATAATCATTATGGCCGACGCCGACGTCGATGGTTCTCACATTCAGATACTTCTTCTCACGTTCTTCTTCAGACATATGAGAAAGCTTATAGAGGATGGTCACGTTTACCTTGCACAGCCTCCGCTTTTCAAGGTTTATAAGGGCAAGCAGGTGCGCTACGCCTTCTCCGACGACCAGAGAGATATGTACCTCTCCGAGCTTGGAAACGGTGCGCAGGCGGAACGCTACAAAGGTCTTGGTGAAATGGACCCTGAACAGCTTTGGGAGACAACAATGGATCCCGAAACAAGAACGCTTTTGCGTGTTGATATAGAAAACGCTATGGCTTGCGACGAAATGTTCAGCATACTTATGGGCGACAAGGTAGAACCTCGCCGCGACTTTATCGAACAGAACGCGAAATACGCGGTAAACCTCGATATTTAATGAATGGACGGTAAAAAAATGGAACATAAAGACATATCATATCAGAACCAGAAGATAGTCGATATACCAATGGAGAAGCGCGTTAAAACGGCGTTTATCGAATACGCGATGAGCGTTATAGTGGCGCGCGCCCTCCCCGACGTGCGCGACGGTCTTAAACCCGTACACAGAAGAATTCTTTACGCTATGTACGAGGATAAGCTCACGTTTGACCGCCCGTTCTGTAAATCCGCAACGACGGTCGGTAACGTGCTCGGCCGTTACCATCCCCATGGCGACGCGGCTGTATATGACTCTATGGTAAGACTTGCACAGCCCTTTAATATGAGATACACTCTTATAGAGGGCCACGGTAACTTCGGTAACGTCGATGGTGACGGCGCCGCTGCATACCGTTATACCGAGGCGAGAATGAGCAAAATAGCAAACGCTATGCTTACGGACATCGAAAAAGAAGTAGTTCCTTTCTCGCCCAACTTCGATAACAGACTCCGCGAGCCGGATGTGCTTCCCGCGCGCTTCCCCAACCTTCTTGTAAACGGCTCCGTAGGTATTGCCGTTGGTATGGCGACAAACGTGCCGCCCCACAACCTCGGGGAGGTCATTGACGGTACTCTCCACCTTATCAAAAACCCCGATGCAACGGTTGCGGACCTTATGACTTTTATAAAGGGTCCCGACTTCCCCACAAACGGTATTATTTGCGGAACTTCCGGTATTTATAACGCATACAGAACAGGCAGAGGCAGAATCATCGTCCGCGCCCGCGCAACCGTTGAGGAAGATAAGCGCCGCATTATAATTACGGAAATCCCCTATCAGGTAAACAAGAGTATGCTTGTTGAAAGTATGGCAAACCTTGTTAAGGATAAAAAAATAGAGGGTATCACGGATATCCGCGATGAATCCGGTAAAGCCGGTATGAAGATCGTTGTCGATTTCAGACGCGATGCAAACGGCGCCGTAATACTTAATCAGCTTTATAAATATACACAGCTCCAGGATACCTGCGCCGTTAATATGATAGCGCTTGTAAACGGCGAGCCCAAGCTTCTCGGTCTTAAAGAGATACTTGAGCATTATATCAAGCATCAGGAAAACGTAGTCCGCCGCAGAACGGAATACGACCTTGAAAAAACACGCGCAAGAGTTCACATTCTCGAAGGCTTGAAGATAGCCATAGACAATATCGATGAAGTTATCAAGACCATCCGCGCATCCGCTTCCGTTGCGGAAGCGAGAGATGCTCTCGTTGCGCGCTTCAGCCTTACACAGGTACAGGCACAGGCTATCGTTGATATGACGCTCGGTAAGCTTTCCGGTCTTGAAAGAATAAAGGTTGAAGAGGAGCTTGCCGCAAAGCTTGCTCTTATCGGCGAACTTGAAGAAATTCTTGCAAACGAATCCAAGCTCCTTGAAATAATTTCAAACGAGCTTCTTGAAATAAAAGAAAAATTCGCGGACGGCAGACGTACGGAGATCGCCGGTGCTATCGACGATATTATAGACGAAGACCTTATTGAAAAAGAAGAATGTGTCGTAACGATCACACGCGACGGCTATATCAAGCGTTCTTCCGCATCCGTTTACTCCGCACAGCGCCGCGGCGGTAAGGGTATCCGCGGTATGAAGACCAAGGAAGAGGATTTTGTGGACGATATTATCGTCGTTCATTCTCACAGCTACCTGCTTATGTTTACGGACAGCGGCAAGGTATTTATGAAGAAGGTATATCAGATACCCGAAGCCTCCAATATTTCCAAGGGTACGAACCTTGTAAATCTTATCAACCTTGAAAAGGGAGAAAAGGTTACTTCCGTTATAGCGATAAAGAGCTTTGAGGATAACGAATATTTCGTTATGGTAACGAAGCAGGGTGTTGTAAAACGCGCAAACGTAAAGGATTTTGAGTTCCAGCGCAAGGGCGGTAAGATAGCAATGAACCTTGACGAGGGCGATAAGCTTGAGTTTGTTAAGCACACAACGGGAGATAACGATATCATCATCGCAACACGCGACGGTAAAGCGGTTCGATTCCAGGAACAGGAAGCAAGAGTAATGGGCAGAACGGCACGCGGCGTTCGCGGCATCAAGCTCAAGGGTGATGACTACGTTGTGGGCGTTGCCGTTGTGGATGAAGAAAAGATGCTCATCACGGTAACTGAAAAGGGATACGGCAAGCGCAACGGCTTTGACGGCTACACCGCGCACAGCCGCGGTACAACGGGTGTACTTTGCCATAAGCTTACGGATAAAACGGGTAAGCTTGCGGGCATTGCAACCGTTTCAGAGGATGACGATATTATGATCATCACGAATGAGGGTATCCTCATTCGTATGCCCGTTTCGGACGTTAACGTATATGACGGCAACTCTACCGTCGGTGTTCGCGTAATGCGTATGAACGAGAATGCGGTCATCGTTAACTTTGCGGCAACAAAATCCGAGGATAAGGAAGAGGAAGAAATAAACGCGGCTATTGAAGAAAGCGAAAAGGAAAGCACGGCAAATAACGCGGACGTTCCCTCTTCCGTAGTTGACGAAGACGAAATTTGAATTTTTCTATAAAAAACGAGATTTTTGCGAAAAATTCAATTAAAACGGACAACCGATGGTCGCCCCTACGGTTAAAATTTTGAGTTTTCCTATAAAAAATGTGATTTTCGCAAAAAAACATAAATTGTTTGTAGGGACCGGCGTCCCCGACGGTCCGCAAAATGAGCAAAAATTCAAATTTTATAAAAAATGTGATTTTTGCGAAAAATTTAATAAAGACGGACGACCGATGGTCGCCCCTGCGGTTAAAATCTTGAATTTTTCTGTAAAAAACGTGATTTTTGCAAAAAAACATAAATTGTTTTTACGGACCGGCGTCCCCGACGGTCCGCAAAATGAGTAAAAGTTCAAATTTTATAAAAATCGAGATTTTTGCGAAAAATTCAATAAAGACGGACGACCGATGGTCGCCCCTACGGTTAAAATTTTGAATTTTTCTGTAAAAAACGTGATTTTCGCAAAAAAACATAAATTATTTGTAGGGACCGGCGTCCCCGACGGTCCGCAAAATGAGCAAAAATTCAAATTTTATAAAAAAACGTGATTTTTGTAAAAAAGATAAAACGGGACGTCGAAGGCGCCGTCCCCTACCTATATTTTAAGGAGTATATATGGCAACAAAAGCAAAGAAAAAAACAGTTGTTTCCGCAACTCCTATGGATGCGGAAGAAAAAAAGAAAGCGCTTGCCACGGCGCTTGCACAGATAGAAAAGGATTTCGGTAAGGGTACAATTATGAAGCTCGGAGATAATGCGCGTATGAACGTGCAGGGTATTCCCACGGGCTCACTCACCCTTGACCTTGCTCTCGGCATAGGCGGCGTTCCGCGCGGCAGAATTGTGGAAATTTTCGGACCCGAATCCTCCGGTAAAACTACAGTTGCGCTCCACATCGCGGCAGAGGTTCAAAAGCTCGGCGGCGAGGCTGCGTTCATAGATGCAGAGCACGCGCTTGATCCTGTTTACGCTAAAGCCCTCGGTGTTGATATAGACAGACTCCTTGTTTCTCAGCCCGACAGCGGCGAGCAGGCTCTTGAAATTACGGAAGCACTCGTTCGCAGCGGTGCCGTTGACGTTATCGTTGTTGACTCCGTTGCGGCTCTCGTTCCCCAGCAGGAAATAGACGGCGTTATGGGCTCATCCCACGTTGGTCTTCAGGCACGTCTTATGTCCCAGGCGCTTCGCAAGCTTTCCGGTTCTATTTCCAAAACAAACAGCGTTGTTATATTTATCAACCAGCTTCGTGAAAAGGTTGGTGTTATGTACGGCAACCCCGAAACTACACCCGGCGGACGTGCGCTCAAATTCTACGCTTCCGTTCGTATCGACGTTCGTAAAACGGAAACTCTCAAGCAGGGCGGCGAAATGTACGGTAACAGAGTTAAATGTAAGGTAGTTAAAAACAAGGTTGCTCCTCCTTTCAAAATGGCTGAATTTGATATTATCTACGGTAAGGGTATTTCCAAGTCCGGTGAGATAGTTGATATAGGCATAGACCTTGGCATCGTTCAAAAAAGCGGTTCTTGGTTCTCTTACAACGGCGAACGTATAGGTCAGGGTAAGGAAAACGCTAAAAATTATATCGAATCCGATCCCGATCTTCTTGCAGAGATAGAGGAAAAGATCAAAGCACAGAAGGACAAGATAGACCTTGCTTCCGGAGATGCTTATTCTCTTGAGGATGACGACGAGCTTCCGCCCGACGAAGATTTCGATATGGAAGACGGCGACGAAGACAAGGAAAACCTCGATCTTCGCATACTCGACGTTTCCGCAGACGATTGATAGATGAATATATTGCTTTATGCCGTGAACCCTATTTCGGGCGGAGAGGAAACGGAGCTTTGCTTTGAGCTTTCCGACGGCGAACATATTGAGAAAAAAAAGCTTATAATTACAGCAGAAATGTTTTTTGAGTTGGGTTTTCCACACTTTCCTTGTGGAAAAGTGGAAATTTCGTGTGGAAAACTCGATGAAATAGAATATCTTGCGGAAAAGACCGCGGCAATAAAGAGAGGACTTTATATCCTCTCTTTTGCTGATAATACGAAGAAAAGTCTTGTAAGAAAGCTTATAATGAAGGGCTTTTCCAAAGAAATTGCCGCGGATGCTGCGGATCACCTTGAAAAAACGGGTTATATCAACGAAACGGAAGCGGCAAAAACGCTTTCACACGATATGGCACAAAAAAAGCTCTACGGTCCGCGCAGAATATCCGCCGCGCTTTACGAAAAAGGTTTTTCAAGAAATGCCGTTGAGTCCGCTATGAAAGAGCTTGATGAGGATTTCCACATAATATGTGGAAAACGCATAGAAGCGATGGGCGGAAAAGAAATTTTTGCTGATAAAGCCAAAAAACAAAAAGCCGTTGCATCTCTAATGCGATACGGCTTTTCATATGACGATATAAGAGAAGGCTTGAGGCTTTTAAAATAAAGCTTTTGCCGTGACGTAAAAAACATCAAAAAACTCCTCTTTGAAAGGAAGCACTTTTATGCTTAAAAAGAAATGGTTTCTTTATTTGACCGAATTTTTTTCGGGAATGTCCGTTATGGCGATAGAGCTTGGCGCAAGCAGACTTCTTGCGCCGTACTTCTCTTCTTCGCAGATAGTTTGGACTATCATAATCGGCACGATTATGATAGCTATGGCTTTGGGTAATATATGGGGCGGCCGCTTGGCGGATAAAAACCCCTCCCCCGATAAAATGTATTTTCGCATACTTATCGTTGCCGTTTGGACGGCGGCGATCCCTCTGCTCGGAAAATACGTTATAGCAGGCGTTTCCCTGCTTCTTGCAATGCTTGTGGGACAAAACTTTTTGATATGGGCGTCACTTTTCTCTTGTCTTCTCCTTTTTGTCTTCCCTCTTATGATGCTCGGCAGCGTTTCGCCCGCACTTGTTAAATATGCCGTTACAAGCCTTGATGAAAACGGAAAGACCGTTGGCGAGCTCAACGCGCTCAACACTATAGGCTCTATCATCGGCACTTTTACACCTACTTTTATAACCATACCAGCTGTTGGAACTTCCTGGACTTTCATAATTTTTGCGGCGATACTTCTTATAATTGCGCTCGTTTATTTTATAAGCGCGAGAAAAAGCCTTGTTAAGGTTGCAGTAACGGCAAGCCTTGCCGTGGTATTTTCCGTTTTCGGCTCTTTTTCCGGTTTTGCGTTCTGGCAGGAGGCGGGAACAACGCTTTATGAGGATGAGTCTATATACAATTATCTTCAGGTTACGGAGGATGAAGATAAGGTCCGCCTTTCCACGAACGTGCTTTTCGGTGTTCAGTCCGTAACTCAAAAAGACGGCTCTCTTACGGGTATGTATTACGATTACGCTCTTGCCGCACCTTATATGGCGGGCGTTACGGAAAAAGAAGAGCTTGATATTCTTATACTCGGTATGGGAACGGGAACTTACGCTATGCAGTGTTACCGCTATT
Source organism: Oscillospiraceae bacterium (assembly GCA_015064725.1). Lineage (GTDB taxonomy): Bacteria > Bacillota > Clostridia > Oscillospirales > CAG-272 > UMGS731. The sequence goes on along the minus strand of SVRQ01000001.1, from coordinate 142,111 downwards.
TTGATAACACCTTTATGGAGGGTGTGGAGATCGATAAAAAGATAATCGACCTTGCCTATGAAAGATTTGGGCTTCTTGAAAATGAACGCATCTCCTGTGTGGAGTTTGATGGCAGAGCTTTTCTTCGCGGTGCCGGAAAATACGACGTTATTATGGTAGATGCCTACAGGGATATAACCATACCTTTTCAGATGTCCAGCGCGGAATTTTTTACGGAGGTCAAGGAGCATCTTACGGATGACGGAGTTATGATAGTGAACCTTAATATGCGCTCCGATTCCGAAGGCTCTATAAATGAATATCTTTGCGATACCGTTGCATCTGTTTTCGACGTGGTATATACGGCGGACTGCGCGGGAAACAGAGAGGTTTTTGCCTCCCAAAACGAGGATATTGTTAAGACATTCAAGGAAAGTTACGTTTCAAACAATGCGGAGCTTACCTCTATGATGATGACGGTAGATTCAAAGCTTACCCTTTACAATGGCGGCGAGCTTATCCTTACGGATGATAAAGCGCCCGTGGAGTTGCTCGGAATGCAGGTCATAGACGAGATAATTTCCGAGGAATTGGATTATTACAAAAATTTGTTCAAAGGAAAGACCTTTGAAGAAATGATCGATATGTTGAAATGAAAAAAACGTGATTTTTGTGAAAATTTTTAATAAAAACGGACCGTCGAGGACGCCGGTCCCTACAATAAAATTTGAATTTTTAATAAAAAACGTTATTTTTGATGTAATTTCATTATTTTATATGTAGGGGCGAGCATTGCTCGTCCGTGAAAAACGCATAATTTTAAAATTTAATTGAAATTTTGTGATTTTGAAAAAATTCATTATTATATCCGTCGAGGAGGAGATTGCTCCTCTCGCATAGATAAACGAAAATGATATTTTTATAAAAATGAGTGATTTTCGCAAATTTTTTAATAAAAACGGACGACCGATGGTCGCCCCTACGGTTAAAATTTTGAATTTTGATTAAAAAATCGTGATTTTTGTGAAAAATTTAATAAAACGGACCGTCGAGGACGCCGGTCCCTACAATAAAATTTGAATTTTTTATAAAAAACCTATATAAATTAAAAAATCCCGTGTAAAACGGGATTTTTTAGTTGCTTGATTAGCAGAACCACCAAACGTTCTTACTAACGAGTACGCAAATAAGGTCGATAAGCCACAAGACGGGGATACCAACAATAATAAGAACGATAGAAAGAACGATGCCGAGAACATTTCCTGCTGCCAAACTTCTGATAACGCGGTAAACAGCCCAAACGATATCAAGTACAGGGATGCAAAGAATGAGTTTAACGAGCCAAGGAAGATTGTCTATAGCCTTAACCAAATCTTTCATTGTATGTAGCCTCCATATAAATTTTTAGGCGCAACGCGCCGTTAATAATATTATACGCATTTTTTTGACAAAAAGCAATAGAATTTTTTCAATTTATTCACTTCTTATGTGTATAACAATAAAAATAAACGTATCTGAAAAAATGTGTTGCAATATATTTAAAAATAGGGTATAATATCTATAATATAAGAATAAAAAATCATATTTAATAAAACGGAAAATGACACAAAGTTCTTATCCTAACTAAGAAATAAAGCGTTTTCCCGCAAATTCCTATAATCTGAAAAGGAGGATAATAATATGAACAGAATGTACGAAGGATGGAGAGGTTTCCAAAAAGGAACTTGGATGTCCGAAATAAACGTAAGAAGCTTCATAAAACACAACTACACGCCCTATGACGGCGATGAAAGCTTCCTCGAAGGCCCCACACAGGATACGCTCGACCTTTGGGAACAGGTAATGGATCTTACGAAGCAGGAAAGAGAAGCAGGCGGCGTTCTGGATATGGATACAAAGGTTGTTTCCACCATCACCTCCCACGGCCCGGGTTATCTTAACAAGGATAAAGAGAAGATCGTAGGCTTCCAGACGGATAAGCCTTTTAAAAGAGCGCTCCATACGTACGGCGGTATCCGTATGGCGGAAAAAGCTTGCTCCGAAAACGGTTACAAGGTTGACCCTGAAATAAGCGAATTTTTTAACGTACACAGAAAAACTCACAACGCAGGCGTTTTCGACGTTTACACGCCCGAAATGCGTGCTTGCCGTTCCAGCCATATAATCACAGGTCTTCCCGATGCTTACGGCAGAGGCAGAATTATAGGCGACTACCGCAGAGTAGCCCTTTACGGTATAGACAGACTTATTGAAGATAAGCAAGCGCAGAGGGTTACAACGCGCTCCGCTATGTACGATGATATCATCCGTCTTCGCGAAGAGCTTGCAGAGCAGATGCGCGCTCTTGAACAGCTCAAGGAGATGGCGGCTTCCTACGGCTTTGATATTTCTCAGCCCGCAAAAGACACCAAGGAAGCTATCCAGTGGCTCTATTTCGGTTATCTCGGCGCAGTAAAAGAACAGAACGGCGCGGCTATGTCCTTGGGACGCACGTCCACGTTTCTTGATATTTACGCAGAAAGAGATATTGCGGAAGGAAGATATACGGAAAAAGAAATTCAGGAGCTTGTTGACCAATTCATTATGAAGCTCCGACTTGTAAAATTTGCGCGCACGCCCGAATATAATTCCCTTTTCTCCGGCGACCCTCAGTGGGTAACGGAATCTATCGGCGGTGTTGCCATCGACGGCCGTCATATGGTAACAAAGATGTCCTACCGCTATCTCCATACTCTTGAAAACCTCGGTGCGGCACCCGAACCCAACCTTACAGTTCTTTGGTCCACAAAGCTTCCGATGAACTTCAAGCGTTACTGCGCGAAGACCTCCATCGAAACGTCTTCCGTTCAGTACGAGAACGATGACCTTATGAGAAATACACACGGCGATGACTACGCCATCGCTTGCTGCGTTTCCTCTATGCGCCTTGGTAAAGAGATGCAGTTCTTCGGCGCGAGAGCAAACCTTGCAAAATGCTTGCTCTATGCCATAAACGGCGGCAGGGATGAAATTACGGGTAAGCAGGTTGCCCCCGAATATACTCCCATATATTCCGAATACCTCGATTATGATGAGGTTATGAAAAAATTCGATCAGATGATGGAATGGCTTGCGGAGGTTTACGTAAACACCCTCAATATCATCCATTATATGCACGATAAATATTGCTACGAAAAGCTTCAGATGGCTTTGCACGATAAAAACGTGGTTCGTTGGTTTGCAACGGGCATTGCCGGTCTTTCCGTTGTTGCGGACTCTCTTTCCGCCATCAAATATGCGAAAGTTAAAGTTATCCGCGATGAAACCGGTCTTGCAACGGACTATGAGGTTGAGGGAGATTTCCCGAAATACGGTAATGACGATGACAGAGTTGACTCCATCGCGCGTATGATAGTTCAGATGTTTATGGGTCATATCAGAAAGAACCATACCTACAGACGCGGCGTTCCCACAACTTCTATCCTCACCATCACATCCAACGTAGTTTACGGTAAAAACACAGGCTCCACACCCGATGGCAGAAAGAAGGGCGAAGCTTTTGCTCCCGGTGCCAACCCGATGCACAAACGTGATACGCACGGTGCAGTTGCTTCCCTTGCTTCCGTTGCCAAGCTTCCTTTCTGGGATGCACAGGACGGTATTTCCAACACGTTCTCCATCGTTCCCGGAGCTCTTGGCAAGGATGACCAAATTTTTGCGGGCGATATCGAGGTTGACCTCGATTGCAGCAACGGCACTTGCTCCACACCCACACTTTTTGAAGGTCTTGACGACAAGCAATAAATCTTAATATCAGGAGGTAATTATTATGTCAGCAACAAAAAACCAAATAGATAACCTTGTATCTCTTCTTGATGGCTATGCAGAAAAGGGCGGACATCACCTCAATGTCAACGTCTTTACGAGAGAAACGCTCCTTGATGCACAGAAGCATCCCGAAAAATACCCTCAGCTTACTGTAAGAGTAAGCGGATATGCGGTAAACTTCATCAAGCTTACAAAAGAACAGCAGGATGAGGTAATATCCAGAACGTTCCACGATAAGATCTGAGGATTTTCCGATTATGGAAGGTTATATCCATTCCACGGAGAGCTTTGGAACGGTCGATGGGCCGGGGATAAGATACGTTGTATTTATGCAAGGCTGCCCATTGCGGTGCAAGTATTGCCATAATCCGGACACCTGGCAGATCGGCACGGGCGAAAGGATCTCCGCAGAAGAAATAATAGAAAATTACAGCAAAAATAAAGCGTTCTACGCCCACGGCGGTATAACCGTCACGGGCGGAGAACCTCTTTTGCAGATAGATTTCCTTTTGGAGCTTTTCAAAATGGCAAAAAAAGAGGGAATACATACCTGCATAGATACTTCGGGCATCACCTACAGAGAGGGAACTTCCGAATATAACGATAAGCTTGATCTTCTTCTTGAATATACGGATCTCGTTATGCTTGATATAAAGCATATCGATCCTGTGCTCCACCGAGAGCTTACAGGGCAGGATAACGAAGGTATTCTTGCTTTTGCAAAATACCTTTCGGAGAAAAAAGTTCCGTTTTGGGTGCGCCACGTTGTTGTGCCGGGCATTACGGATGATCCCGTATATCTTACTAAGCTCGGAGAATTCCTTGGGAATCTTAGCGGCGTAAAAGCGCTCGACGTGCTTCCTTACCATACGATGGGAAAAGCAAAGTATAAGGAAATGGGAATACCGTATCCTTTGGAGGGTGTGGAGGCTCTTTCCACGAGCGAAGCCGTAAAGGCAAAGGAAATAATTTTAAAAGCTTTTAAAGAAACAAGAAAAATCCCGTGAAAACGGGATTTTTTCGATTTTTTATTAAAAATTCAAATTTTATTGTAGGGACCGGCGTCCCCGACGGTCCGTTTTATTCGATTTTTCGCAAAAATCACGATTTTTTAATCAAAAATTAAATTTTTTATCGTAGGGGCGACCATCGGTCGTCCGTTTTTATTAAAAATTTTGCGAAAACCACTCATTTTTATAAAAATATTATTTTCGTTTATCTATGCGAGAGGAGCAATCTCCTCCCCGACGGATATAATAATGAATTTTTTCAAAATCACAAAAATTTAATTAAATTTTAAAATTATGCGTTTTTTGCGGACGAGCAATGCTCGCCCCTACAAATATAATAATATTTTTTTCGCAAAAATCACGTTTTTTTAATCAAAATTCATTTTCCAACGTAGGGACCGGCGTCCCCGACGGTCCGTTTCATTCGATTTTTTGCAAAAATCACGATTTTTAATTAAAATTCATTTTTCACCGTAGGGACCGGCGTCCCCGACGGTCCGTTTCATTCAATTTTTCGTAAAAATCACGTTTTTTATAAAATAAAAGGGTATAGGCGTAAAAAAGCGCCCGACTTTTGCCGAACGCCTTTAAACAAATATTAGACTTCACTCAGATCGTACCGAAAATAAACTTGCAAAGGAAGAGGAGCGCAATGATCGTTACTGCGATATCTTTCTTTTTATATTTTCCTGTGAAGAGAGTAATGAGCACGTAGGAGATGCAGCCGATACCGATACCGTTTGCAATAGAATACGTAAGAGGCATCATAATGAGCGTGAGGAACGCAGGAACAGAGCTGCGAAGATCGCTCATATCGACCTTAGAGAAGTTCTTGAGCATAAGAACGCCTACGTAGATAAGCGCGGGAGCTGTTGCAGCCGCAGGAATGATGCTTGCAAAAGGAGCAAGGAAGAGGCAGATTGCAAAGCAGATGGATGTTACAAGGCTTGTAAGACCTGTTCTGCCGCCTGCCGCAACGCCGGAAGCACATTCAACGAACGTTGTGCAAGTAGAAGTACCGCAAACCGCGCCGGCAACCGTTGCAACGGAGTCACAAGTCATTGCTTTGTCGATGTCAACGGGGTCGCCGTTTTCATCGAGCATACCTGCTTCGGAAGCCGCACCGTAAAGAGTGCCGACTGTATCGAACATATCAACGATGCAGAAAGTAATGATAAGCATAATTGCACTAAAGATACCGCCCGTGAACTCAGGAGAGAATGCATTCTTCCAAGAGGAGGGAGTAAATACAGCTGTTATACCGATGTCTGCAAAGTCTTTGAAGGATTGACCGATAGCTTCAAAGCTAATCTCTAAGTCGGGAAGCTGCCAGGTTGCAAGGTAGTAGATAACGGACGTTGCGAGAATGCTGATAAGAACCGCGCCCTTTACACCGAGCTTTGTAAGAATCACGATGATAAGGAAGCCGAGAAGCGCGATTATCGCGGGAGCGATATCTTCCCATTTTGCACCGTTTATCTTAACAAACTGAACGAGAGTGTATTCGTTATCCGCAATAATGCCTACGTTCTGGAAGCCAAGGAATGCAATGAAAAGACCGATGCCTGCGGGAATGGATTTTTTGATACATTCGGGCATAGCCTTTGCAAGAGCTTCTCTTGCACCTGTAAGGGAAAGGATAAGGAATATAAGGCCTGAAATAAGGATAATTACAAGACCTGCCTGATAACCCTCTATAGTACTGCCGCCGTTAATTACCTGCGGAAGCACGAAGGAAACGAAGAAGAATGAGTTAAGACCCATTCCGCAAGCCTGTGCGAAGGGGAGTTTTGCGTAGAAAGCGTAGAGAAGAGTTCCTATAACGGCTGCGAGGATGGACGCGATGTAAACTGCGTTCCATATTTTATCGATACCCTCGACACCGAAGCTGAAGCCGACGATCTGGTTGGGGTTTACAACGATTATGTATGCCATAGCAAAAAACGTTGTGAGTCCCGCAATGATCTCGGTCTTTACGTTGGAGCCTCTCTAGGTGATTTTGAAAAACTTATTCATAAATTTTTCTGTCCTCCGAAAAGTTTATTTGATGAAAGTATTATATATTATATTTTCTTTAAAAGCAACATATTTGTACACAAAAAGTTCATAATTTTGCGAAAAATGTATCCATAATGCTAATATTTTAGGTAAAAATAACATTTATCCGCGATATTCTTGACATCTTGACGATTTTATCTTAATATTATATATATAAGGTAGATTTTTTTGGAGGCACTTAAAATGAAAAAAACATATACTTTAAAGGTTGCGGGGCTTGAAAGGGAGCTCCCCCTCTGTCCGCTTAACAACGAGCTTTGCATAGGTGCTTTTATCATATTCGGAGACGTTGAGCTTACCTGTGCCTGTGCGCGCGAGCTTCTTAAAATAGCACCCGAGCACGACATTATGATAACTTCCGAAAGCAAGGGCATTCCGCTTATCTTCGAGATGGCTCGCCAAGCGGGAGAAAACAAATATATCGTTGCAAGAAAAATGCAGAAGCTTTATATGAGTGATACTTTCGCTTGTGAGGTCAACTCCATTACAACGGCAAAGAAACAGACTCTTTACCTCGATGGCAAGGATGCAGAGCTTATGCGCGGCAAAAGAGTGCTTATCGTTGACGACGTTATCAGCACGGGAGATTCTCTGCGAGCTATTGAGGAGCTGGTAGAGCACGCTGGCGGCAACATTGTCGGCAAAATGGCGATACTTGCGGAAGGCAGCGCAAAAGACAGGGATGATATAAAATATCTTGAAGTTCTTCCCCTTTTCCACTCAGACGGAACGGAAGTTTGATCTTTTAAGGAGGACTTTATGGAAATAAAAAACACCACGGTTATGGACAAAAAATTTTTTGTTTGTTTCCAGCGTCTTACAATGCGTGCTTCGAGAGCACTTTTGGTAATTTTTATAATAGCGGCTTTGATATTGCTTTTGGGAAGTGCCGCTTCGCTTTACGAGGCTATATATTATATAGTATATTTCAATGATTTTGCCGCGTTGCCCTCTGCTCTCGTTACACCGATCATTTTGATCTTTTGGGTATGTTGGATGATATTTTTGCCAAACTTTATGTTCAAAAGAAGCCACGTCCGCAACGCAACGGTCAAATATACGTTTTTTGATGAAAAATTTTCAAGCGAAACTATGGGAGAGGGTTATAACAGCACACTTGAATATTCCTACGGTTCTATAAACAAGGTTTATGAATCAGCCAAATGCTTTGTTATCTATATAGATAAAATGAGCGTTTGCGCGGTTGACAAAGAGGGCTTTTCCTGCGAAGAGGATGCTTCCTTGCTCCGCGAAAAGCTTATAGCCGTTATAGGCAAGAGAAAATATCTTATAAGAAAGTAATTCCTTTGAATGAGGTGATGATATGCAGATAAAATGCCGTAAATTTATTGAAGATCATTTTTCGGAGATGGTGCGCGATCTTTCCGCGCTTGTTTCCGTGCGAAGCGTTAAGGGAGAGCCGCAAGATGGTATGCCTTTTGGCGAAGGCCCTGCAAAAGCTCTTGATATGATGCTCGCTATTGCAAGAAAATACGGTTTCCACACGGAAAACCACGAGGGGTACGTTGGAACTATAGACCTTAACCCCGAGCTTCCCACAACTCTCGGAATACTTTGCCATCTTGACGTTGTTCCGGAGGGAACCGGCTGGAAAACACCTCCCTATTCCCTTATGATGTCGAACGGCAAGATGTTCGGCAGAGGCGTTATAGACAACAAGGGTCCCGCCGTTGCCGTTCTCTATGCAATGCGCGCTATCCGCGAATGTAAGATCCCGATAACGCAGAACGTGCGCTTCATCGTTGGAACAGACGAGGAAAACGGTTCCTCCGACCTTGCATATTACAAAGCAAAAGAAGCTCTTCCGCCCCGCGTGTTCACGCCCGATGCGGAATATCCTCTTATAAACATAGAAAAAGGTATGATCCGCGGTGAGTTTGCCACGAACGCAGGTTATGCTGTCGGAGAACGCAGCATCCTTTCCGCTTGGGGCGGTACCGTTATCAACGCAGTTCCAGAGCTTGCACACGCTATAGTACGCGGCTTTACACCGAGCGTGCTCCGCGCGGCAACAGCACGATTCAAGGAGCTTTCCTTTGAATTTAAGCAGGAAGGCGAAAACATTAAGGTAACAGCCAAAGGAAAAGGAGCGCACGCTTCCACACCCGACCGCGGCGTAAATGCCATCACGGGGCTTTGCGCTTATCTTGCTTCCCTTGAAACGGACGATGAAACGGGATATTCCTTCAAACGTCTTTCCGAGGCTTACGCACACGGAGATACGGAGGGAAGAAGCCTTGGCGTTGCACAGGCAGACGAAGAAAGCGGTGCTCTTACCACTGTATTCAGTATTCTCGATTATTCCGAAGGCGTTATCCACGGTAAATTTGACTGCCGTTTCCCCGTTTGCGAAAACCTTGCGGGAATAAAAGAAAAATTTGCGCGCGGCTTTGATTCTTACGGAATTAAGCTTATCGACGTTCACGGTGTTGAGGCACACAAGGTTGATGAAAACTCCGATTTTGTTCAGACACTTCTCGGTATCTACCGCGAATTGACAGGATCAAAGGGCAGACCTATCGCTGTGGGCGGCGGCACGTACGTTCACGAGGTTGAGGGCGGTGTTGCTTTCGGTGCGGAATTCCCCGGCGAGGTAAACAATATGCACGGTGCAAACGAAAGCTTCTCCGTAAACAATTTCCGCAAAAATGCGGTCATCTTTGCGGAAGCTATCGCAAGACTTTGTAAATAAGCCAAACGGAAAAGTCCTGTTTTACACAATTTTATAAGGTATAAATATAGATAAATATTATCGGCGTGATGCTTTATAAAGTATCACGCCGATATTTTTAATAAAAAAATGCAATTTTCGCAAAAAATCGAATAAAACGGACCGTCGGGGACGCCGGTCCCTACGGTGAAAAATGAATTTTGGTTAAAAATCCGTTGTTTTTGCGAAAAATCGAATAAAACGGACCGTCGGGGACGCCGGTACCTACGGTGAAAAATGAATTTTGGTTAAAAATCTGAAGTTTTTGAAAAAACGATCTAATCGCGTGCAAACAAATTGAAATGTTTGATTTTATTTTTACGCGCTATGTTTAAAGTGGCAGAGCAAATGACCTCCGCGGGATTCGGCATATTTTTTGCGAGCTTGCGAGTGAAAAATGTGGCGTAGCGGATAACGAACCTTTATAATTTTCGATAACGATAAAACTGTAAGTTTTTTGCTTCTTTTTGTAACTTTTTCTTTCAAAAAGAAAAAGTTAGTATAATAAATAAAAAAACGCAAGGCGTTTTTACCTTTAAAATCAATATAAATAAAATTTAATTTTTAATAAAAAATGTGATTTTCGCAAATTTTTTAATAAAAACGGACGACCGATGGCCGCCCCTACGATAAAAATTTTAAAATTTTAATAAAAATCGTGATTTTTGCGAAAAATTGAATGAAACGGACCGTCGGGGACGCCGGTCCCTACGTTGGAAAATGAATTTTAATTAAAAAAACGTGATTTTTGCAAAAAACAAAAAACAGGGCAACTTATGGTTGCCCTGAAATTTTATCTGTGATAAAGATTTTTCGTTTGATATACGGGGTCGCAAGTGAGGTTGATGCCGAGCTTTTTAAACACGTTTTCGTCAACTCTTGCAAGGAGAACCGTTGAATGTACTTCTGCATCTTTAAGATTTTCAAGCTGTTCGAGTGCGCGCGCCGCGTTTTCATCTGTTGTGGCACATATTGAAAGAGCAATAAGAAGCTCGTCCGTGTGCATACGGGGATTTTTGTTTCCCATATGGTTGACCTTGAGGCGCTGGATAGGCTCGATTATCGTGGGGGAGATGAGGAGAGTTTCTTTCGGAATTCCCGCAAGAAGTTTGAGCGCGTTGAGAAGTACCGCAGAGCCGGGGCCGAGAAGATCCGTTGTTTTGCCTGTAACCGTTCTTCCGTCCGCAAGCTCGAGAGCCATAGCGGGTTCACCGGTTTCCTCTGCCTTATCTCTTGCAATATTCGCACAGATTCGCATATTATCCGTTATGCCGAGCTTGCTCATAATAAGCTCGATCTTATAAACGTCGCTTCCGTCGCTCTGACCTTGACGAACGGCACATTTTGCCGCAAAATGGCGGCGTATTATCTCATCATAAGAGGCTTGTCTGCACGCTTCGTCATCCGTAATGCAAAAACCAGCCATATTAACGCCCATATCCGTGGGGCTCTTGTAGGGGGAGGTGCCGTATATTTTTTCAAACATAGCGTTGAGCACGGGGAATATCTCAATATCTCTGTTATAATTTACAGAAGATTTTCCATAAGCTTCAAGATGATAGGGGTCTATCATATTAACGTCGTTAAGATCCGCCGTTGCTGCTTCATACGCGATGTTAACGGGATGGCTGAGGGGAATGCTCCATATCGGGAAAGTTTCAAACTTTGCATATCCCGAGCGAATACCGCGCTTTTGCTCGTGATAGAGCTGTGAAAGGCAGGTTGCCATTTTGCCGCTTCCGGGACCGGGGGCGGTTATAACAACAAGCTCGCGCGTGGTTTCTATATATTCGTTCTTTCCGTAACCATCGTCGCTTACTATAAAAGGTACGTTAGAGGGGTAATTCGGTATCGGATAATGTCTATAGACCTTTATTCCGAGGGTCTCCAGTTTTTTCTGGAATGCCTCTGCCGCAGGCTGGGCTGCAAAATAAGTGATAACTACGCTGCCTACGTAAAGACCGATGCTTCTGAACGCATCAATAAGACGGAGCGATTCCAGGTCGTACGTTATACCAAGGTCGCCGCGGCGTTTGTTTTTTTCTATATCGTTTGCGGAGATGACGAGGACTATCTCTGCCCTGTCCTTGAGCTTTTCAAGCATACGCAGCTTGCTGTCGGGCATAAATCCGGGAAGCACGCGGGAAGCGTGGTAATCGTCAAAAAGCTTTCCGCCGAACTCGAGGTAAAGCTTTCCCCCGAAGGAATTTATTCTTTCCGATATTTTTTCGGATTGAAGTGCAATATATTTATCATTGTCGAAACCTATTTTTTTCATAAGCACACCTCTTTTCTGTTACAACTACAAATTATATCACAATATCTTATATTTTTCAATAATTACGCGGTGGTTTTATTTTATTTTTTACACGTTAAAGTTCATTGACAAATATCGATATTTATCTTATAATTTTATTATAGTGGGAAGTTTCCGCATTTATTTTAATTTGTTTAAAACGTAATTTTATTATACAAAATTATAAGAAGTTAGGAGATCTTTATGGCAGACCAGCCTCGTGAATATTACCGACGACTTGTTGATATGGCTATGATGGCGGGAGAGATAATGATGAGCGTTGGCGCGGAAACGCGCCGTGTAGAGGATACCATCCTCCATATACTCTCTACTTCCGGCTTTGCGAATGCGGATGCTTTCGTGTTGCGCACCGGTATAACCATAACCCTTTCCGACCCTCGCTATAAAACCATCTCCATTACGCGAAGAGTTTACAGCGGTCCGCCGCATCTTTCAAAAATTTGCGATGTTAACAACGTTTCGCGTGAATTTTGCGCGGGAAATATCAATATAGAGCAGGCGGAAAGAAAGCTGCGCGGCATAAAGCGCGCAAGGCTCTATACGGACAAGCAGTTGCTCTTTGCGCATCTTTTTGCCACGTCCGGCTTTGCTTACGTTTTCGGCGGAGGATTTTTAGAGGCTTTTCTTGCTCTTTTCGTGGGATTTTTACTTGGACTCAATAACGTATATCTTTCAAAGCTTATTAAAAAATCGTTTATTTCCGACCTTTTGGGTGCGGCTATAGTTGCCGTTTCAAGCGTGGGCTTGTCCATCCTCGTTGAATCGTTGTTCAACGTATCCGTCGGATGTCAATATATAATAGCCGGCTCTCTTATGCCTCTTGTTCCGGGAACTGCTTTTACGGGCGCGATACGCGACACCGTTGCCGGAGATTATATTTCCGGCATTGCCAGAATAACGGAAGCTCTTATTATTGCCGCATCCGTTGCGCTCGGCGTTGCATTCGGCCTTTTGACAACTGAATTTTTGGGCTCTTATATAAACGTAGAGTTTACCCTTGAGGGTATCCATTCTATGGGCTCGCACGCGGTCTTTGCCGTGTTATTCACATTTTTAGCGATACACGGCTTTTGTAAGGTATTTTCTTGCCCGAAAAAATATTATATCATCTGCTGTGTAAATGCGGCTGTGTGCTGGGCAATATATCTTTTCTGCGTATATCTCGGTTGTACAAGCGTTTGGGCAACTTTCTTCGGCGCGTTTTTCGTGGACGTTATGGCTCAGATACTTGCAAGAAAGATGAAAGGTCCCGTTACGCTCTTTTTCGTAATAGGCGCTCTTCCCCTCGTTCCGGGTTACGGTATATATAAGGTCGCTTACGATATGTTCAGCGGCGGCAACGTGAGCGCATCTCTTACGAACGCGCTCCTGCTTGCGGGTGCTGTCGCTCTTGCGGTGCTTGTGGCGGACACACTCATAGATATTATTGTAAGAGGTATAGCTTTTATAAAAAATAAAAGACGTCCGTCATAAATAAGCTTGAGTATCGGCAGAATTTTTCTGCCGATATTTTTTGCAGTAATACTTGATAAAACAAACAATTAAAAAAATGTGAATTTTTTAAATTTTTCCATCTGTTATTGACTTATTCTTCTTTATAATTTATAATATATAGAGTATAAGCAGAAAGATTTTTTCTCTTGTACTCAGAAGCAAATGACTCTTATTAGACAAGAAAAAAGACAAGGAGGTGTCAGAAACTTTGATATGGGACATTTTGATTCCTGTGTTTGTGGGAATTGTTATGCTTGCGCTCGGCGTGCTTATCGGTTATACGGTAAGAAAGAAAACGGCTGAAGCAAAGATCACATCTGCGGAAGTTCATGCGCAGAAGATAATGGACGATGCTGTTGTTGCCGCGGAAGCAAAACGCAAAGAAATGCTTGTTGAAGCTAAGGAGGATATACTCAAAGCTAAAACGGAAGCAGAACGCGAAAACAAGGAACGCAGACAGGAAGTTATCAGACTTGAAAACAGAGCGCTGGCAAAAGAAGAAACTCTTGACAGAAAGCTCGAAAACTATGAAAGACGCGAAGAACAGCTCTCCCAAAAGATAAAGGATAACGAGATCCTTCGCGAAGAACTTGAACAAAAGAAAGCGGACGCGCAGGCAAGACTTGAAGAAATTTCCGGTTATACGGCAGAAACGGCAAAAGCAGAGCTTGTTTCTCAAATAGAAAGAGAAGCAAAGCACGAAGCCGCCGCAAAACTCAAACAGATCGAAAACGAGCTTCACGATAATGCGGAAGAAAAAGCGCGTAACATCATCTCTCTCGCTATTCAAAGACTCGCATCCGACCAGGTTTCGGAAGCGACCGTTTCCGTAGTTCCCCTTCCTTCCGATGAAATGAAGGGCAGAATTATCGGACGAGAGGGCCGTAACATTCATAAAATCGAAACACTTACGGGCGTTGACCTTATTATAGACGATACACCCGAGGCTATCACGCTTTCGTGCTTCGACCCCATCCGCCGCGAGGTTGCAAGACTTACGCTTGAAAAGCTTATCTCCGACGGACGTATCCATCCCACTCGTATTGAAGAAACTGTTGAAAAATCCCGCCGCGAGGTTGAAGCTTCCATCAAACGCGCAGGCGAAGAAGCCGCTTTGGAAACGGGCGTAAACGGTCTTAACCCCGACCTCGTTAAATTTCTCGGCAGACTTAAATACCGTACAAGCTACGGTCAGAACGTGCTCGTCCACTCTATGGAAGTTTCTTATATTGCGGGAATGCTCGCAAATGAGCTCGGAATGGACGGAACGCTTGCAAAACGCGCAGGCTTGCTCCACGATATAGGCAAATCTCTCACGCAGGAGGTTGAGGGCTCTCACGTACAGCTCGGCGTAGAGATCGCACGCAAATTTAAAGAAAACAAAGAGGTCGTTCACGCTATCGAAGCTCACCACGGCGACGTTGAACCGCAGACAGTTATTGCTGTTCTCGTTGCGGCGGCAGATGCCATCTCCGCGGCACGCCCCGGCGCACGCAGGGAAGACCTCGATAACTACATTAAACGCTTGCAGAAGCTTGAAGAGATCTCCAACAGCTTCCCCGGCGTTGACAAATCTTACGCTATCCAGGCAGGACGTGAGATCCGCATAATGGTCAAACCCGAACACGTAAACGACGACCAGATGATCGTTGTTGCCCGCGAGATCGTTAAGAAGATCGAAGCAGAGCTTGAATACCCGGGTCAGATCAAGGTAAATGTCATCCGCGAAAGCCGCGCTGTTGACTTTGCAAAATAATGGCTTTATATAGATTTTAATATAGAGTTAAAATGAAAACAACGGCTTTGCCGTGCATATAAAGCAAAAAGGACTGCAAAAGCAGTCCTTTTTGCTTTTTTCTGCTTGCTCCCGAAAACAACTCCGCCGTAGGGGAGGGGCTTGCTCCTCCCGTGTTTTAAGAAAGTATTATACTCACTTTTTTGAACAAGAAAAAGCGGTATATAATAATTTTTCGTTAAAACAATAAATCGTTTTACCCCTTTTTTGTTACAAAAAACATTATTTCTATTGCAAATTTTTTTTAAAAACTTGTTTTTTACCCGTTTTTGTAACGTAACAAAAAAGCGCGGCATACGCTTTTCCGCGCTGCAAAAAGCGCAAAAACAGCAATCTTCTTCCTATATATAATATATAAACAGCGAAAAACACCCCTTTTGTAACAGCGTTTGTAACAAAAATAATTCAATGTTACAGTTTTGTTACAGAATGCCAAAACCCCTTGAAAAAAAACTTGAAGTGTAGTATTATAATTGCACAAGGTTAAAACACCGAGCCGAAAGGCTCAAAAAACAAAACCAAAATTTTTCAGGAGGAAACACATGAAAAACTTTAAAAGAAGTCTTGCACTCGTGCTCGCGCTCGTAATGATCGTTGGTACATTTGCAAGCGTTTCCGCTTTCAACCTCAGCAACCAGCAGGCTTGGTTCGCTGATGCTGTTTACGATCTCCAGAACTGGGGCGTAATCACAGAAAGCGATGTTGAGTCCGCAATGGCTCAGAAAACAATCGACAGAAAAACATTCACACTTTGGGTTGCTAAGATCCTCTCCCAGGACGTTGACGGCAAGATCTGGGAAAAGGGTGTTGAAACTCGTTACGAAGACGTTAACTACGAAGACGGTAACGACGACAACTCTTACGCTATCGCTTATGCAACAGCAAACGGTATCGTTAAGGGTTACAACGAAGGCCCCAACTACCAGTTCGGACCTGACGATGCTCTTAAGCTCGGCCAGGGCGCGGTTATCGTAATCCGCCTCCTCTCCAGATTCGGCGACAAGGGTAGCCTTTCTTCCACATACCTCAAGAACGTTCAGGAATTCAAAGATACATTTGATACAACTGAATACGCTGCATATATGTGGTGGGCACAGCAGGAAGACGTAAACGTTATCGATGACGTTTACAAAGCAAACTGCACATCCTTCGCAGACGGTGCTGCTCTTACATACGGCGAAGCTGCTTACCTCATCTGGAACGCTGCTTCCAAAGCTAAGACATCCTCTGAATTTGACAAGGGTGCAAACGGCGTTGCAGGTACAATCGCTGAAAAGCTCAACAAGCTCAACGCTAAGATCAACCGTACATACTACGGTGTAGTTTCTAAAGTAAACGGCGCTAACACTGACGAAGTTAACGAACTCGTTATCGAAGTTCAGGTTGCTGCTAACACATTCGTTACACTTACACTCAACAAATCTCAGGCTAAGGCAGAGATCGTTGACGCTAACGAAAGAAAGACAGACAACGTTGGTACAGCTAACTCCACAAACACATACGTTTCCGTAAGAGACTTCACAGTTGGTACAATGGTTAAGATCTCCTACAACGGCAACGCTTATGCAGAATCCGTAAACGGCGTTCTTCCTTACAACGCTACAAACCTCACATCCATCGAGCTCAACAACACAATAATCGTTGACTCCTTCCTCGTTTACAGATACGGCTGGGCTGGTTCCAACGGCGGTTACAAGTACAACCACCTCTACAACGAACTCGCTCACAACCCTGCTGCTGCAGGCCAGAAACTCAACAAGACACCTGTACTTCCCGCATACTACGATGAAGTACTCGCTATCACAAAATCCACAGAATCCAGAACTGTTCCCGGCACAACAACAAAGCAGACAGTTTACAAGATCAGCTTCCTCGGCACAGACTACGTTCTCGCTACAGTTGATACAACAACAGGCAAGACAATGGTTTCCGCAGGTATCGAAGCTTCCGCTACAGATAACGTAATCTACGTTTACGACGTAGACGGCAAGGAAATCGCTAAGGGCGCTATCGCTTCCATCTACGAAGACATCCTCAACATCGCTGAAGGTCAGATGAAGTTCACATTCGCTGATACAGACGGCGACGGTGACTACGATATCCTTACACAGAACAGAGATTCTGTTAAATTCAAGACAGTTGCTACAAAGCTTGATGCAAACGGCAATGAAGTTCCTGACTACTCTAAAGTAGGTCTCAACCTCGCTGCTACATCTGTTAATGCAGATGCTTCCAACTTCCTCTTCAACAAGACACCTCTTCGTCAGGGCGAAACATACGTTGACGAAAAAGTAATCGCTTCTTCTGCTGCTGGTTACTCCACACTCAAGGCTGCAAACAACGGTCTTACAATGCTCCTTATGAACCCTGTTGAAAACCTTCCTTACTACAAGCAGGTTGCTCTTCTCGACGGTGAAACAGGCGACACTATCAAGACAGTTACAGGTATGGTAACAAACGTTGAAACACTCGGCGGTGCTGTTACTAACTACTACAAGATGACAATCACAGCTGCTGACGGTACAGCAACAGTAGTTACGATCCCTGCATACAGCGCTCTTGAAAACGCTAATGGTGCTTCCATTGCTATTAACAAGACATTCCAGTATGCAGTTGGCGAATCCACAAACAAGGTTACAGTTGATACAAACTGCGGTGCTGCTTCTTGGTACACATACCTCATCAACGGTTACAAGTCTCAGTACTCCAACGGCCAGACAGCTGACCACTTCCCCGCAACAGAAGCTAACAAGCCTACATGGCTCCTCCAGAGAACAGTTACAGTTGCTGTTGACGAATATGCTAACGTTCTCACAATGTCCGGTTATGACCTCCTTGACTCCGCTACAGAAACAGAAGGTTTCGTAACAAAGGTTCAGGCTGGTGCAAACGCTAACCAGTTCAAGGTTACACTCGCTGGTGACAAGGGCACAACAACAGTTGACGTAATCGCATCCCTCTCCGGTGCATACGACGACGCTACACTCGCACTCATCAACAAGATCTTCTACCACAAGGTTCTTGCAGGTAACGAAGCTGTTATCTACGGCGTAAACTACGTTGCAGCTCCTACAAACGTTCTCTACGTTGAAGTTAAGAACGATACAAACAACTACATCGTTGCTGGTAACTGGACAAATACATGGACAGCTGCTGAAATCAGCGGTGACATCACAAACCGCATCTTCGATGCTCCTTACACATACACAGCAGCAGGCCTTACATATACAACACAGACAGCTGCTTTGGCTCCTACAGTTCTCGTTCCCGAAGTTACAAACTACTACAATGCTTACACAGCTACAAACTACAAGTGGGTAGTTGAAGCATATCCTCAGTACGATGCTAACAACAACCTCGTTGCTACAAAGTACGCTTACGTAAAAGTTCCCTCCGGTATCAACCAGGTTAAGTACAGCCAGGTTTCCAAGCTCGCTGTTGACTTCACAAAGTCTTACACACTCCAGGTTGTATATGATGGCAACACATTCGCTACAGGCGCAACAAAGGTTCTCGTTCCTTTCACAGTTTACTCCACAACAGTAAACCCTGTAACAAGCACATATGACGTAATCACTAACCCCACATACGCTCAGATCGCTGCATACCAGACACACAAGTACTACGATGCAACAACAGGCGCTCTTGACACAACAATGGGTTACGGCCTCTTCTACACAGACGCTAACGGTTACATCGGCAACCTCAACGCAGGCTGCACATACACAAGATACTACGTTGACGCTAACAACACTGTTTACACAATCCTTGACTACAAGGGTCTTGTATATCAGACAAAGGCTGACGGCACACTCGTAGTTGAAACACTCGAAGCAGAAGCTGTTGCAACAACAGACGTAACAACAGACGCTCTCGCAGGCAACATCCCCGAACTCACAAAATCTTACATCAAGTCCGCACTTCCCTCTAACACAGAATACAAGGCACACGCTAAAGACGCTGGTTACAAGTACGTTCCCGGTTGGTACAGACTCGAAGTTAAGGGTGCTGAAACAATCAACGTTAAGGACGATACAGTAATCGTAATCGCTACACCTTCTGAACTTCAGGTTGGTGCTCTCGACAAACTCACATACACATACACAGAAACAACATTCGGCGCTCTCAAGGCTTCCGGCAGCGAACTCGCAGTTGCAGCTTATGACTACTACCTCGATCCTGCTAAGGGCTATGTAACATACCTCGTTGTATTCGGTGCATACGCTACAGCCGGCAAGAACTCCGATCCTACACCTTCTCAGCCTCAGGATCCCACAGAAGTTGTTGTTGATACAACAAAGGCAGTTGTTTACCTCCCTGCTTCTTCTATCACAACAGCATACGTTAAGACAGGCGACGATATCTACTACGTAGAATCTTCTTACCAGGCTCTTAACATCACAACAGGCGCTAAGGTTGGTACACTTAGATACTACTACTCCACATGGAATCACGGCGCTAACTACGTTCACTCTGCTACAGGCACAGCTAACGTAACAATTCCCGCAGGTCACTTCTACCTCATCGACCTTACAAACAACGCAATCCTCCAGGATCTCGGTCCTATCTACGGTACACAGGAATTCACACGTCTCGGTCTTTCCAAGTCCGGTCAGTCTTCTGACGAATACTCTCGTGGCTCCGTATATGTAACAGGCACAGGCTGGTGCTACCTCCACGCAAATGGTAAGTACGACGGCAACTACTGGGTATATACTGCTAACAACCAGGATTACACAGTATCCGTAATGAACGAAACAAACTACAACATTGACATCTCCAAGCTCGCTGAAGGCACAAACCTCGGTTACTTCGGTAAGATGACAATCACAGACGTAACACCTACATCTATCATCGCTACTGTTAACTCCAATACAAACGTTGATATCACAAACCTCAAGTTCCAGTTCACATACTTCGACTACGAAGGTAACAACTTCTACGTAGCAGAAGATCAGGACGTTGCTCACGACCTTCCCAAGCACATGGCTGACGCAATGTTCAGAGCTGAAAAGGGTGGCTTGCCTAGAAACATCTCCGAATCCGGTCTCTACGGTGACTGGGCTGCGGCTAACTTCCCCAGCTGGAACAAGTACGTATGGCAGAGATATGCTACACACAACTCTTACAAGGCACTCGTTCCTCAGTGGCTCCAGATGACATACGAATGGATGGCTGAGTACACACCTGCTGCAGTTCTTGACTACTTCACAGAAGCTTACAACACAGCTCTCGTTGCTGGTAAGTCCGCTGCTGAAATCGACGCTGCATTCGCTATGGTTGAAAAGTGCAAGAAGTTCTATGCAGAAGCTAACGAAAACTTCAACGATATCATGAACGATATCTACTGGACAGCAGACGTTCAGAACTCCAAGCTCTACCAGTACAAGGTACAGCAGATCACATCCGGTGTTGCTGAAGCAGACGTAGTATATCCTGAATTCACATACTACTACGACTACGCAACAGAAACATACATCGTATTTAACAACTCTATCGTTACTA
This sequence comes from Oscillospiraceae bacterium, assembly GCA_015064725.1. Taxonomy (GTDB): domain Bacteria; phylum Bacillota; class Clostridia; order Oscillospirales; family CAG-272; genus UMGS731. The sequence goes on along the minus strand of SVRQ01000001.1, from coordinate 121,415 downwards.
AATAATTGATGTAATATAAAAAAAGAAACTCCTTCGGGAGTTTCTTTTTTTGTCAAAGCCTTCCCCTCCGGAGAAGGCTTAGTTTTCTTCCAAAACCTCTGATATAGTTTTCATTGAAATGTAATCAAGAGGTGAGAGCGCGTTTTGGCGCGCTTCTACCGCCGCCCCCGCAAGAAGCGAAATGAAAAATGAGATAAGAACGGCGTATATGAGAAATACGCCGTTCCTTATTTTTGGCAACATAAAAATCCCCTCCAAGGATAGTATATCCATCTTGGAGGGGATTATGTGTTGGTATGTATTGGGGTTTTAGGACCGTCGGGGACGCCGGTCCCTACAAGGAAATAAAAAGAGCAATTAAATAAAAAGGGAATTGGGATATTCGAGTAAAGTTCTTTGCCAAGCTTTCTTTCAAGAAAGCGGGGAGTTGAAGTGTTCGTCAATGTGCTTGCCGCCCAAGAAAAGTGTGGCGGTAAGGAAGAGAAGCTTTACGTCATAAAAGAGGGACATTTTTTGTACATATTCTGCGTCGAGCTTTGCTTTTTCTTCGTGGGAATTGATTGTATCGGATTTAATCTGTGCAAGCCCCGTAAGTCCGGGGCGGACGGTGTAAACACCGAGAGAGGCGCGGACACGGTGGAGTGCGGCTTCTGTTTTCATAAGCGGACGCGGCCCGACAAAGCTCATTTGACCGATAAGGATATTTATAAGCTGCGGCAGCTCGTCCGCGCCGCTTTTACGAAGAAAAGCACCCAGCCGGGAAACGTATTCCTCCGGGTGGCTTATGTCGCGCGCGGGCGTGAGGGCAGGGGCGCTCTTTTTCATTGTACGGAACTTTATAATTTTAAACGGCTTTGAGCCTTTGCCGATGCGCTCCTGCAAAAACAGAGGGGAGGCTTTTGTATCTATCGCGCAAATAAGACAAAGCACGATAAAAAAAGGGAATAGGACGATCAGCGCGGCGGCGGAAAGGACAATATCGCATAGCCGCTTGATCGGGCTGTATATTTTTATTTTTTTCATATTATTCGCTTTCAAAAAATGTTGAAATTTGTTTCTTTCCATTATATTATATAGTCACAGAGCAGTAAAGTCAAACCTTATGGCGTAAATAATAAAAAATTTACAAAATTTTGTTTCCATTTCCACGGCTTTTGTGGTATGCTTATTGTGTAATAATTATTTTCGGAGGTCATTTTGAAAAATAAAGCTGTTTTATATCATATTTTCGGGCTTTTCCTTTGTCCGCTGTTTTTTGTAAGTATGTTTACCGTTATATTTTCCGTAGCCACGGTCAACTATGAGTATCTTCCTGCGTGGCTGGACGGAATGGGCGTGTTATTTTATAATCTTGCGGCTTATGCCGGAGAGTTTGCAATGTTTTTCGCCGTTGGCGGTTTTGCTTTTGCTCTTTCACAGAAAAAGGCGGGCGCTTCCGTTTTCTCCGGCGTTATCGCTATGTTCCACGCTTCTCTTTTGCCGTTCGTGCAATTTTTTGTGCGCTCCGCTTTTCTTATTCCCATCTCAACGGAGATGATACTGGCGGAATATCTTTATGAGGACTATATAAATGCCGCTGCGGCAAGTATAAAAGCCGTGGTCGCCCTTGCCGTATGCGCGCTTACGTTCGCGTTTTTCAAACTTACCAAAAGAGAATCCCGCTTTATGCGCCCGTATATTGCGCCGTTCAGCGTGCCGAGCGTTGCCGCGCTTATCGTCGGCGGCGCGCTTGCTCTGCTCGATACGGTAACGTTCACGTTCGGCGGTTTTTACGAGGGAGAGGATTTTGCGGCACTCGGCGTGAAGCTTGCCATAGCTCTTTTGACGTATGCCGTCATAATCCTCGGCGCACGTACACAAAAATATTTTTTGGGCGCAAAAGACTAAAAAAGTTTTGTTCAATATGTTCAATTTAGCTGAAGCTTTTTAACAAAAACCACAAACATCAATAAGTTTTAAACGAAATGTTGACAAAAAAAGCGATTTGCAGTAAAATAAAAGTAAACCGAGAGTAACATAAACTCTCAAATAAAATTTACGGAGGATACACCCGATGAACATTAAGAAAATTCTTGCTCTTGTTCTTGCACTCGTTATGGTAGTTGGTATGGTTGCTGCTTGCGGCGGCGAAGGCGAAACAACAACTGTAAACAACGTAACAACAGAAGGCGATGCAACAACAGCGGGCAAAACAGATGCCACAGATGCTACAACAGCAGGCAAAACAGATGCTACAACAGCTACAACAGAAGCTACAAAAGCTACAACACAGGCTACACAGGCTACAACAACAGAAGCTCCCAAACCCCAGGGCGCTGAAGAAGTAGTTGTTTACGTTCCCACAGAAGTTGAATACACAGAAGTTGTATGCAACTATGACAGCGTTTCCGACGCTATGTACGAAGCTCTTTACGAAACAGCTGAAACAGTTGATGCTATCAACATCGTAACAGGCGAAACAGTTGCAGTTGCTAACGTAACAAGAGGTCACCTCTACCTCGTTAAAGCTGACGGCACAGTTGTTACTGACCTCGGCAGAGCTATCACATACGTTAACTCCAACAGACAGGGCAAAAAGAACGGTTGGACAGATACAGCTCTTATGACAGGCGTTAAGACAGGTTACTGGGCTTACTACTTCGATGACTGCGTATATCTTATGAACGCTATCGATTCCGAAAAGGTAAATGCTGCTCTTGCAGACTACGCTACAACAGTTGGTAACTTCGGCACAATGAGCATTATCGACGTTACAGATGATGCTATCACAGCTATGATGGGCGACAAAGAAGTTAACGCTGCTGAACTCAACGTTAAGTTCGTTTATATGACATACCTTGGCGATGCTATCAACGAAGCTACAGAAGATTACAGCATCTTCGGTCTTAAGACAAACACACTCGGCAACATCACAGCTGCTGAAGACGAAACAAACGCAGACGGTCAGGGCTCCACACTCGCTGCTTGGAAAGAATACAACACATCCGGCTCTTTGCTCGTTACAGAGCTTGCTGATTCCAAGAACGAATACTTCCCCACATGGTGGCTCAACGCTAAGAAGGCTGCTATCAACAAGGAAGGCTTGTCCGTAGTTGAAAAAGCAAAAGCTCAGAAGGAATTCGATGCAGCTATGGCTAAATACGAAGAATTCGTTGGCTATTATGAAGAAGTTGTAAACTGCAACCTCTGGGGCGATGATATCTCTGATTCTCCCGTTAAGGAATACTGGGATGCAGCTACAGCAGCTCTTGCAGAAGGCGAAACAGTTGAATCTCTTACATACACATACTTCTATGATGTTGCAACAGACACATACGTTGTATTCGTAACAGACAACACACCCGGTTCTCTCGTTTACGGCACATACCTCAACTATGCTGATTTCAAGGCTTCCCCTGAATATCCCGAAGCATAATTAAATTTAATATCAAAAAGGGACCCAATCGGGTCCCTTTTTTGTTTGGTCAAAGATAATAGTTTAAGATGATGAAATTTGTCCAAAAAGTCAAAAATCAATTTACAGCACTCTCTTATGTTGACAAAAAAGGCTGTATGCGATAGAATAAGTATAACGAAGAAATAAGATTTCTAAAAAATTATGGAGGAATTTCACCATGAACATTAAGAAAATTCTTGCTCTTGTTCTTGCACTTGTAATGGTTGCTTGTATGTTCGTTGCTTGCGGCGAAACAGAAACAACAACAGAAGGCACAAAAGCTACAGACGTAACAACAGAGGGCAAAACAACAACAGCGGGCAACGCTACAACAGCCGGCAACGCTACAACAGAAGCTACAAAGGCTACAACAGAAGCTACTCAGGCAACAACAGTTGCTACAACAACAGAAGCTCCCAAGCCCGAAGCTCCCGCACAGGCTGTAGTTTATATTCCCCTTGCTATCGATAACACTCAGGACGTAGTTAACCAGTATCGTACGGTTACTGCAGACGTTATGATCCCCGCACTCTACAAAACAGTAGAAACAGCGGAAGCAGTTAACGTTGCTACACTTGAAACAGTTGAAGTTGCTAACGTAACAACAGGTCACCTTTACCTCGTTGAAACAAAAGACGGTGCAACAACAGTTGTAAAAGATCTCGGTAAGGCTATGAACTATGCTTCCGTAAACAGATTCGGCAAAAAAGACTCTTTCACGGATACAGCTCTTATGACAGGCGTTAAGTCCGGTACTTATGCTTACTACTTCGATGACGTTACTTATATCGTAAACCACATCGAAGTTGACAATGTAAACGCAGCTCTTGCAGACTATGCTGCAACAGTTGGTAACTTCGGCACAATGAGCATTATCGACGTTACAGACGATGCTATCACAGCTATGATGGGTGACAAAGAAGTTAACGCTGCTGAACTCAAAGTTAAGTTCGTTTACGTTACATACCTTGGCGACGAGCTCAAGGAAGCTACAGAAGACTACAGCGTATTCGGTCTTAAGACAAACACAGTTGGCAACATCGCTGCTGCTGAAGACGAAACAAACGCAGACGGTCAGGGCTCCACAGCTGCTGCTTGGAAGGCTTACAACCCCTCCGGCTCCACACTCAATAACGGCGACCCCGACACAGCTCGTTACGAAGCAGTTCCCACTTGGTATCTCCACCAGAAAAAGAATGCCGCTAACAAGGAAGATTTGTCCGTAGTTGAAAAAGCAAAAGCTCAGAAAGAACTCGAAGCAGCTATTGCTAAATATGACGAATTCGTTGGCTACTATGAAGAAGTTGTAAACTGCAAACTTTGGGGCGAAGATATTGCTGATTCTCCCGTTAAGGAATACTGGGATGCAGCTACAGCAGCTCTTGCAGAAGGCGAAACAGTTGAAGCTCTCACATACACATACTACTATGACGTTGCAACAGATACTTATACAGTATTCGTAACAGACAACACACCCGGTTCTCTCGTTTTCGGCACATACCTCAACTATGAAGATTTCAAGGCTTCCCCTGAATATCCCGAACCCGAAGCATAATTAAATTTAATATAAAAAGGAACCCAACAGGGTTCCTTTTTGTATGTGAATTTTCACCTATTACTCACGCTTATGCTAATTTTATGTTGACATATTTCACAAATGGGTGTAAAATAGATGTATAAAAACTTTATCCACGAAAGGAATTTTGCAAATGAAAAGAGTTATATCCCTTCTCATCGTATTGGCTATGACAATACTTGCAGTGGCAGCCTGCGGCGGTGGCGGCGATGCAACTACTACTGCTCCCATAACAACAGACACAACAACTGCGGCGGCTACAACCGCTGTAACAACAAAAGCTACGGAGGCTACTACTTTGGCTACAACGGTAAAAACAACGGCGGCTCCCAAGGTTGCCGATATCGACCCCACAGGTCCTGTTCAGGGCGATAAGGATCCTATCCTTCACCTTGACTTCGAGCCTGAAAACATCGAAGGCAACGTTATTAAAAACGTTGTTGGCGGCGGACTTGATGCAACTGTCACGGGCAACCCCGAATATATGACAAGCCCCACGGGCGGCAGCGCTATCCGCTTCGGCACAACAAACGTATTCGATTTCCTTACTATCGCTAACGACGAAAGACTTAACTTCACAACGAGCGATGAATTTACTGTTGACTTCTGGTATATGCTCGATAAAGATGCAAGCGGTTGGGAAAACCTCTTCTCCAAGGGCTCTCAGAACAACGGTTGGTACGGTGTATGGCTCGGCACTAACGATTCTGCAAACCAGGGCGTTTGCTGGGGCGGCGACACAGGCAACTACAAGATAGGCAGTATCTACTCCAAGTACGTTTGGCACCACATCACCGTAGTTCACAAGAACGGTGCGCTCTTTATGTACCTCGACGGTAAGCTTGTTAACGAAACATCCTCTAAGAACTACACGTCCGCAGGTCCTATGTACATCGGCGGCAGAAACAGCTCCGATGCGGCAGACATCGCTACAGCTCAGTTCAACGGTGCTATCGACGATTTCAAGATCTACGATTACGCTTTTGAAGTAACTGCAAAATCTATTCACGCGGCAGATGCAGGTTCCTTTACATATACGGATAAGGACGGCAAATCCATCACACTTCCTTACAGAGTATATTTCCCCACGGATTATAAGGAAAATACAGATAAAGAATACCCCGTTCTCTTCTTCCTCCACGGTCACGGCGAATGCGGCACGGATAACGCAAAGCAGCTCCAGGTATTTGGTGCCAATAAGCTTCTTGACGATATTGCGGAAATGGATAACTGTATCATCCTCGCTCCCCAGACCACTTGCGACGGTGCTACAAACGTAACGGAATGGGTAGCATCCGGCTCCGGTACCCCCGGTGTTCATCAGTGGGACAGCTCGGCAGGCGGTTTGCACTCCCGCAAAGGCGCACTTGAAGAAATTACTTACACTCTCGGCTTGCAGGCGGCAGAGGCTCTTCTTGTTGACTTTATCGAAAAGAACAGAGTTGACGAAAACAGAATTTACATCGGCGGTATCTCTATGGGCGGTTGCGGCACTTGGGAGCTTATCGCACGCAGACCCGATCTCTTTGCGGCTGCTGTACCCGTATGCGGCGCAGGTATCGTAAGCTCGGCAAAAGACCTTGTTAACATCGATATCTGGACGTTCCACGGTCTTACAGACCCCACGGTATGGCCCGACGGTTCCAAAGATATGGAAGCGGCTATCAAAGCGGAAGGCGGCACAAAGATCCACGCAACGTATTTCCCCGGTGTTGGACACTCCGTTTGGAACAATGCTTATAACGCAAAGAATGCGGACGGACTCACAGCCGCACAGTGGCTCCTCCAGCAGACAAAAGCTGACTAAGATATTAAAAAACTGCTATGTTTTCATAGCAGTTTTTTGTATTTTCTTGACAATACGGCTTAATTGGTATAAAATAAATATAACGGAGAATTTTCTCATAAAAAATTTTTGGAGGATGATCACAATGAAAAGATTGATCGCGCTTATGTTGACCATCGTAATGGTTATGCTTATGGTTGCTGCTTGCGGCGGTGGCGGCGAAACAACGACCGAAGCTGCAAAAACAACAGATGCTACAACAGAAGCAACTACAACAACAAACACAACGGCTACAACCGCTGCGACAACAACTGTTCCTACAGTAGGCACAACGGCTACAACAGTCGGTACAACAGCTACTACGGCTACAACTGTTGCTACAACTGTTGCAACTACAGAAGCAAATCCCTTGGCAAAATACGAGGGCTCTCTTGTAATGCACCTCGACTTTGACGAATGGGATCTTGACACAAATATCATCAAGGATATTACAGGCAATGGTCACGATGCTCAGGCTACAAAGAGAGTTAACATTGCTAACGGTCCCGATGGTTTTGGCGATGCAGCTGAATTTGCAAACGACGGCGACCTTCTTACTATAAAGAACAGCGATGCGCTCAACTTCACAACGAGCGATGAATTTACTATCCAGTTCTGGTACAAGCCCGATGCAAACCTTTACAACCTTTCCAACTCCAGCTGGCCCTGCGTATTCCAGAAGGGTGAAAAGGGCGACGGTTGGTACGGCGTTTGGGTTCCCAAAAACGGTATTGCTTGGGGCGGCGACGCAGGCAACATCTTTGCTACGTCCAAGGTAAACACAAATTGGCAGCTCGTAACTATCGTTCAGAAGGACGGTGTTGTTTCTACATACGTTGACGGTCTTGCAGGCGCAACTGTTGCCGCTGTAGATTACACTTCCGATTTCGATCTTTGGATCGGCGGTAAGTGCAGAGATAAGGGCGCGGACGTTACACAGCAGTTCTACGGCTGCATCGATGAATTCAAGATCTATTCCGCAGCTCTTGATTATCAGGCTATCACAGGTATCAAGGTTGAAAAGCCCGATGAAGAAAAAGCTATCGTAAAATTCGATTTCAACGAGATCAAAGACGGTAAGTTTATCGACAGCGCTTCCGGTCTTGAAGCAGTTATTTCCGGCACAGTAACGGTTGGCGAAGGCAAGAACGGCAACGCAGCTATATTCGACAGCGAAAACGACCTTCTTACTATTGCAGACAACGATCTTCTTGACCTCAAGAAGAACCAGAACTTCACAATAGAGATCGTTTACAAGGCTGACGCAGGTCTTTTCCAGACAGAAGATAAATCCGGCTGGCCCTGCATGTTCCAGAAGGGTGCAAGCGGCACAGGCTGGTACGGCATCTGGTTCAACAAGACGTTTATCCATTGGGGCGGTCAGGCAGGCAACTTCGCTATCAAGAGCGACCTTGCAAAGGATGAAAACAACAATGTATTGGATACGGATTGGCACACGATCCTCATCGTTCAGGATGCTGAAAAGGGTACTATCACAACATACATCGACGGTGTTGCAGGCAAGCCCTTGACAGCGCAGGATTACACATCCGCATACGATCTTTACATCGGCGGTAAGATCAACGATACAACGTTCCAGCGTTTCGTTGGTGCTATTGACGAATTCAATATCTACAACTACGCTTTCGATGCAGATAAGATCGCAGACAGCGCAAAATAATTAAGACAGAAAAACTGCTATGGTAACATAGCAGTTTTTTTCTGCGGATGAAAAGCCGCGAAAGGCAAGCGTTCGGAGGCGGGCGCTGCCCGTTTTTTGTGTTTTTGCGCATATTGACAAACCGCGGAATAAAGTGTAAAATATAATTACAGAAATATTTTACGTATAAAGGAGATATAATGATGGTTGATGTTGATAAAATGTTAAGGTTTGCATATGAATATACTGACGGTGAAACGGGAGAAAAATTTACGCTCCCTTACAGAGTCCACTATCCTTCCTCTTATAACGAAGCGGACGGCGCGAAATATCCTATGCTTTTCTTCCTCCACGGTCACGGCGAATGCGGCACGGATAACGAGCTTCAGATCCGCGTTCTGCAAAAAGAAAACAGACTTATAAATATGGTTATAGAGAGGGACGATTGCATTATCGTGGCTCCCCAATGCCCCTGCAACGTAAAATACGAATGGGTTCCCGTAAACCATAAATGGGACACAGGCTCTCGCGAGCTTACGGAAAACCCCACGATGGGTCTTGCGGCGGCTATGGATATATTGCAGAAATTCCTTGACAGCGGCAAGGTTGACACATCCCGCGTTTATGCGGCAGGTATCTCTATGGGCGGCTACGGCACATGGGAGCTTATAACACGCAGATCGGACGTTTTCGCGGCGGCTATCCCCGTTTGCGGCTCCGGCATACCCTCCAAGGCGGACAGACTTGTAAATATGCCTATCTGGGCTTTCCACGGCGAAAGAGATAATACCGTTCCCGCAAAAGGCACAAAGGATATGGAAGAGGCTATCAAAGCGGCAGGTGGTACGAAGATGAAAGCAACGTATTTCCCCGGCGTATGGCACGATAGCTGGATCCCCGCGTACAAGACAGAGGGCCTTGTGGATTGGCTCTTTGCACAGAGCAAGTAAATAAGATAACGTAAAAGAGAGGACGTTTCGGCGTATCGCCGGGATGCCCTCTCTTCTTTGCTTTAAACGGGAAAAACTTGAATATGATAATTTTGTGTGAGTTTTAACGCCTCTTGACAAATTCCTTTTTTAGGTATAAAATAATTATATGCGATTATTTTACGCATAATAAATAAACAGAGGTGAAAAAGATGGATTCCGGTAACGGTAACGGCGGCAGTACGTGTGCCCGAAGTAGAACGAAAAAGTCTGTCTTTTTCTCACGCGAAGACAGATAATTCCGCTTTGCGCACATTCGTTTCTGCCTCTTGAAAACATCAAAGAGAGGAGGAGCGAATATTTTTTATTCGCAAACAGGAAAATGGACGAAATTATTGAGCTTCACGAACAGATCAAGACCTTGATAGAGGAACGCCGCTATAAAGAGCTAAAAGCCATCCTGTCGGAGGTCAACGCGATCGATATAGCAGAAGCGCTGAACGGGCTTCCGGATGGCTGTATGCGTATGGCTTTTCGCCTGCTTGGCAAGGATCAGGCGGCGGACGCTTTTGTTGCAATGGAGCACGAGGAGCAGGAATTTCTTATCCGCAGCTTTACGGATAAGGAGCTTGTTGCCATCGTGGAGGACCTCAGTGTCGATGATACGGTCGATATCATTGGCGAGATGCCCGCAAACGTAGTTGCACGCATACTTCGCAGCGCGGACGCGCAAACGCGCAAGAGCATAAACGAAATATTGCTCTATCCCGAGGACAGCGCGGGCAGTATGATGACGCCCGAATACGTTTCCCTGCGCCCGTCTATGACGGTGGAGGAAGCGTTTGATAAGATACGCAGGGTAGGGCACGACAAAGAAACGATATATACCTGCTACGTAACGGAAAACCGCCGTCTTGTGGGCGTTATTTCCGTGCGCTCCCTTCTTGTTGCCGCAAAGACGACAACTGTAGCGGAACTTATGCACGAAAACTTTATTTCCGTAAAAACTACGGACGATAAAGAATTTGTTGCGGGGCAGATCAAAAAATACGGCTATCTCGCAATCCCTGTTGTTGACGGAGATGACAAGCTCGTTGGTATCGTAACCATCGACGACGCTATTGAGGTCATCGAAGAAGAAGCTACGGAGGATATTCAGAAAATGACGGCTATCACGCCGGACGAAAGTCCCTATCTTCGCCTGAGCGTGTTTAAAATTTGGAAGCAACGCTTCCCGTGGCTCGTTCTGCTTATGATACTTGCCACGCTCACTTCAAAAATAATCGGAATGTACGAAACGGCGCTTTCCGCCTGCATCGTACTTAACTCATTCATCCCTATGATAATGGGTACGGGCGGTAACGCGGGAAGCCAATCCTCCGTTACTGTCATCCGCGGTATTTCCCTTGGGGAGATCCGCGTGCGCGATGCTTTTCGCGTTGCGTGGAAGGAAATGCGCGCCGCTATCATCATCGGCGTGACTCTTGCACCAATAACCTTTCTTAAAGTTATGTACCTTGACGGGCTTTACAGCGAGCCTGACGGCGTGGTGATCTCGCTCGTTATCTCTGCCACGCTCGTTGTCACGGTGCTTGTGGCGAAGCTTGTGGGCGCTGTTTTGCCCATACTTGCAAAGATCGTTCACCTTGACCCTGCGGTTATGGCAAGCCCCTTTATCACGGCTATCGTGGACGCGCTTTCTCTTATTGTTTACTTCACAATAGCATCGAGCTTTGTTCCCGCGCTTGCGTAAAAAAAGGCTTACGGTAAATTTTTACCGTAAGCCTTTTTTGTATAATAGGAAATTGCGAAAAAACAGACTTCGCCGTTTGGCTTTTTATACAGATGAAAAGCATCAATTGGCGAACGAGTGGAGGCGGGCACTGCCCGCTTTTTTGTTGAATTTATTTCCAATTAGGTATTTTGGAAAGCTCCTCGTACATAAGAAGAAAGCTTTCGTGGCGTTCTTTTGCAATATCTCCGCGGTTCACCGCTTCGATAATGGCGCAATCGCCGTCTTTGGTATGGGTGCAGTCTCGCCAACGGCAATTTTCCTTGAAGCGTTCAAACTCCGGAAAGGTTGCGGCGAGGTCTTCTTTGTGAAAACCCGAAAGCGCCGTAAATTCCAAAACGGAAAAACCGGGTGTATCCGCAACGAAGACGGTCTCCCCGTTTTCGCAGAGAGAAACAGGGAAAAGCTCCACGGTGCGCGTGGTCTGCTTGCCGCGGCTTATTTTTTCCGAAAGAGAGCCTGTTTTAAGCGAAAGGTCGGGGAATAGCGCGTTCATAATGGAGCTTTTTCCGATGCCGGAAGCTCCTGCGAACGCATATATCTTGCCTGTGCCGCCCTTGCGAATAAACTCCTTCACGTTTTCAAGCCCCTCTGCCTTTTCGGAGGAGGTTACGAACACGGGGTATCCCGCTTTTTCGTATATGGACTTGTATTTTTCCGTAAGCGGCGCGGAAAGGTCGCTTTTGGTGATCACGACGGCAACGCCGACCCCCGCCGCCTGAGCAACGCAGATGAGCTTGTCCACGCAAAGAAGGTTCGGTTCGGGGTCCGTTGCGGCAAAGGAAACGAAAAGCGTATCAAGATTTGCAATGGGCGGGCGCAAAAGGGAGCTTTTGCGCGCGTCTATCTTATCTATAGCGAAGGAATCTTTTTCCTTGTGCAAAAATACGCTGTCGCCGGCAAGGGGAGAGGTCTTTTCATATCGGAAAGAGCCGCGTGCGCGGGCGGGAATGCGTTCTCCGTTTGCGTTCATAACGGTGTAAAGACCGCCTACGCAGGAGATTATCGTTCCGTAAAGATCGTTTTTTTCTGTCATAAAATAACCTGTTTCAGATATAGCAGGGCTGTGTCCGCTTTATCTGCCGTTTTCATAAATTCGGGGAGTATGGGTGCTGTATCCGTGTTGGAAAGCGTTACAAAGAGCAGGAGCATACAAACAAGAGCGATGAGGAGTATCATTATTATGAGAAGGAGCGCGGAAGAGCTGCTCTGTTGCTTTTGCGCTTGCTTTGCTCTGTTGCTTTGCGGACGTGCGGCTTGTCCCGCTTGCGGATTTTGCGCGCCCGAACGGTTCGTTTGAGGGGAGGGGGTGCGCGTTGCCTGCGCGCCGCTTTGCGTTCTCTGCGGCTGTGCGCTTTGACGGCGCAGTGCCTCCTGCGCTTGTCTTCTCCGCGCGTATTCTTCTTCCATCAACGCCTGGTTGGACGTTGGCTTGTACATTTGGGAAAGGGGAATAGTTCTGTTGGAAACGCGCTGGGAGGGGTTCTGATATTTGTAAGGATCGCCCATATTCTGCGGACGTGCGGAGGACGCAGACGTGCTTTGAACTCTTTGCTGTTGATTCTGCCTTGGTACGGAAGCAGGTTGCGGCTTTTGAGCCTGCGGCTGCGTTCTTTGTGCCTGCGTCTGCTGTGAGGAGGAAGCCTGCGTGCTCTGCGGCTTCTGCATCTGCTGCGGACGCGGCTGCGCGTGGGACTGCTGGCGGTCGCCCTCGTTCAAAACAAAATCAAATTCCGAGGTATCTCTGTGCGCGCGCGCCGTGCGTTTAAGTACGGTCTCGCTTGTGGGCGTGCGGGGTGCGGGCTTGGGCTGGAGGAACACCGTGTTGGGATCGAGCTTGAGCCTGCGCAGGTGGCGCAGCATCTGAGCTGCGCTCTGGTAGCGGTTCTGCGGATTTTTCTCCATAGCGCAAACGATTATCTGCTCAAGTCCGCGAGGGATCGCGGGGTTGAGCTTGGAGGGGGCGACAGCGCCGTCGTTGATGTGCTTGAAGATAACGGCTATTGGCGTGTCCGCCGTAAAGGGGAGCTTACCTGTTACCATTTCGTAAAGCATAACGCCGAGGGAGTATATGTCGCTTCGCGCATCGATCTTTCTGCTGCTCGCCTGCTCCGGGGATATGTAATATACCGTGCCGATGGCTTTGTCAACGAGCGTGAGGGACTCGGATTTCGGTATCTTTGCGATGCCGAAGTCTGTAACTCTTATTTTTCCGCCCTGCATTATCATAATGTTCTGCGGTTTTATATCGCGGTGGATAACGCCCTTTGTGTGCGCGTGGTCGAGGGCGAGGAGTATCTGCTCCGTAAACTCCACAGCCTCTCGCCATTCCAGCGGAAGCTTGTAGTTCATATATTTACGCAGAGTTATACCGTTTATATATTCCATTACGATATATTTGTGGGGGGTATTTACGGATATATCGTAAATTTTTACAATGTTGGGGTGGTTTAAAAGCTCCAGGGATTTGGATTCGTTTATAAAGCGTTTAACAGCTCTTGTATCGTCCGAAAATTTATCTTTCAGGAGCTTTATTGCAACTTTTCTGTTGTGGGTAAGGTCTGTTGCCTCGTAAACGAAAGCCATACCGCCTATGCCGACAACACGTTCGATCTTGTATCTGCCGTCAAAGACAGCGCCTATATACTTTTTGGAATCGTCCATAGTGCCTTCCTTTCGTTTACTTAAAATTTAGCGAGCAGGACGGTGATGTTGTCGCTGCCGCCGGATCTGTTTGCGAATGAAACGAGCGAGTCTGCTTTTCTGGAAAGCTCCTGCTCCGGGGTGGGGCGCACCTTTTCGCGGCTGTTGAAGATAAGCTCGAAAAGCATAGCGTCATCAAGGTAGTTGGTGAGTCCGTCCGTGCAAAGAAGTATGTAGCCGCTGCCCCATTTGCGAAGATTTATATTGAAGAAATCCACCTCTGTTTTGGAGGCAACACCCACAGCTCGCGTAATGACGTTTTTGCGCGGATTTGTGCGCGCTTCTTCCGGCGTGATCTGACCCGTCTGAATAAGAAATTGCACGAAAGAATGGTCGCGTGTGATCTGCTTTGCCTCGTGGCGCGTTACTATATAGAGGCGGCTGTCCCCTATGTTAACTGCATAGAGCATACCGCGGGAAACTATCGCGGCAACGAGCGTTGTGCCCATACCGTGGTATTCCTCCGAGGAGATAGAAAGGCGATATACGGTCTCGTTTGCCTCCTTAACGGCGGCAATAAGCGTGTTTTTTATATTGTCGGCGCGAAGAACGGGGTCATCCGCTTTGCAGGGGCGCGAAGAAACCACGGCGCAGAATTTTTCTACCGCCGTTTGAGAGGCTATCTCTCCCGCCTTGTGACCGCCCATACCGTCGCAGACGATGAGAAGAAGCGCATCCCCGTCCCATACGGGAAGTGCTTTGAAGGAGTCCTGGTTTATTTTGCGCCGCATACCAACGTCGCTTTTTCCGTAATGAAGCAACATACGTTTTGTCCTTTCGTGAAGTTTATGTGTGCGTGGGAGTGGTTTTTATGCCATAGGAATTATAGTGTATTCGCAGGGTGAGAACGGCGTTCTCCCGTTTCATAGCCGCAGAGGGCGGGCTCACTCTGCTTTTTTCGCCCTGAGCTGTCCGCAGGAGGCGTTTATGTCCGAGCCCAGATGTCGGCGCACGGTTGCAACGATATGATTTTTTTCAAGCACCGCAACGAATTTTTTAATGCCGTCCTTGCTGCTTGGCGCAAAGCCGCTTTCTTTAACGGCGTTTACGGGAATGAGGTTTACGTGAAGCGGCATATTTTTGCAGTATTTGCGAAGGACCGACGCAAGCTCTCGCGCGGTGTCCTCGTTATCGTTTTTGCCGTTTATAAGCGTATATTCAAAAGATATTCTTCTGCCCGTTGCGGCAAAATAGTCCGCACAGGCTGTGAGGAGCGCTTCCACGTTCCATCTTTTGTTGACGGGCATAAGCGCAGAGCGCGTTTCGTCGTTTGCCGCGTGCAGGGAAATGGAAAGGGTTATGGGAAGCTCCTCTTTTGCAAGATCGTAAATGCGCGGAACGATTCCGCAGGTGGAAAGCGAGATATGGCGAAGCCCGATGTTGAGCCCCTTTTCTTCGTTTACAAGGTGCAAAAATTTTATTACGTTGTCGTAATTGTCAAGCGGCTCTCCGATACCCATAAGAACTATGCCGTCAATACGCTCTCCGATGTCCTTCTGCGTTTGTATGACCTGGGAAAGAAGCTCGGAGGGCAGAAGCTTTCTTGAAATTCCGTTCAGCGTGGAAGCGCAGAATGCGCAGCCCATAGCACAGCCTGCCTCCGAGGAGATGCAGATGGTGTTTCCGTAATGGTAGCGCATAATAACGCTTTCTATCTTTTCTCCGTCATACATTTCGTAGAGGTATTTTGCCGTGCCGTCCTTGGAGGTAAGCTTTTCTATCTGCTTTGCCGTGGCAATAAAGGCGTGTTCGTTCAGCTTTTCTATAAGCTTTTTGGGAATGTTGTTCATTTCCTCAAAGGAGGAAGCTCCGCGCATAAGGAAAGTGTATATTTGGTCCGCACGGTAGCGCGGCTCGCCGAGCGAAACTATGAAGTCCTGCATTTCCTTGTGGGAAAGGCTTAAAATATCTGTTTTGTTTTCCATAATTACGTTTATATTGATAGAGTGTGGATTTTTATAGGAGTTAAAACGCTTTGCGTTTTAACGAATTTATTTTATACCGCTTTTTCTTGTTTAAAGAAAAAGCTCGCAAAAAGATAAAAAACCGTTCCGGTTTATCGTTATCGAAAGCAAGAGCAATTCAATTTCGACTCCCCGAGTAGTTTTCACTCGCAAGCTCGCAAAAACTACTCGGAACCACGCTGAAGAGTGCCGATTTCAAAGTTTAAGTTTAAAACGCGGGCTATTTTCATCAAAATTATAATTTTAATATGCACGCGCTTTCAGTAAAAAGCTGAACTTGAGTGAACTCCGCGGGATTCCGTGCGTTTTTTGCGAGCTTGCGAGTGAAAAACGTGCGGTAGCGGATAACGAACCGATCTCATTTTCGATAGCCGATAAACCTGCAGGGTTTTTTATCTTTTTGTAACTTTTTCTTTAAACAAGAAAAAGTTAGTTAAATAATTTTTTATAAAAACGATTTATCGTTTTTACTCCTCTTTCTTTAAACAAGAAAAAGTTAGTATAATAAATAATTCGATAAAACGCATAGCGTTTTATCTCCTTATTTTGCGGAAGGCTTTTAAGCCTTCTTCATCTTTGCGATAAAGAACCCGTTAGTCTTGTGTATATGTGGGAAAAGCTCTGCTTTTCCGTCTGATCTTACCCCGCCCACCTCAAACGGAACGAGGGAGAAATCCTTGTTCTCTGCAAGAAAAGCATCCACAACGTCTGCGTTTTCACGAGGATTGAGCGTGCAGGTGGAATAAACGAGCACGCCGCCGCTTTTAAGGTGCTTTGCGCTCTCGCAAAGGATCGCCGCCTGAACTGTGGGTAGTCTTTCTATATCGGAGGGGTTCTTGCGCTTTATATCGGGCTTTTGCGCGATAACGCCAAGACCGGAACAGGGAACGTCGCAAAGTATGCGGTCATATTTCACGCCGCGCACGTCCTCCTTCGCGGCGTTGCGCTCCATCGTTTCTATAATGGAGATGCCGAGGCTGTTCGCACCGCGCTCGATAAGGGAGAGCTTATTTTTGTGCAGGTCGCAGGAGTGGACCGCACCCTCATTTTTCATATTTATTGAAATGCCGAAGCTTTTTCCGCCGGGGCAAGCGCAGGCATCGAGTATCGTTTCGCCCTCTTTTGCTCCGAGCACCTCCACGCATATCTGAGAAGCCTCGTTCTGTACGAAAAATTCGCCCTCGAACGCTTCAAGCGCGGAGTACGGCGTACCGCCGGCGAGCAAAAGCCCGTTCGGTGCATTTTTTGTGGGCGTTGCCTTTATACCTGCCGCAGAGAGTCTTTCCATAAGGCTTTCGCGCGTTGTTTTGAGAGTGTTTACCCGCAGGGTGAGTGCAGGAACTTTATTAAATTCGTCAAATATCTTTTCCGCCGTGTCCGCACCGTAATTTTCGCAGAACATAGCACAGAGCCATTCCGGCATAGAATATTTAACGCTGATGTGCTTTATAGGGTCTTTTTTCTTGTCGGGGAGCGAAAGCTTGTCCTTTTCGCGCAGATATGAGCGCAAAATGGCGTTTATAAAGCCTTCGCTGTTTTTTCTTGCCCAAAATCTGCGGGCAAGGCTCACGCTTTCGTTTACTGCGGCGGAATCGGGAACCTTATCCATATAAATTATCTGGTATAGCCCCATACGCAGGATAACGCGCACGTTGGTGTCTATATCCTTGCGGTCGGAAAGCAGCGAAATGTAATAGTCAAGAGTGATGGCTCGCTCGATAACGCCGTAAAAGAGAGCCGTGCAAAATGAGCGTTCCACTCCCTCAAGACCGTATTTTTTTATCGTTGCGTCAAGCTCTATGTTAGAGTAGGATGAGTTGTTTTCGTGCCGTAGCAGTGCGTTGTAAGCCGCTTCGCGTGCGTTCATAATATTCCTCTTAATTTAATTAGGTTGTTAGCGTATATTTGCATTCCCTTTTTTGGGGAGGGTGCCGCGGCTTTTTGCCGTGACGGGAGAGGTTTAAAACTCAAATTTATCGCCGATGGCGGCACCTCTTCCGCGGACAAGATCGCCTGCGGACATTTCCTTTTTACCCTCGGGGATAAGGCGGTCAATGGAGATCACGCCGTTTCCCGTTGCAACAAGGAGCTTGCCCGTGCCTTTTGCCGAAACGTCAACGACCGTGCCCGGCTCTTTATCCGTCTGCTCGCCCGTAAGGCTTGCAAGCGTTATCTTAACGCTTTTGCCGTTGATACGGGAAAAAGCGTAGGGAGCAGGGGCAAGGGCGCGGATCTTGTTGCGGATAGCTTCCGCGCTTGCCGCGAAATCTATTTTGCAATCTTCTTTTTCTATCTTTTCGGCATAGCAGGAGAGTGTATCGTCCTGCTTCTCACGGGGGAGGGATTCGCCGTTTTCTATCTTTTCAAGCGTTTCGATTATCATTCTTGCGCCAAGCTCGGAGAGAGTGTTTTCTATCTCGCCCTTGTTTTCGTTTTCAAACGCAAGCTTTTCGCGCACGAGCATATCGCCCGTGTCGATACCCTTGTCCATATACATAATAGTGATGCCAAGCTCTTTTTTGCCGTCCATTATAGCTCTTGCTATGGGGGCCGCGCCTCGGTATTCGGGAAGGTAAGATGCGTGGATGCAAAGACATTCGTGCTTGGGGTATGTCAGAACGTATTCGGGCAAAATTTTGCCGTATGCCGCAACCACGATTATATCGGGGTCAAGGGATTCGAGAGTTTCCTTGAAATTTTCGGCTTTGAGGTTCTGCGGCTGGTAAACGGGAAGACCAAGCTCCTGTGCCGCCACCTTTACGGGAGGGGGAGTGAGCGCGTGGCCGCGGTTTTTGGGCATATCTATTCTTGTAACGACGCCGACGATATCTGCGCCGTATTTAGCGTGGAGCGCGCGAAGCGCCGTTACGGCGAAGTCTGGCGTTCCCATAAAAAGTATCTTCATCAGTCATCGCTCTCCATATATTCTTCGTATTCTTCATCGGAAAGCATTCTGTCTGCCACGTCGGGGTAAAGAGTGCCGTCGAGGTGATCGAGCTCATGGCAGAAGCAACGGGCAAGAAGACCTGTGCCTTCGTAGATCTTTTCCTCTCCGTTTCTGTCGAGAGCCTTTACCTTAACGTAATCCGGGCGTGTAACGATGCCTGTTCTGCCGGGGAGGGAGAGGCAGCCTTCGTATCCCGTCTGGCTTCCGCTTCTTTCGATGATCTCGGGGTTGATGAGCTCCAACACTTCGCCCTCTACCACCTCGATAACAACTATCTTGCGCAGCACGCCTACCTGCGGACCTGCAAGACCAACGCCGTTTGCTTTTCTCATCGTTTCTACCATATCGTCAAGAAGCGTGAGAGTTCTTTTTGTGATCGTGTCCACCGCGCGGCTCTTTTTGCGCAAGGTGGGATCGGTATCTTTTAAGATTCTGAGTTTTGCCATAAAAATTCTCCTTTTGTCGCTTTTCGAGAAAAGCGACGCAAAAGCTTTCCTCAAAAGAGGTTTGTAATGTTCATTTTTTGAAGAAAAAGGTGTTAAAACGCTGTGTGTTTTAACAGATTTATTTAACTCACTTTTTCTTTTTGAAAGAAAAAGTGACAAAAAGAAGCAAAAAGTCCTTCCCTTTACTCGCTTGTGCTGACTTTGGCTCTATATAGCGTTCTCAGACGATCGCGCTGCACACATCGACGTGCAGTTTGTGCAAAAATTTATTTCAATAGTCGATGTATTTGCGCTCAACTCGAACGTAGGGAAGCAAAGTCAGACTTTAAATGGAAGCGCGTGATATTTTTAATCAAGATTTTTGATTTGCTATCACGCGCTTTTAGTAAAAAGCCGCATAGCAAATGACCTCCGCGGGATTCCACGTGATTTTTGCGAGCCTTGGTGAGTGAAAATTGCGTGGTAGCGGATAACGAACCATTCAAATTTTCGATAACGATAAACCTGTAAGGTTTTTTATCTTTTTGCGAGCTTTTTCTTTAAACAAGAAAAAGCGGTATATAATATTTTTGTAAAAACGCAAAGCGTTTTTACACCTTTTTGTTGTGTGAAAATTGATTTTTTATAAAAAATCACATATTCCCCGGATTTATATCCACCGAAATCGTCACTTTCCCTTTTGCGATCTTTCCGTACTGACGCAGCAGGCGCGCAAAGAGCTCTCTGGTGCGAACGGTATTTTTGTGCTTTACAATAACCTGTTTGCGGAATTTGCCGCCTATTTTATAAATAGGCGCATCAAACGGACCGAAAACTATCAGGGGTATATCGGAAAATTCCGTTTTTTGCAGCTTTCTCAGCTCCGCGGCGAAATCCGCGGCGAAATCCGAAAGCGCGGTCTCCTCCGTACAGGAGAAAAGAAACAGCGCAATATCGCAAAACGGAGGGAAAACGAAATTTTTGCGTATTGAAATTTCGCTTTCGTAAAACTTTTCGTAGTTTTGCGCGGCGGAAAGGGCGAGCGTTTCGTTATCCGGGTTGAACGTCTGGATAAGGGCTCTTCCGGGAAAGTCCCCTCTGCCGGCTCTGCCGACGACCTGCGTGATAACGGAGAAGGTCCTCTCTCCCGAACGGAAATCGTTCATAAAGAGCGAGCCGTCCGCGTTCACAACGCCGACGAGCGTGACGCGCGGAAAGTTATGCCCCTTTGTAACCATCTGTGTGCCGATGAGTATATCTGCTTTTCCCTCGCGGAAATCGGAAAGTATCCTGTCCTGCGCAAATTTCGTTTTTGTGGAGTCTGCATCGAGGCGAAGCACCCTTGCCTCGGGGAAGCGCATTGCAAGTTCTTCCTCTATCTTCTGCGTGCCAAATCCGCCGCCGGAAATATGTTCGCTGCCGCAGGAGGGGCAGAGAAGCGGGGCGGTCTGCCTGTGTCCGCAGTAGTGGCATTGCAGGTAGCTTTTTTCGCTTTTTTTATATAAATGGTAGGTGAGCGTTACGGAGCAGTTGGGGCAGAGCACGGCTTTGCCGCAGGAACGGCACGAATAATAGCTGTTATACCCTCTCCTGTTAAGGAATAGGATGGATTGAAAGCCGTGTTCAAGGTTTGCCTCGATCTCACAAGCAAGCTCGTTGCCGATGTTCTCCTCTCCCGAAATGCTCATATTGCTTCGCATATCGGAGATAAAAACGGGCGGTATCTTTGCCTTTCCGTAGCGGGAGGAGAGCGTAACGAGCGAATAAACGCCGCTTTTTGCTTTGTAGTACGTTTCCACGCTCGGCGTGGCACTTGCAAGCAGCATAAGCGCGCCGTGCTCCTTGCACAGGAAGCGCGCAACGTCGCGTGCGTGATATTTCGGCGACATTTCGGATTTATAGGTATGCTCCTGCTCCTCGTCGATGATGACGGCGCCGAGGTTTTCAAGCGGCGCGAAAAGCGCGGAGCGCGTGCCGAGCACAACGTCAACACCGCCGCGGAGTATTCTTTTGTACGTATCCGCTTTCTCTCCCTCGGAGAGCGCTGAGTGGATAACCGCAAGCCTGTCCTTGAATTTCCCCGCAAAAACGCAGACGGATTGCCAAGTCAGCGCAATTTCGGGAACGAGGACGATGGCACTTTTGCCGCGTTTCACAAGCTCCTCGCAAACGCAGATCATAACGCTCGTTTTGCCGGAGCCCGTGACTCCGTGAAGAAGAGCTGCGTGCGGTGTTCCGTCACAGAGGGAGAGAAGCTTTTCTTTTGCCGCCTCCTGCTGTGCGGAAAGCTCTATTTTTACGTCGTCCGCCTCAATATTTCTGTATGGATCGCGCAGCACCTCCTGCTTTTCAAGGCGGATGAGGCGCTTTTTCTCAAGCGCGGATATTTGCGAGGGCTTGAAGCCCTCTGCAAGAAGTGTTTTTTTCTCTATAACGCCGCATTCCGCGACGTATGCATAAAGATCTATGTGGGAGATGGGGGTGCGCGGTTTCTCCAAAACGGAGGTGTCCGCGCCCTCGACGGGCATAACCAGCGTGATGCTTGCTCCGTCGGAAACGGCGGAGCGAGTCGTTTTCATAAGCACACCCTCGCGGCAAAGCCTTGTAAGCGTCGCCTGCGAGATACCCGTGTCAGAAATAAGCTTTTCGCGCAGTACCGCACCGTGCTCTTCTATATAAGCGATAACCGCGGCGTGGCGTTTGGCGTAAGCCGTGTTCTCGTAATTTTCGCAAACGGCAAAATATTCGCTCGTCTGCGGTATAAGATCCTGCGGTATAAGGCGGCGCGTGGCATCCCCGAAAGAACAGAATGTGCGCCCGCAGAGAAAGTCGGCAAGGCGCAACATTTTTTCGGTAAGGTGGCTTTCCTTCCCATAGACCCTGAAAACGGGCTTTAAATTTTCGATATCGTTCGTTGTTCCGAGCGTAAGCGCCACGGCACAGAACTTTTTGTTGCCCGCGCCGAAAGGAACAACGAGGAAATCTCCTCGGCAGACCTCGGGCGTGCCCTCGGGAAGGTAATACGTGTACTCTATGTCAAGGTGGTACGGTACGTCAAGAAGACGCACGCCCACCGTTTTTACATAGGCCTCCATTATCAGCCGATCTCTTCGTTTGCGGCTTCTTCGGAAACGGGAGCGCTTTCTTCTGCGGTATCCGCTGTTTCTGTTTTTTCTTCGGTGTTTGCGGGAACGATAATTTCGTATTCGCCCGCCGCAAGAGCCTGAACTGCGTTTTCAACTGCCTTTTTATCGCGGATATTGCCCTTGATAAGGGAAGCAAGGCTCTTGTCCGTCTGTCCGTCGCGGATCATACTTTCTGCTTTTTCGCGCTGTTCGCAGTAATCGTCCGTGATAGCGCGCGCAACCTTGGAAGTTGCGATAACGAGTTCATAGCGGTTGATCTCTCCGCCGTGTGTAAGCTGGTCGATAGACGGTTTTATCATCATAGTGGTGTACCTCCGATAAGTAAATGTATATATGTTAAGTTGTTTGTGCGGAAAAAATATATTTTCCGCCGATCAAATAAATTTTTCTTTAAGCTCTGTATTGCGGGAAGCGCGCATTTTTTCCGCTTTTGCTATACCGAGTATGTCTTTTGCTGCTTCTTCGCTCTTTCCGTCCTCATTGATAACGACGTAATCGTATTTATCGATAAGCGTTACCTCGCGGCGCGCTTCTGCCATACGCTTTGCAACGATGTCTGCGCTTTCCGTGCCTCTGCCGACAAGGCGCGCTTCAAGCGTTTCTATATCGGGCGCGAGGATGAGGATGAGGATCGCTTCGGGCATAATTTTTCGTATCTGCAAAGCACCCTGCGTTTCGATTTCGAGAATTACGTTTTTGCCTGCGTCAAGCGCTTCTTCAACGGCGCTTTTGGGCGTGCCGTAATAGTTGCCGACGTATTGTGCGTATTCAAGCATTTCGCCTGCGGCTATTCTCTTTTCGAATTCTTCTTTGGTGATAAAGTAATAGTTTATAGCGTGAACCTCGCCGTCACGCGGTGCGCGTGTCGTGGCGGAAACGGAGAAGAAGAACTCTCCCGTTTCAAGCAGGTGCTTTACCACCGTACCTTTTCCCGTGCCCGCAGGGCCGGAAATTACAAAAAGCAAACCTTTTTTATTCATAGATTTATTCCTCCGTGGATTCCGCTTCATCGTCTGCGTCATCGCTCTGACCGTTAAGGCGTACGGCGATAGTTTCGGGCTGGATGGCGGAAAGGATAACGTGTTCCGAATCCGTAACTATTACGGATCTTGTTCGTCTGCCGCAGGAAACGTCGATAACTCTGCCCGCGTCCTTCGCGTCCTGTATAAGTCTTTTGATGGGCGCGGAATCGGGGCTTGCGAGCGTTACGACCCTGTGGGAAGCAACCATATTACCAAAACCGATATTTATAAATTTCATATTAAACCTTTCTTGTGAGCTTATTCGATGTTCTGTATCTGCTCTCGTATCTTTTCAAGCTCGGATTTCATTTCGACAACTATACGGGCTATCTCAAGATCGCACGCCTTGGAGCCGATGGTGTTGGTTTCACGGTTTATCTCCTGGAGCAGGAAGTCTAACTTTCTGCCGACGGGCTCGTTTGCCTCCAGAATATTGTCGAAAGCTTCAAAATGGGAAGCGAGGCGCACCGTTTCTTCGTCCACTGCTATCTTGTCTGCGAAAACGGCACATTCCGTTATAAGCTTGCTTTCGTCGAGCGTTGCCGCATCTCCCACAAGCTCCAGGATACGCTCCTTCATTTTCAAGTATTGATTTTCCTTGTCCGCTTTGGAAAGGGGAGGGATCATTGCCGCAAGCTCCATAACGCGTGCTTTTTTCGCGCAGATGTCGCGGCGCATATTTTCGCCCTCGCGGTTTCTTGCCGCGATAAATGCGTCGAGTGCTTCGTCAAGCGTGGGAAGAAGAGCCTGCCATTCCGCTTCCGCGTCCTCTTCGGCGCGTTTTACGGCGAAGATATCGCGGTTCTGCGCCACGCGCATCGTCGTGATGTCGCAGGGAAGACCGAACTCTTCGGAAAGATTTTTAAGTGCTTCTATGTAGCTTTTCGCATACGTTTTGTCGATGGCTACCTCGAGCCCTGCCGTGTCGGTCACGTCGATGGTGATGAAAACATCAACTTTGCCGCGGGAGATGCCGCGTTCCGAGAGGCGTTTTTTAACCTTTTCTTCAAGGAAAGCGAAGATGCGGGGAAGCTTTACCGAACAATCGAAGAAGCGGTTGTTAACGGATTTTATTTCTACAATAATATCGCGCCCCGGGGCTTTTCCGGTTGCGCGACCGAATGCTGTCATACTTCTTATCATAAGATTTTCCTTTCGCCTGCGGCGCGTCTGCGCCGATCGTTTTTTTGTATCGTTCTCAAAAGGATATAGTTAATAATTATATTATATATTATTTCGCGCGCGATTGTCAACTTTATTCGCCTAAAAATATGAAAAAGGCGTTAAAACACAGCGTGTTTCAGCACCTCGGTGCCTTCCCCTTGAGGGGAAGGGAGACCGCTTTGCGGTGGATGATGTGCTGAAAAGAGAATTCAAAACACTTTGCGTTTTAGCTTTCGGTTTCAAAAGAAAATGAAAGCTTCTGAAATTCCTCCCGGAGCACGGCGTATATCTTTATCGTCCTGTACTCTCCTTTTACAAGCAGAGCCTTGCAAAGGGTCGCTTCGTGCCGCATACCGCACTTGCGTGCGACTGCCTCGCTTGCGGTGTTGCCCTCCATAATGCGCGCATATATCCTGTGAAGCTCCAGCTCCTCGAAGCCGAAGCGCATCACGCGAAAAAGAGCCTCCGTTGCTATCCCCTGCCTCCAATAGTCCGGGGAGAGAACGTAACCCACCTCCGCCGCGTTGTTGCTTTCGTCAAAGGAGGAAAAGCCGCAGGTCCCGATCATTTTTCCGCTTTCGGCAAGTGTCAGCGCCCAATCGTAAAAGTTGCCCGCGGCATACTGCGACTGTATAAATTTAAGATAGCTGTGCGTAAATTTTTTGTTTACGTGCTCCTCCCAAAGCAGATAGCGCGTGACGGCGGGATTTTTTGCATATTCGAACATATCTTCGCTGTCGGATGGCAGCATTTTTCGCATTATCAGACGCGGTGTGGTGACAGAGGGTATTTTTTTAAACACGGAAAATTTGGATTTATTCATAAAATCCCCTTTTATTTTTTTAAAATAAAGTATATAATAGTTACGTAACGCGCAAAAATGCGTCCTTGGTTATATTATACTTCATTTTTTTGTCTGATTCAAGGGAAACTATGAATTCATAAGGTTTATAAATAAAATCGTTTGTTTGCACTTAGGGAAAAATTCTTACTGATATTTATGGATATGTTTACACGAAATAAACTTTGAATTCACACATTTGTAACAAAATGACGGTATAATGTGAACAGTGTAGAAAAATAAACAATTAAGGAGATATATTCTATGTGGTCTTTTGATGAAGAAAACAAAAACGAAACGCCGGAAGAAAACGTCGGCGGCAATGACGGCGGCGCAAAAGGCGGAAATGGCGACACAGGTTATAATTATACCGAAAACGGCGGAATGGGCTCTTACAATAACCCCTACGGACCGTCGAACGGCGGAAACAAGAATAAAAAAGGCGGACTTATCCCCGCGCTGCTGCTTTGCGCGGTAGTGATAATAGGAACGCTGCTTATAGGATATACGATGGGCGGCGGCAAGATCGCGCTCGGCGGCTACGGCGCACAAACGACCACAACGGACGCGGCTGCTACAAGCGGCTCCGATACGGGTACGGAACAAACGGAAGCAACAACGGAACAGAAGCAAACAACAGCGGCAACAACAGCCACAGCCCCCGGTATCACGGGCGAGGTTTCCTCTGCAACGGAGGGAAAGATAGAATCCGTTGCGGAAAAATGCCTTAACGCAAGCGTTCTTATCAAGGTAACGACAAGCACGGGCACGGGCTCCGGCTCCGGCGTTATATACACCAAGGACGGCTATATCATCACGAATTATCACGTTGTCGGCGCGGATGCACAGAGCGTGACGGTAACGCTCTTTTCCGGCGAGGAGCTTCCCGCAAAATATATCTACGGCGACGAAAGCCTTGACGTTTCCGTTATCAAGATAGAAAAGGACGATTGCACCTCCGTTGAAATTTGCGAGGACGGACTTAACTACGGCGAGCAGATAATCGTTGTGGGCAATGCGCTTGGCAATGGCTTCACTCTTACAAGCGGCTACGTCAGCGCACCCGAAAGAGAGGTCACTTTCTCCAACACATATGAAACTATGACGCTCGTTCAGATAGACGCGGCTGTAAACAACGGTAACTCCGGCGGCGGTCTTTTCAACACGGCGGGTCAGCTTGTCGGCATCGTCAACGCGAAGCTTTCCGGAACTACCTCTGCTGGTGCTTCCATAGACAATATCGGCTTTGCCATCCCTATGTCCACGGTGCTGCGCTGCGTAAACGATCTTCGTGAATACGGCTACGTTACGGGCGTTGCGCGTCTTGGCGTTCAGGTTCAGAATTATATCGAGCTCGGCGGATATAAGTACAGCGGTGTGAACGTGATCTCCGCCGTTACGGAGGGCGGCAGCGCACAGCTCGCCGGTCTTAAAGCGGGCGATATAATCTATGCCATCAACGGACAGACGGTCGATTCATTCAGCACGCTCAAAAAGATGCTTACGGCATACTCCATCGGTGACACTGTAGAGTTTACGGTTTACCGCCCCAACGAGAATGCTGGCAAGACCTCAAACCTCAATTTCTACCTTCGCAACTGCGAAGAGCTTACGGTAAGCCTTACGTTTGTGGAGTTTAATCCCAACGCTTAAAATGTCTACAGGTTTTTCCATTTCTCCATAATATAGTTGCCGAAAGGCAAAGAAAAAACGTCGTAAACGGCGTTTTTTCTTTTGTGTGGGTATGCTTGGCAATATTAAATGTAAAAAAGTGCAAGATTTGCACCTTAGCAAAAAAGAAAAGTGCACATTTTGCACTTTTGTGTTGACGAGAAAGTGCAAAATGTGTTATGATATAAGCGGAAGGAGATGATTGTATGTCCGCATTAAAAGCTTTGCGTATATCCAAAAAATTAACACAGCAGCAGGCGTGTAAAATTTTAGGGGTTTCTTTGCGTTCTTATAAAGAATATGAGAACGATGAAAGTAAAGTCGATACTTTGAAATATCGTTTTATGATGGAGGAGCTTGAAAAATACGTTGCAGTTGATGAAGAACACGGACTTCTCTCTATAGAAGATATTCGAGCTGCGTGCAAAGATGTATTTAAAGAATATGAGATAGAATATTGCATTCTTTTTGGTTCATATGCCAAGGGGAATCCGACGGAACAAAGCGACGTTGATCTTTTGGTATCTACGGGCGTTACGGGTCTGCGTTTTTACGGAATTGCCGAACGTCTGCGAAATAGGTTGTGTAAAAAGGTTGATCTTTTGGATCTGAACCAGCTTCTTGGCAACCGCGAATTGCTTGACGAAATTTTAAAGGACGGTATCAAGGTATATGAAAAATGACAACTATTATATTCAAAAAATTTTGACCGATCTTCGGTTTATTGTAAATCATATGGAGGGTGTGTCACGTCAAGCCCTTGAGGCAGAAGAGGTTCTTTTGGACTCTATGTTGTTCCGCTTGATACAGATACAGGAAACCTCAAAGAAACTTAGCGATGCCTATAAAATGGAGCACGATGAAATTCCTTGGACGGATATTTCGGGCTTGCGAAATCGTATAGTTCACGATTACGGTAATGTTGACCTTGGAGTGGTATATGCAACTTTAACGAACGATATTCCTTGGCTGATCGAGCAATTTGAAACAGAATAAGCCAAAATCTTGTGATAAAAATATTTTTACCGAACTTTTACAAGGAGGATTTTGCCGTGAAAAATATACTCAAAAATATAATTTTATCTTGCTCTCTTTTCATCGCTTGCGCGATGATGCTTTCCTCTTGCGCGGAGGATGCTGTGGGCAGTACAACGGCGAATACGGCGGAAGCCCATACGCACGAATGGAAAGAATGGTTGACACGTTTTCCGACCTGTATGGAGGACGGATATCGGTCTGTTGCTTGCGAATGCGGTGAATTTGAGCTTTTTCCAATCGAGGCTACGGGACACAAGGAGGGGGATTGGGTAGCTGCGGAGGGAGCCGCCGAAACGGAAAAAGGAGTGCTTCATCAGCTGTGCGAATTCTGTGGAGAAGTACTGGAGACAAAAACTCTGTATCCCGACTCCGCGGGCTTGATATACATATATAACAATGAGGGCTATTCTGCTGACGGCATCGGAAGGTGCACGGATTCGAAAATAATTATCCCGCGCTATTATTACGGTCTGCCCGTAACGGGAATAAATAACGGAGCTTTCAAAAATTGCGATACCATAACCTGCGTTGTTATTCCCGAGGGCGTAATAAGCATAGGTAATTCCGCATTTTTAAAATGCACAAAGCTTGAAAGCGTAATTATTCCGTCAGGTGCCAGAAAAATAGGGGCGATGGCGTTTCAACATTGTGATAGTCTTGAAAGAGTATTTATTCCCGAAGGCTTGTCTCTTATGATGAATCGTGCATTTGAATATTGTGTAAATCTTGAAAAAATAGAGATACCTTACGGAGTTATAAGTATTGGAAGTTATGCTTTTCACGGGTGCGAAAGCCTTGTAAGTGTTGATATGCCTAAAAGCTTAAGGAAGATATATTCGGGTACATTCAGCGGATGTACAGCTCTTTCGGCTATCAATTTCGATGGTACAAAAGAGGAATGGGTAGCTATACAAAAGGACAGTGATTGGGACGCAAATACGGGAGAATATACTGTGTACTGCATTGATGGCAATTTAACGAAAGCACAAACAAATTGATATATTGATTTTATAACGCAAAAAAGGACGAGGAATTTTTACAATTCTTCGTCCTTTTTGCAAATTCTTTTACTCTTTTATAAGCTTTATCTGTGCCGCGTCGAGGAGCAGGCGCGTTTCCATACATTCGCGGCAGAAGAACGTGCGCTCGCAGCCGCATTTTTTGCAGGAGATGCGAACCGTTCCGATGTCGTTTTCAACGAGGAAATCGCCCTCTCCCATACCGCAGTCGCACTCTATCTTTTTTTCCTCGCAAAGGTCGCCGAGTACGAAAAGTATCATATCACGCACGTGCTCGTCGTTATAGAGGTGCTCGTTTTCCGTTTCGTTGCCCTCGTAGATGTGGGCAAGCTCCGTATCGTCGATGAGGGAAGCTATCTCCGCGTTGGAGTCCTCAAGCGCTTTGAGTACGGCGCCTTTCGTGCCGGAGAAGCATACGTCCGCCCCTGCATATTTGCAGGAGAAAGCAAAGCACTCTCTGCCAAGGAGGACGTCTTTGGACACGACGTAGGCGTGCGGACGCGCGCAGAAAAGGCAGGGGACCGTTATGCGTACCTTGTTCGCATCCTCGTTTTTAATTGTAAGCTCGCTTGCACCGCAGTCGCATTTGAGCTTGATGAGGTCACCCGAAAGGGCGAAAACGCCTGTCACACTGATGACGGATTTGCCGCAGGCGGGGCAACGGTATGCGATCGTTGTTTCCTTGGGTCTAAGGATCATTTTTTATCTTCCTCTCCGCCGCTTTTTGCGGCTATGTATCGTTCATAGTAAAATAAATATTGCTGTGCTACGCCGGCATATGCACCGAGCGCACAGAGGTCTATGCCGCCCGGATAATATTTTTCCAGCACGCGCTTTATCCAAACGTCAACGGGGAAAAACTCCAGCTTGTGAAAGCCGAAAAGAAGCGTGCAGGCGGCAACCTTTTTGCCCACGCCGCAGATGGATAGAAGTGCGGTTTCGGCTTCCTCGGGTGCGGCGGTGAAAACTTTGCAAAAATCCACCTCGCCCGAAAGGTATTTTTGTGCCGCATCCAAAAGATAACGCGCGCGAAAGCCCATTTTGAAAGGGGCAAGCCCCTCTGCGCCTGCGTCCAGCACGGCGCGCGCCGTGGGGAAGGAGTAATAAGTTGCGCCGTCAAATCCGACGAAAGGCTCTCCAAGTCCTGCGGACATATTTTCTATTATCTTTTTTATGCGCGGAATGTTGTTGTTCTGGGAAATGATGAAAGATGCAAGCGCTTCCCATGGGTCCTGGCGCAGAATGCGGATGCCGTTCGCGCATTCCATCGCTTTATATATAACGTCCCCGTACACACCGAAATGTGCGCCGATGTCATCTCTTATTTCGCCGTAATCCTCGTCAAGTCCGAGGTATGCGGCGAATTTTTCTTCGTATTCGTCCGCGGAAATGCCGATGATCGTCACGTTTTCGCCGTCCTGCTCTATTTTTATAAGCTTTCCGAAGGCAACCCCCGAAACGCCGTCTTCCGTAACGTCAAAGCGGAAGCATTGACCGCAGTCAAATGTCTGCGCCGCGGAAAAATACGGTACGCCCGAAAGCGTGACAAAATCCGTGCCGTTTTCCGTTTTGCCGAAAGAGGATATATATGAAGTTTTGTTCAAAAAACCGCCTCGTTTCTTGCTCTATGATAAAATATTATGCTTTATTTTGCGCGTTTTGTCAAGAGGGCGGCACGACATCCCGTTTTACTTTGAAATTATCGCACTATTGCAAAAAATGCGATAGTGTGGTAAAATATTTATATTACAGGAGGAATTTCTTATGAGGTGTAAGAAGTTCAACAAAATTTTTAGTTTATTGTTGACGGCGGTCTGCCCTCTGCTCCCCTCAAAGGAGGCTGTGACAATGAATAAAATTTTCAAAAAAATTGCTTGCGCTTTTTTTGCGCTGATAATTGCGATCTTGTGCGCGGCGTGTTCAAATTCCGATTCCGAAGCTCCTCCATCCGTTGAATATTCCGTTTCTGCAAAGGAGATATACGTCGGCGGAAAGGTTCATGACGTGCAGAGCCTTGTGGAAGAGGCTATTTTCACATACGATATAGCAAAATCTTATGAGGATGATGTTGAGCGCGGCGGATATGGCGATGTTTACAAAAACATCAGAGTTTACCCCGACAGATATTACATAGGATATTGGGCGGCGGAGGATTTCCTCGACGGTCTTCTTTGCCTTGATGAAAACGGATATGATGGTGCTCTTTTTAACGGATTGGAGTATATATACATTCCCGTTTTTGCGGATGTTGACGGCGAGCAGAGGGTTGTAGCGGAAGCCTCTCTTTATTACGATTCGAGGGATAAAGAATTTCGCTATACGCGCTGGAGCATTACCGAGCCGAACGAGTCTTTCTTAAATAAAGAGCATATGCGTCTTTACGATAAGATATTGTTCCTTACGGAAAAGCACGGCTGGGATGATTGCATTTTGGTAAGCGATAACGTCTATCATCACGCCGCTCCCGTTCTGCTTACAGAAAAAGACGGCGTTTACGGTGTGTATGACTTTAATAATATTTTTTACGAATACAGCGAAAGTTTTGAAGAAACTTGGTATTCCGCAGAGGATTACGCTGTAAAACGCAAAGCGTATATTGAAGATAATGCCCCCTCGGGTGTTCCGCTGTCGCGGGTTTTGCTTGAAATGCTTAAAGACAGCCCCTCTTTGTGGGTGATCTTGATACTCCTTGCCGCTGTGATATATGCGATAATTCGCACTAAAAAAGATAGAAAGAAAAGCGAAGAATAACCACACCACACAAAAGCAGAGGGCGCAAGCCCTCTGCTACACCCAAAGGAGGTACATATGAAAAAATTATATTGCATAGGCATTGTTCTATCTATTTTGTTATTGACTGTTTCTTGCGGTAACATATCAGATACAACGTCTAATTCTACTACCACGGCTGAATCAACGTCAACACAAACTGCTGCAACGACAGAAGCGCCAACAGAAGCTCCCGTTACTGTTGGCGAAATCAATTATGGCAAGATAATAGTGCCGTTAGGACAAAAAGGAGATAAAATTCCTGTTAACAGAGAAGATTTGATCGAATTGCTCAATAGTCACATTGCGATTGAGAGTCCTGGAAACATCCGTATGTATATACCCGGGCATATTGAAGAAGAAAGATTTTTGGATATGCTAAATTATTCATTTTACAAACATATAGAACAGGACACATACACACACTTTTTGATATATACCGAGGGTCTTGATGTTGAACGGTTTGCGGATGCGCTGGAACAGTTGACAAGATATTCCGATATATCCAGAATAGTGTTGCGGCAATATCCGATACCTTCAGCTGAGTAAACCACACAAAAGCAGAGGGCGCACGCCCTCTGCTACCTTCAAAGGAGGCTGCATATGAAAAAATTTTTTTCTTTGTTGATTACAGTTATGACTGTATTATGTTTTACTGTTTCTTGTTCAAATTCCAAAAATGAATTGACCGGTTTACAAAATTCCAAAGAAACAAAAGAAATTATTGTTAACTGTGGCGACACTGTAAGTTTGACAATAGAAGACTATAACGAATATGAAGATTTTATCTATAAAAACAAGTTACCCGAAAATTACTCTTTTTATAATGAAACTTACAAGAAAACTTGTGCGGAAAACAAGGGTTTGCCCGAAGATTTCATAACTTACGATAAAATTTCGCATATGGGGGAATTTGAAAGTTTTATATACTTATCTAATGTAATTTCGGGCGATAACAGTACGTATATGTATAGTTTAATGGACGAAAACGGTTATAACGTAAACATTAGATTTAAATTAAACGAGGAGGGCTTTTCTGAAGCGGAAAATATATTGATTACAGAAAACATTGACGATTTCAGAATGGTTACTTCGGAAATAGCTTGTTGTACATTTGTTGATAACGTAAAATATACTTATGCGTCGGGAAAACTTCTATCCATAAAAATGGTTTATGAAAATGTGACTATTACAATAACGGGTAACTCGGTACTTTCGGATTACCCCGTAGATGGTACGGATACGTTTATAAGCCGTTTGCTCTCTCCCAATACGGCAAGTGAAGCTTTGGCACAGTTTGAAGTGGCATTGGAAACAGTAACGGAATAACCCACACAAAAGCAGAGGGCATATGCCCTCTGCTATCCCCCCATAAGGAGGTACATATGAAAAAAATTTTAACAATAATTCTTGCTTTATCAATGCTGTTGCTCGCATCCTGCGGTAACGATGACTTCAATTACGAAACGACTACGTTAACGCAGAGTGAACCTATGAGCGTCACTGCTCAACCTATTAGATTTTATTCCTTGAAAGAAGCTGTTGATTTTATAAGAGCTGATGATCGTTCCGGATTGAATGAAAAATTCATATCCATATATGAAAATATGTTTTACAGCTTCAAAAATGACGGTTTTCTCTATCAAGTTGATAGCACTATAGCAAAAAGAATTGAAGATAACGTTGCATTATATCCCGAAGCTGCTTATGAGGATATTGGCGTACATTATTTTTTTGAATGTGATGAAAAAATGTTTCAAGTGGTAGTTTATATCGCAAATACACAGAATCTTTTTAGTGAAGATTCATCCAAAACTAATTTTTTGGATTATAGCAAAAGCAGGTTTGGATGGGATAATTATTACATTAGATCGGCTCAGACCAAAAACTCGGGCAATTTTGACGTTTATATAAAAAATATAGGACGGACGGATACTTTGACAGAAAAAATGACAGCGAGTTTTTTTGTGGATGAAAGCCACTACGCTGTGGTGCGTTCATCTGTAAGCGAGAGCGATATTATTGATTTTGTTAATAGCTTGTCTTTTGATAAATACTATATACAATAAAGGATATTTGGATAGGCTTAACACCACCACACAAAAGCAGAGGGCGCACGCCCTCTGCTATCACCCATAAGGAGGCACATATGAAAAAACTTATATCTATACTTCTTGCTTTGGCGATGCTATTGACGTTCACATCCTGTAGTGACAACAACACGGGCGAAACGCAAACTACCGAAGGTCTGCAAACTACTGAAGATCCGCAAGCAGCGGTAAGACGGGAAATACAAACGTGCTACAAGGTAGTTGTAAATACGGTGTTATTTGCTTACTACGTATATCCGGATACGAAGATAGAAAATGAATCTCCCAATAGCAAAGAATCCCTTAAAAAATTGACCGAAAAATTTATTGAGACTTTAAAAATATATAAAGAACATGTTGGATTTAGCGTATGTATTGAATGGCGCGGAGAAGAAAATGCGGATCTGATTTCAAATATTGAATCCGAATTTCCCGTTAATGGCGGAGATTGCGCATTCAAGCGTACCACAATTTTTCACTTCAGTATGAATGATTCTGATTTGCCGCAGGACGAATACTGCGAGAAGCTCTCCGAATTGCTATATCATATCGCGCAGAATGACGATGTAAAAAGAGTCTTACTCTCTGATTTTTGCATTCATCATCCCGTTCCCGCTTGAAAAATATCTACACAAAAGCAGAGGGCGACCTCTGCTTTTTTGCATATAAAGCGCGTTTTGGCAAAAACTTTTCGTGTGTGCTTCTTTTTTTCTTTAAAGCAAGAAAAAGTTGACAATTATCTATATAAGTGTTAAAATAATTATGTATAAATTTATTTAAAGAAAAGGGGTTGTACCATTATGAAACTCAGAGTTATGACATACAACGTGGCAGGCGGACGAGATTACAGCGGAGAATTGCCCGCAAAGCCCAATCCCGCGGCTTGCGCGAAGATAATCGGAGAGTATTCGCCCGCTATCGTCGGCCTTAACGAAATAGACTTCAACCATCCTCGCAGCGGCAACGTCAATATCGCCGCAGAGATCGCAAGACATTCCGGCATTCCCTATGAAAGCCGCTTTGGAAAAGCAACGACTCTGGGCAGACCCGGTGCGCGCGGTGACTACGGCAACGCGATCCTTTCCAAATATGCCGTTCTTTACTCCGAGGCTATCGCCGTTCCCGATCCCGAGGATAAATCCGAGCCCACTTACTATGAAACACGCGGCATTTTCCGCAATATCATCCTTGTTGAAGAGGATAAAGAGATCGAGGTCATCGTAACTCACTTCGGTCTTGCAAAGACGGAAAGAGCCGAAACTATGAAGATACTCACAAAGCTTATCAAAGAAAGAACACGCCCCCTTATCATTATGGGTGACTTCAACGTATGGGACGGCGCTGTCAACCCGGAATGGGACAGATCTGCGGAGATCAAAGAGCTTTATGAGCTTATGACGGATACGTTCAAGTTCTGCAAAGATCAGACAAAGAGAACTTTCCCCACAAGATTCGATATTTCCGCGCTTGCTCCCAAGGAGATCAACGGCGGCAAGGGTATCCGCATAGACTATATCTTTGTGTCCGATGAATTTACCGTTGAAGATGCGGATGTTCCCGTAACGCAGGCATCCGACCACTTCCCCTACTACGCAGACCTCGTTATCTGACAAAATAAATTACAAGGAGAAAACAAATGCCGGAAACCATATATACCATACCGATAAACGAAGCGTTCGATAAAACCTCCGAAAGCGAAACGCCGTGCTGTCCGTTCTGCGAGCTTTACGATATGCTGGAGAACAACGCGCTCGACGCGGTGCTCGGCGCGGCTATGATGGAGCCCGATATCCGTATAGAAACGAACAGGCTCGGGTTCTGCCGCGGACATTTTAACAAAATGTACGAAAAAGGCAACCGCCTCGGCCTTGCGCTGATATTGGAAAGCCACATTGCAGAGGTCAACGATAAGGTCTTCAAAAAAATACTTTTCGACGCAAAAGGCGAAAAATCCGAAAGCGCTATAGAAAAAATATCCGGCACCTGCTATCTTTGCTCCAAAATTTCCGGCTCGCTTTCCAAAATGTTTTCCAACACCATCTACATTTGGGAAACGGATGACGAGTTCAGGCGCAAATTCAAAAAGCAACGCTGCTTCTGCCTGCCCCATTACAGAAGGCTTCTCGAATACGGACGCTCCGGTCTTGGCAAAAAGGACTTTGCGGACTTTTTCGAGGTTGCAAAGGGAATAGAAAGAAAATATATCGACTCCCTTAACGAGGACGTAAGCTGGTTCTGCAAAAAATTCGATTACCGCTATGATAACGAGCCTTGGGGCAATGCAAAGGACTCCGTTCCCCGTGCGCTGGATTTCCTTTCCGGCGGAAAAACCGAAAGATAATTATTAAAAATAAAAGAATTTAAAATTTGAAGGTGATAAAAATGAAAAAAATAAGAAAAATCGCTATCCTTACATCCGGCGGCGACGCTCCGGGTATGAACTCCTTTATCCGTGCGGCTGCACGCACGGCTATTGCAAACGGCATTCAGGTCGTTGGCGTTGAAGAAGGCTATGCAGGCCTTCTTGCAGGAAAGTTCAGAGATCTTTCCAACCCCACAAGCGTTTCCAACATCTTGACCGAAGCGGGCACAGTGCTTTACTCCGCAAGATGCGAGGAATTTAAGGATCCCAAGTATCAGGAGCTTGCTGCTTATATCTGCCGTTCCAACAATATCGACGGTATGATCGTTTGCGGCGGTGACGGTACATTTATGGGCGCAACAAAGCTTTCCGCGCTCGGCATACCCACGGTTGCCGTTCCCGGCACTATCGATGCGGACGTTACTTCCACGGATTACACGATAGGCTTCGATACAGCGATGAACACCGTAGTTGAGATGGCAGACAGCCTTCGCGCAACGTGCGAATCTCACGCTCGCTGCAACGTAGTTGAAGTTATGGGCAGAAATGCAGGTCACATTGCAGTTCGCACCGGTATTGCGGTAGGTGCTTCCGCCGTTGCTATTCCCGAAGTGCCTTTCGATGAAGAAGAAGCTATCGAAAAAATCAAAACACAACGTCTTAACGGCAAACGCGGTATAATCGTTATCGTTTCCGAGGGATTGCCCGGCTATGCAGAAAAGCTCGCAAAGAAGATCGAAGAAGAAACGGGCATCATTACTCGTTTCTGCGTTCTCGCTCACGTTCAGCGCGGCGGCTGCCCCTCTCTTGAAGACAGACTTACAGCTTCCGAAATGGGTGCTGCGGCTGTAGAAAGACTTATTGCGGGTAAATCCAACGTCGTTATCTGCAAGAATGACGGCAAGATCTGCGACGTTGATATTATGAAGGCTCTTACTCTTGACAGACTCTATAAGGGCAAGCTTACAGAAGAAGAGATCGCCGCTATCCCCGCTGAGGATAAGGCTTGGATGGACGAAAGATGCGCCGTTCTCAAAGCTCGCACAGAGGAATATTACAGACTTGCAAATCTTATAAGATAAAAATAAAAAGGACGGGAGTTTCTCTCTCCATTCTTAGCGGATGATTAGCAGGCACAAAACTTCGGCAGGGAACTGGCTTTCTCTGCCGATTTGTGTTATAACGGGAGCAGCAAAAAAGCCTCTCCCTTTGGGAGAGGTGGCGGCGAAGCCGACGGAGAGGGCAAAATGGAGCAAAAACCTGCTGTAACCGCCCTCTCACCCGCTATCGCGGGAGCTCTCCCAAAGGGAGAGCCTTTGGACGCGTTCGTGCATCTTTAGGGGTATGGGCTTTGCCCTATGCCTTTGTAATACAAAGGCGAAACTCGCGATAAAAAGAAAGGAGGCATTATGCCGAAAGATAAAAAACAGACGTGTAAAGATGTTTATGATAGGTATCATAAGTTTCCGGGAG
Source organism: Oscillospiraceae bacterium (assembly GCA_015064725.1). Taxonomy (GTDB): domain Bacteria; phylum Bacillota; class Clostridia; order Oscillospirales; family CAG-272; genus UMGS731. Next base: position 83,563 of record SVRQ01000001.1, on the reverse strand, counting down.
ATACTTCAGAAGGACGAGTATTGACGGTTTTGTTCAGTATAATTGGAGTAATTATTTCAGCCATAGGTTTTTATCTATACTTAAAATATAAGCATATTGCCCCACTTATGATTTCATTTTGTTTTTTCAGTATATTATATACATATGTTGAACTAGGACACTTATTTATTCGCAAATATTGGTTTAGGTATCACAGAAGATTAGCAATAGTCTTATCGATTATTATTTATTGGATTATTGTATTTTTTTTGGTTTTAGCTATTGCGTACTATTTTTCACTATTTACTATTAGTTGGTATTGTATTTATATTCCGTTTATTTTAATGCCGCCAATTCTTATCATTTGTTTTTTGCTTTTTGGATTGCTTTATATTGCTGGATCATAAAAACACAACCCCGACAGATGTCGGGGTTATTTATTTGTTTACAGCGGGGCAATTATTAAACAACCGTACATAATTCTCCGCTAATTTTACACGCCATTTCTCCCGTCCTTTTTGCAAATTTTTCTTGCAATAAAGAAAAATTTGCTTTTTGTGCGATACTGTGGTAATATAATTATGTTACAAAATTATATTACCCCTGCGGAGGATAACGTATGAAAAAACTTCTTGCCGTTGACGGAAACTCAATACTCAACCGTGCGTTTTACGGCGTGCGTCCGCTTTCCACGGCGGACGGACTTCCCACAAACGCAGTTTACGGAACTATAAATATCATAAACCGCCACTTTGAAGAGCTTCAACCCGATTATTTTGTTGTGGCATTCGATCTTAAAGCGCCCACGTTCAGGCACACCGCATACACCGGCTACAAGGCAAACAGGCACGCTATGCCGGAGGAGCTTGCCGTGCAGCGTCCCTATGCCGTGGAGTGCCTTTCCGCGCTCGGTGCGCACTGCGTGGAGAAAGAGGGCTTTGAGGCAGACGACCTTCTCGGCACTCTCGCCGCGCTCGGCGAAGCCGAGGGAGACGTGGAGGTGTATATTCTTACCGGCGACCGAGATTCCCTCCAGCTTATTTCGGAAAGGACGCGCGTTATCCTTGCAACGAATACGGAGCCGATACTTTTCGACAGCGCGGCTTTCGAGGAAAAATACGGTGTGCGCCCCGACCAATACGTTGACGTAAAATCCCTTATGGGCGATGCTTCCGATAATATTCCCGGCGTAAAGGGAATTGGAGAAAAGACCGCGTTCAAGCTTATTGCGGAGTACGGAAGCCTTGACGAGCTTTATACGGATACGGAGAGCAAAAAGATAGCTCCCGCGGCTAAGGCAAAGATCATCGGCGGCAAAGAAAGCGCGTATATGTCGAAATTCCTTGCAACCATCAAACGCGACGTGGATATGGGATGCGATTTTGAATCGTTCCGTTATAATGGTATGGACAAAGCCAAGCTTTTTGATCTTTTCACAAGGCTTGAATTTACTAAATTTATAAAAAAATTCGGCGCGGAAAGCACTGAAAACGAAACAGCGGCAGAAAGCGCAGAGGAAAACTTCTCTCTTTCCGAAAAGGACGCTTCCGCGCTTGAAAAAGGCACGGAATATGCAGTATCTTTTGACTTTGAAGCGGAAAAAATATATTTCTGCCGTGAAAAAGAGGTTTTTGCGGACAGCTTGAAAAACGCACTTTCTTACCTTTCTGACGCGGATTACGCATTTATCGTACACGATGCGAAATCGGCGTACCACGCACTCGCCCCGTACGGCTGCGATTTCATCTCGTGCCGAGAGGACGTTATGCTGATGTCCTACGTTGCCGCCGTTTCCGAAAACGATTTTTCTCTTGAAAAGATCGTTTCGCGTCTGTACGGAAAAACGATCTCTTCCCACGCGGAAAGAGCGTTTTATATATACGGGCTATGCGGCGAGCTTCGCGGTGAGCTTGAAAAAAGCGGACAAAGCGATCTTTACCGTAAAATAGAATTTCCCCTTGCGCGCGTACTTTTCGATATGGAAAAAGAGGGCTTTTTCGTTAATACGCAGGAGCTTTCCGCGTTTTCCGCAAGACTTTCCGAAATGATAGAGGCGCATTGCGAGAAGATATATCTGCTTGCAGGAGAAAGCTTTAATATAAACTCGCCCAAGCAGCTTGGACATATTCTTTTTGACGTTTTGGGACTGCCCGCGCTCAAAAAGACGAAAAGCGGATATTCCACGGACGCGGAGGTTATGGAAAAGCTTCGCCCCTACCACCCCATCGTCGGAGAGATCCTTGAGTACCGTAAGGTAGCAAAGCTTAAAAGCACCTATGCGGACGGGCTTCTCGCCGCGGCGGACGAGCGCGGAAGGGTCCATACCTCGTTCAAACAGGCGCTTACCGCCACGGGCAGACTTTCCTCTACGGAGCCTAACCTGCAAAATATCCCCATCAAAACGGAGCTTGGGCGCGAGATGAGAAAATTCTTCGCCGCAGAAAAGGACGGATACGTCCTTATCGATGCGGACTATTCGCAGATCGAGCTTCGCTTGCTTGCGGCAATATCGGGCGATGAAGCGATGATAAGTGCTTTTGAAAGCGGCGCGGATATCCATACGTCCACAGCTATGAAGGTCTTCGGCGTGGGCGAAAACGAGGTAAGCGTGGAGCTTCGCAAGAGGGCAAAGGCAATAAACTTCGGCATAGTTTACGGTATGGGTGCCTTCTCCCTTGCAGGGGATCTGCACATATCCCTTGCGGCGGCAAAGGAATATATCGCAGGATACCTTAAAACCTACCCGATGGTAGAAAAATATCTTTCCGATATCGTTGAACAGGCGAAAAAGGACGGCTTTGTTACAACTCTTCTCGGCAGAAGAAGATATATAAAGGAGCTTTCCTCCAAAAAGAAGACGGAGGTAGCTTTCGGCGAGCGTGTTGCGATGAACAGCCCTATACAGGGAAGTGCGGCGGATATAATCAAGCTTGCTATGGTAAACGCACAGCGCAAACTGCGCGAGGGCGGATATGACGCAAAGCTTATTATGCAGGTACACGACGAGCTTATTATAGAAGCAAACGAAAGCTGTGCCGAAGAGGTAAAGGAGCTTCTCGTTTCGGAGATGGAGCACGCTGTAAAGCTTCCCGTGAAGCTTTCTGCCGAGGTTGCCATAGGTAAAACCTGGTTTGATGCAAAATAAGGCATAAAACGACAAAAAAGTAAAACACTAAAGTAAACGAAAGGGCTTGTCCGTATTGTACAGGGTATTGTGAGCCCCCCCTCACCGCTTGCGCGGAGCTTTATGAAGCGGGGCTCCTTACGGCACTGTGTGGAGGAAAAGGTCTTTTCGCGAACGGAGGTGTTTTTTGTTTTATAACGATAACGATAAAAAAAGCGCGATCCTTGCCGTTTTGCTCTCTCTTGCTTTGCTTGTGCTCGTTTCCTGCGGCAAGCAGATGAAGGAAAATACGCTTGACGGGGATGCACACGAGGTTGCTTTCCGCATATACGAGGCGGCGGGAGAGGATTCTTCCCGCGTGCTTGAGCAAAGCGTGGATGCCGGAAACAGCTATATGCTTGGTATATCCGAGGATGAATTTGAGGAAAAAGCACTTGAAGGTGCGCTTTTCTACCCCTCTGCCGTGTCTATGGGAAAGACTCTTTCCGTAATAGTGGCAAGGGACGAGGCGTGCGCCGAACAGCTTTACGAATATCTTTATGAAAACTACGATTGGGCGCCCTGCGACCCCGCGGATAATATGGCTTTTATGCTTTTCGGGCGCTATATCGTCACGGTAAAGGACGAGAGAGAGGAAACGGAAAAGCTTTGCCGCGCGTTTTCTTCCATTGCACAGGGAGATGCCACGGTAAGATACTCCGAAAACCCGATGTGATGGCAAAGGGCGAGCCTTTAAAAAAGTAAGATTTTAATTATTATATCGTAGCAGGGGAGGCGTTCCGCCTCCCGTTTTTATTAAAAATTCATACCAATATTATTTCTTTGCGCGGCGGGCGCTTTTCTTTTTTCTCTTGTAATTTTGCAAATAATGTGGTAAAATAAACAAAAATGCAGAAAACTGATATCCATATGGCAATATGAAAGGCGGGACCCCCTATGAAATGGAGAGAGGCAAGACCCGAAAACAATATAAGTATTACATACGCCTGCGCCGGCAGCGCGGATTATGAGCGCGACAGCGAGTTCAGCGGCGCAAAGCTCCCTTTTGAAATGTTTTTGTGCGTTGAAAACGGCAGCGCGGCGCTTACTGTGGGCGAAGAGCAGTTCTTGCTCTCTAAGGGAGAGTCTCTCCTCATCCCCTGCGATACGGAATACCGGATAGAGGCAAGGGAAAAAAGCGCGCTTGTTTACGTCGGCTTTGAGGCAAGGATATTTACGGTGCTTCGCATACTTTCTCTTTTCGATTATCCGATCTTTTTCGGCGCGGACAGCAGCATCTTCGGCATTTGCCGCGATATTGCGGCTATGCGCGCGGAAAACGAATTTACCAGCACACGCCTTGAAAACGCCGTTAAAACGGTATCTCTTATATATTCCGCCGTTTCTTATATCACAGAGAACAGCGTGCCGCTTAAAACGGTGGATGCCGTTATGAATGGCTTTGCGCCTCTTTCGGACGTGCTTTCATACATCGGCGCGCACCTTGCGGAAAACATTATGCAGGAAACACTTGCAGGCATCGCGGGTCTTTCGCCCGACTCTTTTTACAGGGAGTTTAAAAAGGTGATAGGACATTCACCCAAAGATTATATAATAGCGGAACGCCTTCGCCGTGCGCGTGCTATGTTCGTGCTGACGGAGCTTTCCGTGGGAGAAGTTTCCGCCGCCGTCGGATACGAAAATCAGTTCTATTTCAGCGGTCTTTTCAGCAAAAAATACGGCATCTCCCCAACGGGATATAAAAAAAGCGTTGACAGAATAGTTTAAATAAAAAATGACAGAATGGCGTTGTGTTCCAAGGACACAACGCCATTCTCTGCCATTTTTTAAAATTGTTTTTTAAGCTTGCAAAGCATCGCTTGCGTGCTTTTTCTTGCGCCGGGATGGGGCATAAATATGACCTTTCCGCTGAAATCCTGAACGTGGTGCAAAAATATATCTCCCGTGCCGCAGCAAACTATCGTTTTCGGCTGTATTATCTCTATTTCCTGCCGCAGAACCCTGCCTGCAATATCCGACCTTGCCACACGGTAATACTCTTCCTTGCTTTGGTTTTTACCATATACTTTATTCACGTTAGTAAAAGCTATCGTACCGATAAAGCACAGCGCATCTGCCCTTTTTGCGGCAATATCTTTTTCGGATCTTTCGGGCTCTTTCAAAAGACAAGCCCAACGACCTGCGTTATACCACATATTCGGGGTTATGTTCGTGCCGCGAAGGGAGCTTTGGCGCGAGAGCCAAAAGAGCCAATCGCGGTATCGTGCGTGGGAAAAATTATTCGTTTCCTTGCCGATAAAAAGAATTCCGTCATCGGTATCGTATCTTTGCTCGTCAACGATGCCGAAATTATTGATGCTTTCGGGGGGGTGTATCCTTGAAAGCACAGCTCCATTCCGCCAAAAATTCGGAAGTACAGCTTTTATAGAGCTTGTCAAGCTCGCGGTTTACGCGCTCATTCTTTTCTTTATTTATCATTTTGCGCTTTGTATTCTTCCACAGCCGCGCGGACCTCGCCGTACATATAGAGCGAGCCGAGGCACAGAAGCGCCTTGCCGTTTTCGCGGCACGCGCGTGCGGCAGCAAAAACGGCTTCCTTTACCGTGGCAAAGCCTTCGGATGGGATGCCCTCGTCTTCAAATACCTTGGCATATTCGTCCGCGGCGAGCGCACGGGAGTTATCGGGACGCACGGTGAAGGCGCGGCAAGCGACCTCGCCCATGCGGCGCGCCATATGGCGGTAATCCTTGTCCGCCATAACGCCGGAGAGAAGATATATCTTTTCGCCCTTGAAGTAAGCTTTTGCACTTGCAACGGCAGCGTCTATGCCCTCGGGGTTGTGACCGCCGTCGGATATGATAAGCGGCTCGCGGCAGAGTATTTCAAATCTGCCGGGCCATTTTACAGCGGCAAGACCGCGTTTTACCGCATCCGCCGTGATATTCGCGCCTTTTTTGTTAAGTGTTTCGAGTATTGTAAGCACGGTTGCGGCGTTATACGGCTGGTAAATTCCCGCCAAGGGGATATGAAGCCCCTTTATTTCTTCAAAATCAAAATCCGCACCGAACATATCCGTTTTTACGCCAGAAAGACGGGTATAATCCGCTTCGATATAAGGCGCGTTCATCTCTTGCGCTTTTGCGCGGATGACTGCGGCGCAGGATGCGGGATCTACCTCGCATTCGCCTTCTTTTGCGCCGACGGGCGTGTGCGCACCGCCGAAGATGACGGGAACGCCCTCTTTGATGATGCCTGCCTTTTCTTGGGCTATCTTTTCCGCAGTATCGCCCAAGAACGCCGTGTGATCCATAGCGATACCCGTGATAACGGAAACGGCAACGCTGTGCGCTTTTATGATATTCGTGGAATCGAGTCTGCCGCCCATTCCCGCTTCAAGCACGACAAAGTCGCAGCCGTGATTTTTGAAATAAACGAACGCGATAGCCGTGATAAGCTCAAATTCCGTGGGGGAATCCTCCATACTGTCCGCAAAGGGGCGCACGTATTCCGTAACGCGCGCAAGCTCCTCGTCGGAGATATCACAGCCGTTTATCTGCATACGCTCGTTAAAGCGCACGATAAAGGGGGAGGTGTAAAGCCCTACCTTGTAGCCTGCGGCGGCAAGGACGGATGCAGTCATTGCACTTGTGGAGCCTTTTCCGTTCGTTCCCGCAACGTGGATAAAGCGGAGGCTGTCCTGCGGATCTCCCAGTTTTTTCATAAGTTCTTCCGTGCGCGAAAGACCGGGACGGCTGCCTTTCCAGCAGACGGAGTGGATGTATTCAAGAGCTTCTGTATATGTCATATTCATACCTTCTTTCGGTAATTTGTTTTACCTTTGCTTATTATCCTTGAAAGCAGACCGGAGAAATTCTTGTTGCGGAAAAGCAGCATTATAAGATATCCCTCCGCAATACCCGTGAAAACGTATATCGGCACTCGCAGGATGAGTATCTCCCAGGGCGTGCCGAAATAAACTATCATACCGAGGGATTTGATGCCCATGGAGCAGATTATGTGGGCAAGCGCAACGGGCAGGAACACGCGCGGCGTTGCACGCCAATTTTCCTTTTTTGGGAATGCGTACATGCCTATCGTGCCGGATATTACGCCGATAAGACACGCGCCGAGCGTTATGATGGGGTTCATAGAGAAACCGACCATAAAGCAGCCTATTATATCCGCCGCCGCGCCGACAACGCCGCCGATAAGCGGACCGAAGAAAAGCCCTGCCATAATTATCGGCAGATTCTCAAAGCTTATGCGTAAGGAATCCGTCACGTTGATGGCAAGATATTTTCCCAGCACTATGGAAAGAGCTGTCAGCAGTGCCGCTATTGCCATAACGCGGATGTTCCCGAAAAGGGCAATGCCCGCGTGCTCGGGGCGGCTTTTGTTTTTTTGATCGTTGTTCATAAAAAAATCCTCCTTTCCCTGCCTTTAGCAAGGGAAAAGAGGACCCCAGACCGCATTTGCGGCCCAAAATTCCTTTTACCTTACGAAGCGGGATGCAAAACACGAACCGCAGCATACGCTTTCGTCCAACCGGCAACTCCCCGTCCCATCGGCACTTGACGCCCGTGTTTTTACTCTTCAGTTTATATTTTTCAGATACTGTAATTATAACGCGCCGCCGCATTTTTGTCAAGTGGAACGCACCAAAATACACGCATTATAAGCTTTGTGCGGCAAAGCCTGTTTGTGCAGAATTTTTCTGCATAAAAATCCGTTAATATACACAAATGTTCTTGAAAAACAAAAAAAGCCGTGATATAATACATCATTATATATAATAATCATATCAAAAGAGAGAAAAAACAATGAAAATATTCACGGAAAGCGAAGAAATAATATACAAGCTTCGCGAGCTTTATGAAAAATACGGCTACCGCCGTTTTAAGATGAGCAAGTTTGAAGAGTATGCCTTTTATATGGAATATAAAAAATTCCTGACAACGCAGAATATCATCTCTTTCAATGACCTTGACGGCAGTCTTCTTGCGCTCAAGCCCGATATAACCCTTTCCATTGCCAAAAATGCAAAGAACGGCGAAAACACAAGGGTATATTACAACGAAAACGTATATCGCGCCTCACACAATATACACGAATATAAAGAGATACCCCAGATGGGCGTGGAATACCTTGGCGATATAGATATCTACGCGGAATATGAGATAGTGCGCCTTGCCGCAATGAGCGTTAAGCAGATAGCGAAGACGGCTTTTGCGCGCGACGGAGAGTTTTCTTACTCCCTTGATATTTCCCATATGGGATTTGTTAACGCGCTTTTCAACCATTACGGTGTTTCCGAGGGGGCAAAGGCAGAGGTGCTTGAATGCCTTGGCAAAAAGGACGGCGAGGGCATTTTTGCCGCCTGCACCGCAGACGGCGTTCCCGCAGAGGGTGCTGCCAAAATAGCAGAGCTTGCAAGCGTTCACGGCGAGCTTCCGAAGCTTTCCGCTTTCTCCGTTTGTGAAGAAACGGAAAAAGCATACGAGGAGCTGAAGGTCATATTCGAAACGCTCCCGCGCGCCTCTATCAATATAGATTTTTCCATCGTCAACGATATGAGCTATTATAACGGCATCGTGTTCCAGGGCTTTGTCCACGGAATACCGCGCAGCGTGCTTTCCGGCGGCAGATACGATAACCTGCTTTCAAAGATGGGCAAGAACGTGGGCGCGTGCGGCTTTGCGCTCTATCTTGACCTTATCGACCTTTACGGCGAGAGCGAAAACGGATACGATGCGGACATAGTTATGCTTTATTCCGAAGGCGCGGATATTCCCGAGCTTGAAAAGGCGGCGGCATTCTACCGCGACAACGGCTTCCGCGTTTGCATTTGCAAAAAGGGAAGCGTGCTTCCCAAAACTAAAAAGATAATAGAATTTGACGGAGAAAAGGAGGTGCTCGTATGAAAAAGGAAATGCTTAAAGTAGCTCTTCCCAAGGGAAGGCTCGGTGAAAAGGCGTACAAGATGTTTGCCGACGCGGGCTACGATTGCCCCTCCATCCTGGAAAACAACAGAAAGCTTATTTTCGAAAACGAGGAAGCGGGCGTAAGCTTCTTTTGGGTAAAGCCTTCCGACGTGGCTATATACGTGGAACACGGCGCTGCCGACATCGGCATCGTCGGCAAGGATATACTCCTCGAATACTCCCCGGACGTTTTCGACCTTTGCGACCTCGGTATGGGAAAATGCCGCGTTGCCGTTGCCGGTAAGAAGGATTTTTCCGATAACCCGGAACGCGCGCTCAAGGTTGCTACGAAATTTGTAAATATTACAAAGAACTATTATTCCTCCATCGGCAGAAATATAGAGATATTCAAGCTCAACGGCTCTATCGAGCTTGCTCCCATTCTCGGTATGACGGACGTTATCGTCGATATTGTTGAAACGGGGACCACGCTTCGTGAAAACAACCTCGAAGTAATTACGGAAATTATGCCTATTTCCGCGCACCTCATTGCGAACAAGGCAAGCTACCGCTTTAAAACGGACGATATAGATACGCTCAAGCGCGAGCTTTCAAAAAAGGATTAAAGAAACAGAAAGGATGCGTTCCCTTTGAAAAAGGGAAGCACGGCGCAAAAAAATGATAAAGATATACAAAGACGCTTCTCTTTCAACAGAAGAAATTATGTCGCGCGACGTGGAAACGTTCGACGCTTCCGCCATCGTGCGCGAAATTATAGAAAACGTTCGTAAGAACGGAGATAAGGCACTGCTTGAATACTGCGAAAAATTTGACGGCGGCGCACCCGAAAGCCTGCTCGTTTCCGCAGAAGAGATCGACGAAGCTTTTACAAAAGTTCCTGCGGAGCTTATCGAGGCTATGCGTGAAGCGCGCGACAACATCCGCGCTTTCCACGAAAAGCAGGTAAGAAACGGATTTATCATCAATGAAAAAGAGGGTGTCATCCTCGGTCAGAAGGTAACTCCCATAGAAAAAGTGGGTCTTTACGTTCCCGGCGGTACGGCAAGCTACCCCTCCACGGTACTTATGGATGCGATCCCTGCGAAAATTGCCGGCTGCTCCGAAATAGTTATAACGACTCCTGCAAAAAACGGCGTTGTAAGCCCTGCGATCCTCGTTGCGGCACGCCTTGCGGGTGTGGACAAGATATATAAAACAGGCGGTGCGGGTGCTGTTGCGGCGCTTGCATACGGCACACAGACGGTTGGTAAGGTAGATAAGATCGTCGGCCCCGGCAACGTTTTCGTTGCGGAAGCAAAGCGTCAGGTATTCGGTACGGTCGGCATAGATATGGTTGCAGGTCCTTCCGAAATACTCATCATCGCGGACGGAAAGGCAGACCCTCGCTTCGTGGCTGCGGATATGCTCTCTCAGGCAGAGCACGATAAGCTTGCTTGTGCTGTGCTTGTAACGGACAGCGAAAAGCTTGCGCAGGAGGTGAGCGAGGAGCTTGAGGTGCAGATACCTCTTCTTCCCAGAGCAGAGATCGCGCGTGCGTCTATAGATAACGCATCCAAAATTATAGTAAGAGATGACCTTGCAAGCGTTATAGACACGGCGAACGAGATCGCTCCCGAACACCTGGAGGTGTGCGTGGACAGCCCGTTTGATCTTCTTCCCAAGATAAAGAACGCAGGCTCTATTTTCCTTGGCAGAAACTGCCCGGAGGCTCTTGGCGATTACTTTGCAGGACCCAATCATACGCTTCCCACGTCCGGTACGGCACGTTTTTCAAGCCCGCTTTCCGTGGATGATTTTGTAAAAAGATCCTCCTTTATATATTATACGAAGGAAGCCCTTTCCGAGGTTGCCGGAAAGATAGATTGCTTTGCAAAGCACGAGGGACTCCACGCGCACGCAAAGAGTGCCACCATCCGCTTTGAAGGGGATGAAAAATAATGAAAAGCTTTATGGTCAAAAGATATGAAGGGCTTGACGCATATACGCCCGGCGAACAGCCGCGCGATATGGAATACGTGAAGCTCAACACGAACGAATCCCCCTTTCCCCCCTCGCCCAAGGTGTTGGAGGCGATAACCGGCGAAGAGGTTGAAAAGCTCAAGCTTTACTCCGACCCGGAGGGAAAGGACCTGCGCGATGCCATTGCCGCACATTACGGCTACAAAAGAGAGAATGTTTTGCTCGGTAACGGCTCGGACGAGATACTTGCTTTTGCTTTCTTCGCGTTCTGCGCGGGGGAAAAGTGCATCTTCCCCGAAATAAGCTACGGCTTTTATCCCGTTTATGCAGAGCTTGTGGGAACGGACGCCGAGAAGGCGCCGCTTTGCGACGATTTTTCCATTGATATAAACGATTATATGAACGTTGGCAAAACGGTCATCATCGCTAACCCCAACGCGCCCACGGGTATGGCGCTTTCGCGCGCGGACGTGGAGAAAATAGTGGCATCAAACAAAGATAACGTCGTTCTTATCGACGAGGCGTACGTTGATTTCGGCGGGGAGAGCGCGGTAGAGCTCGTTCATAAATACGATAACCTCATCGTATGCCAGACGTTTTCAAAATCCCGTTCTCTTGCGGGTGCGCGCCTCGGCTTTGCCATCGCGCACGAGGGGCTTATCGCGGATATGAACAGAATAAAATATTCCTACAACCCCTATAACATAAACAGGCTTACATTGCTTGCGGGCAAGGCGAGCATAGAGGATGACGGCTACTTCCGCAAAAACGTGCAGACCATTATCGAAAACCGCGAATATACCGTGCGCGAGCTTGAAAAGCGCGGATTTTGTGTGCTTCCGTCCTCTGCAAACTTCGTTTTTGCAAGGAAAGACGGCAAAAACGGGGAAGAGCTCTACTTGGAGCTTAAAAAGCGCGGCGTGCTTGTGCGCCACTTCAAAAAAGAGCGCATTAAAGACTTTTTGCGCATAACCATCGGCACAAGAGAGCAGATGGATACGCTCATTTCCAAACTTGACGAAATTATTTAACGGAGGAAGCTATGGCACAGACTGCAAACATAAAAAGAAAAACAGCGGAAACGGATATTGAGCTTTCGTTCACTCTTTACGGCGAGGGCAGATGCGATATTGATACGGGCTGCGGCTTCCTTGACCATATGCTCACGCTTTTTGCCGTTCACGGCGGCTTTGACCTTTCCGTAAAATGCACGGGAGATACAAAGGTGGATTATCACCACACGGCGGAGGACATAGGTATTTGCCTCGGCGTAGCCCTGCGAGAGATGCTCGGCGATTGCCGCGGTATTGCAAGATACGGCGATATCACGCTTCCTATGGATGAAACTCTCGTTCTTGCGGCGGTGGACGTTTCGGGCAGAAACGTGCTTGCCTTTGACCTTGGCACGCTTACACAAAAGGTGGGCGATTTTGATACGGAGCTTGTGAAGGAATTTTTCACGGCATTTGTGAGAAGAAGCGGCATCACGCTTCATATAAAGCTTTTCTACGGTGAAAATACACACCACAAGATAGAAGCGGCGTTCAAGGCGTGCGCGCGTGCGCTTGCCAAAGCGGCGGCGCAAACGGGAAGCGAAAAGATACCTTCCTCAAAAGGAGTTTTATAAGCCCTTTTGTTAAAAGCCTTCCCCCCTTGGGTAAGGTGTCACGAAGTGACGGATGAGGACAAAAACGCACGGAATCTCATAGTGCGAACAAATCTATTGCCTTTTGTACTTTAGTAAAGTTTTTTACAAAGCAAAATTCAAATTCTGCGAATCTGAAGGCGTAACGCCGAGGTCATTCGAATTCTGCTTTTTACTGAAAGCGCGTGAAGAAAAAGTAAAAGTTTTGATTTTTGCTATCTCGCGTTTTCATCCTAAATCTTGAAATCGGCACTCTTCAGCGTGGTTCCGAGCGATTTTTGCTTTAGTGAAAATCGCTCGGGGAGCTGAAAGAACTCTTAGTTCAAATCTGCACAAGCGAGTAAAGGGAAGGACTTTTTGCTTCTTTTTGTCACTTTTTCTTTCAAAAAGAAAAAGTGAGTTTAATAATTTCTGTTAAAACGCAAGGCGTTTTAACTCATTTTTTCTAAAGAAAAATATTGAAAGAAGCTTCCGCTTCTTTCAAGAAAGTGAATATATATGATAGGAATTGTAGATTACGGCGTGGGAAATATCTTTTCCCTCTGCTCGTCGTTTGATAAAATAGGCTTTCATGCAGAGCTTATCCGCGAGCCGGAGAAGCTCGCACTCTGCGATCGCGTGATCCTTCCCGGTGTGGGCGCGTTTGGCGACGCACGCGCAAAGCTTCGCGCTTCCGGAATGGAGGAAGCCCTTATGAAGGAGATAGAAAAAGGCAAGCCGATGCTCGGCATCTGTCTTGGAATGCAGCTCCTCTTTGAAAAAAGCTATGAATTCGGCGAATACGAGGGGCTGGGTCTTGTAAAGGGAAGCATACGCCCCATAACGGACGTTATTCCAGAAGATCTCCCTGTTCCGCACATCGGCTGGAATGCGCTTGATTTCACCGAAAACGAGCTTTTCAAATACATTAAAAAGGGCGATTTCGTTTATTTCGTTCATTCGTTTTACGGTGCAGATTGCGAAGAAAGCGTTATTGCAACAACGGAATACGGTGCGCGTCTTACCGCCGCTGTGCGAAGCGGAAACGTATGGGGCGTTCAGTTCCATCCCGAAAAAAGCGCAGACGTGGGGCTTAACATCCTGAGCGCATTCTGCGAAATGAAAGGAGAGCAATTATGATAATACTTCCCGCAATAGACCTTCGCGGCGGCAAGGCGGTGCGCCTTCTTCGCGGCGAATATGATAATATGACGGTTTACGGGGAAAACCCCGTGGAGGTTGCGCTCTCCTTCCGAGAGAAAGGCGCGTCTAACCTGCACGTCGTTGATCTTGACGGCGCGCTTTCGGGCAACACCGATAATTTTGATATGATAAAAAGACTTGTTTCGGAGTCGGGTCTTGCCGTTGAGGTCGGCGGCGGCATACGCGACGAAAAAAGAATATATAACTACCTTGATATGGGTGCTGTGCGCGTTATCCTCGGCACGGTTGCGGCGGAAGATCCCGCTTTTGCAGAGGAGATGGCGAAAAAATACGGCGCACACATCGCTGTCGGCGCGGATATCAAGGACGGAGAGATAGCAACGCACGGCTGGACAAAGAAAAGCGGTACGGATACGGATACGTTCTTCCGTATGATGCAAGATATGGGTATTTCCACCATCATCTGCACGGACGTTTCACGCGATGGGGCTCTTATGGGCACAAATATGGAGCTTTACCGCCATCTCATAGAAAAATTCAGCATAAATCTTATCGCTTCCGGCGGTATTACGAATGTTGATGAGGTTTTCGAGCTTGCAAGGATGAATATGTTCGGCGCAATTCTCGGAAAGGCTATCTATAACGGCAATATCGACCTCTGTGAGGCAGTAAAGGCGGAAAAGATATGATTACAAAGAGAATTATCCCCTGCCTTGACGTAAAGGACGGCAGAGTTGTAAAGGGTGTTAAATTTCAGGGGCTTTCCGACGTTTCCTCTCCCGTTACTCTTGCGGATTTTTACAGCAGATGCGGCGCGGACGAGCTTGTTTTTTACGATATAACGGCATCGGCGGAGGGACGCGGGATATTTACGGATATACTGCGCGAAACGGCAAAGACGGTGTTCATCCCCCTTACCGTCGGCGGCGGTATAAACACGCTTGCGGATTTTGAGCGCGTGCTGGGCAGCGGCGCGGACAAGGTGAGCGTAAATTCCGGTGCGATAAGAAACCCCTCTATTATAGAAGAAGCGGCAAAGCGCTACGGCAGCCAATGTGTGGTGCTTTCTGCGGATGTTTCCCTTGTGGACGGCAAATACACGGTGTTTGCGCGCGGCGGCAGAGAGAACACGGGTATTGAAGCTATAGAATGGATACGCGCAGGCGCGGAGCGCGGCGCGGGAGAGATCGTCGTAAACAGCATAGACACGGACGGCGTTAAGCGCGGATTTGACGTTGATATGCTTTCTGCGGTCTGCAACGTTGTAAACGTACCCGTTATCGCTTCCGGCGGCGCGGGCAAAAAGGAAGATTTTATAGACCTTTTCAGAAAAGTTCCCGATATTTCCGCGGGACTTGCCGCGTCCATCTTCCACTTCGGAGAGGTGGAGATAGCGGATCTTAAAAAGACCCTTGCGGGCGCGGGCATAAACGTAAGAGTGTAAAAACGCTTGGGCGTTTTAACACTGCAGCCTTCCCCTTGAGGGGAAGGTGTCGGCAAAGCCGGCGTTAGGCTTTTTTACTTCTTTTGCTCCACTTTTCTTTTAAACAAAGAAAAGTGGAAACACCTATAAAAAATAAAAATATGCGCTTTTTTCAAAGCGCGGAGGTACTTATGATAGATATATCTACACTTAAATTTGACGAAAACGGTCTTATCCCCGCCATCGTCGTTGATTTTTACACGCGCGAGGTGCTTACTCTCGCGTATATGAACAGGGAAAGCCTTGAGATCACAATGAAAGAGGGCAGAACCTGCTTCTGGTCCCGTTCAAGACAGAAGCTCTGGAGAAAGGGCGAGGAAAGCGGCAACGTTCAGCACGTTATGGAAATAAAGGCAGACTGCGACCGCGACGCCCTTACCGTTATAGTTAAAAAAGAAGGCCCCGCTTGCCACCTCGGCACGGAATCCTGCTTCAACGATGAGGTCTTTGCCGCAGAGGGCTTCAATGATTTCACCGTAGAGGGTCTTGTAAAGCTTATCGAGGGAAGAAAGACGAATCCCCAGGAGGGCTCTTATACAACGTACCTTTTCCAAAAGGGAATTGATAAAATACTTAAAAAAGTCGGAGAGGAATGCACGGAGGTCATCGTTGCCGGCAAGGGCGATGATAAAAAGGAAACTATCTATGAAATTTCCGACCTTATGTACCACGTTATCGTTCTTATGATAGAGATGGGCATCTCTTCCAAGGATATTATAGAAGAGCTTGCTTCCCGTCACGTTATAGACCACAAAGTTAAACAGGAGAAGATGACAAAATGAATTTTGAGCTTGCTTTGGGCGAGTGCCGCTTCGTTCCCACCGCGGACGGCAAAAGAGACGTTGCCGTTTCCGAAGAATATACGGCGGATACGGTTGAAAAGTATTTCCGCGGCGATCATTATGCATATTGCAGAAAATACTTCGGGGAGGCGGCGCGCCTTGCCGACAGGGGCGATGTAAACGTAATTACACATTTTGACCTCGTTGCAAAATTCAATAAGGACGGAAAATATTTCGACGAAACACATCCGAAATACGTTATGCCCGCGCTCGTTGCGATAGAGCGTCTTTGCGCCGCAGGAAAGATGTTTGAAATAAATACGGACGATGGCGTTGTACGCCCGTCTGCGCTCCTTCTTTCCTCCGTATATGAGCTTGGCGGCAAGGTCACATTTGCTCCCGATGCCGACCTTGAGCTTGCGAAAGGTGCGGCGAAGGAGTGCGGATTTGATCTTGCATATGCGATCGCAGACGGAAAGCTTGTACAAACAGAGCTTTAAGGTGAGAGATGGAAAACAGAAAGATAATTGAAAACGTGCTTGCCTGCCCTGTTTGCAAAGAGCAGCTTCTCCTTACGGAGGATGCAAGGAGCGCTTACTGCGCGGGCGCACGCCGCCATCTTTTCGATTTTGCCTCTGCGGGATACCTCAACCTTTACGCTTCGCGCGCATCGGGCGGCGACGGCGGAGAGTGCGTTGGCGCGAGGACCGCTTTTCTTTCCAAGGGCTATTACGAAAAAATATCGGACGCGGTAAATGCTTTGTTGGATAAATATACCGCGCAGGACGCAAAAGTACTTGATGCGGGCTGCGGAGAAGGATATTATACGAACAGAATGGCAAAAGGTTGCTCCCGTACCGTTTTCGGCTTCGACCTTGCAAAGCCGGCGATAAACACGGCGGCAAAGAGCGCAAAGCGAAATGGGGACGGCAATGCCTTTTTCGGCGTTGCGAGCGCATATTCTCTGCCCGTTATTTCGGGAAGTATGAACGCCGTAACAACGATTTTCGCCCCCTGCGCCGAGGAGGAATATGCAAGAGTGCTGGCAGAAGACGGCATCCTCCTGCTTGTCGGCGCGGCGGAAGAGCATCTTATCGACCTTAAACGCGCCGTTTATGACGACGTGTATAAAAACGAGGGAAGGCGCGACCTGCCCGGAGAGCTTTTTGAGCTTTTGGAGGAGCGCAGGCTTACATATACCATAGAGCTTCCGACAAACGAGGATATACAAAACCTCTTTGCAATGACGCCATATTACTACCATACCTCGGTAAAAGACAAAGAAAAGCTCGCCTCGCTTTCGTCACTTTGCACAAAAGTTGACGTGGAATTATTTATATATAAGAAAAAATAAAAGTATTGACATTTTAAAAAACTGAATGTATAATATGACTACAATTTATAAATAATTATTCATTTGTATTCATTTTTAAAAGCGCCG
Organism: Oscillospiraceae bacterium; assembly: GCA_015064725.1. Lineage (GTDB taxonomy): Bacteria > Bacillota > Clostridia > Oscillospirales > CAG-272 > UMGS731. The sequence goes on along the minus strand of SVRQ01000001.1, from coordinate 66,065 downwards.
GAGCAGAAAGAGGCGTGTACCCAAAGCGCAAAGAGAGACGTCGGTCGGTGAAAGACGGAGGCAAGTAGGGCACGATATACATTCTGCGAGCTTCGCGGGGAAATCCCTTATCGGGAGAGTATTTGGCGACGGGTACGACCGTTATATCGTAAAAGCTAATGGCTTTATGAGGCAGTATTGCGTAAGCATACTGCGAAGCAGGGTGGTTCCACGATATTTATTCGTCCGTGCATTTCTTTGCACGGACTTTTTATTTTTCTGCGCTTTTAAAAGTGGTTACAAATGAATGGTTTATAAAAATAAAATTATGTTTTAGGAGAAAAAACAATGAAACTTTTCAAAAAAGCTATCTCTCTTGCACTCGTTTTTGCGCTTCTCGCGCTCTCTTGCGTATCTCTCGCATCCTGCGGCGATGACGGCAAGTACACGATAGGTATCTGCCAGCTCGTAACACACGACGCTCTCGACGCTGCGACACAGGGCTTTAAGGACGCAGTTATCGAAGCTCTCGGCGAAGAAAACGTAACGTTCATCGAACAGAACGCAGGCAACGATATTCCTCTTTGCAACACTATCGCAACAGACTTCGTTGCAAAAAACGTTGACCTCATTATGGCTAACGCAACACCCGCACTCCAGGCTGCTGCTTCCGCAACAGCGGACATCCCCGTTCTCGGCACATCCGTAACTGAATACGGCGTTGCCCTCGGTATCAAGGATTTTGACGGCTTGGTTGGCGGCAACATCTCCGGTACATCCGACCTTGCTCCCCTTAACGAACAGGCTCAGATGATCCTCGACCTCTGCCCCGATGCAGAAAAAGTAGGCCTTCTCTACTGCTCCGCAGAAGCAAACTCCAAGTATCAGGTTGAAGAGATCACAAGAATCCTTATTGACAAAGGCATCAAAGAAGAAAACATCAAAGAATACGCTTTCACAGACTCCAACGACGTTGCCGCTGTAACAACTGTTGCAGCTGAAAACAGCGACGTTATCTACGTTCCCACGGATAACACGGTTGCTGCTAACACAGAGATCATCAACAGCATCTGCCTTCCCAAGAAGGTTCCGATCATCGCAGGCGAATCCGGTATCTGCAGCGGCTGCGGTATAGCTACACTTTCCATCAGCTACTATGACCTCGGCTATGCAACGGGCGAAATGGCTGTTAAGATCCTCAAGGGCGAAGAAAAGATCTCCAAGATGCCCATTCAGTACGTTTCTGCTGAAAAAGCTACAAAGAAATATAACAAGACAAACTGCGATGCTCTCGGTATCGCTATCCCCGAAGGCTACACACCCCTCGGCTAATAAAATTTTCTCGGAGTAATTTATAAAAATGGATTTCATTTTAAGTCTTCTCAGATCAATGCCCGGCGCGATATCGCTGGGTCTTATCTGGGGCATTATGGCTATAGGCGTTTACATAACGTACAAGATACTCGACATTGCCGACCTTACGGTTGACGGCTCTATCTGTACGGGTGCCTGTGTTTGCGCCGTCCTTACGGTAAACGGTGTGAACGTATGGGTAGCGGTTATCGCCGCTGTTGTTGCGGGTATGCTTACGGGTCTTTTGACGGGCTTTTTCCATACGGTGCTCGGCATCCCTGCCATCCTTGCAGGTATCCTTACACAGCTTATGCTCTGGTCAATTAACCTCAAGATACTCGGCAAGGCAAACCTCGGTATCAATGCGCGCGCAGTAAAGGTAATCGTTACACAGCTTGATAAAAGCAAAGCGATAATGGCGCTCATCGGCTTTGTTGCGGTTGTTATCCTCCTGCTTTACCTCTTCTTCGGTACGGAGCTCGGTTGTTCCTTGCGTGCAACGGGATGCAACCAGAATATGAGCCATGCGCAGGGTATCAATAACAGATTTAACAAAATTCTCGGTCTTATCCTTTCCAACGGACTTGTTGCTCTCTCCGGTGCGCTCCTTGCACAGTACCAGGGATTTGCGGACATCAATATGGGCAGAGGCGCGATAGTTATCGGTCTTGCCGCCGTTATCATCGGCGATGCGATCTTCGGTCATATCTCCGTAAACTTCGGCGTTCGCCTTGCCGGAGTTGCCCTCGGCGGCGTTATATACTACGTTGTATATCAGCTCGTTGTTTGGCTCGGACTTGACCCCGAACTCCTCAAGATGCTTTCCGCGCTCGTTGTTGCGGTGTTCCTCGCTATTCCTTATGTAAAGAGCACGTACTTCTCTTACACGGCTCAGTTCAAAGCGGAAAGAAAAGCGCGCAAGATCGCGGCAAAAAAAGCGAAAAAAGCCGCTAAAAAAGGAGGAAATAACTGATGCTCGAACTCAAGAATATTTCCAAAACCTTTAATGCGGGCACCGTTAACGAAAAGGTTGCTCTCAAAAACATCAACTTGAAGCTTGAAGAAGGCGATTTCGTTACCATCATCGGCGGTAACGGCGCAGGTAAATCCACAATGCTTAATGCTGTTGCGGGAACTTGGCTTCCCGACTGCGGCTCCGTTATCGTGGACGGCGTTGATATTACGGATATGCCCGAATTTAAAAGAGCAAAGTTCCTCGGCAGAGTGTTCCAGGACCCCAGAATGGGTACGGCTACGGATATGTGGCTTGAGGAAAACCTTGCTATCGCAAAGCGCCGCGGCAAAAGCCGCACGCTCCGCTGGGCGATAACGAGAAAGGAACGCGACGAATACCGCGATATGCTCAAACAGCTCGACCTCGGTCTTGAACACAGACTTACAACGAAGATGGGTCTTTTCTCCGGCGGTCAGCGTCAGGCGGTAACGCTTCTTATGGCTACGATGAATAAGCCGAAGCTTCTCTTGCTTGACGAGCACACGGCGGCTCTCGACCCCAAAACAGCGGCAAAGGTGCTTGAACTTACGGATAAATTTATTACGGAAGGCAAGCTTACCGCGCTTATGGTAACTCATAATATGAAGGATGCTATCGCACACGGCAACAGACTTATTATGATGAACGCGGGTCAGATAATCCTTGATATCAAGGGAGAGGAAAAGAAGAACCTCACGGTAGAAATGCTCCTTGAGCAGTTCTCCAAGGCAAGCGGCACTGAATTTATGAATGACCGCGCCCTCCTCGGTTAATATTAAATAGGAAAAAAACATCGCTATTGCAATAGCGATGTTTTTTGTTGTATATGCTATTTTTCAAGAATTACTTCAAGCTCTGCCGCGATAAATTCCGCAAGAGCCTTGTAGCCCTCCTCGTTGAGGTGCAGACCGTCCGCGGGCTGATATTTTTCTGTTGTATCCTTTTGGATAGGGCTATGCGCGAAAACGTCTATCAAGGGAAGCCCAAGCTCTTCGGCAACGGCACGCGCTTTTTTTACCGCGCTGTCCACGTAGGCAATGTTGCCTTGAACCGTTGTTTGCGGAGGTGTAAGCAGAACGAGGGTAGCACCGTCCTTCATTTTTGCTCTAAGGGCGGATATTATTGAGCGATATGCGCTTTCTTGTTCTGCCTCAAGCCCCTTGTTCGTTCCTATCATAAGCAGAATGACGTCCGCGTCGGAAACGTCAACGGAGCCGTTGTTAACTATATTCAGCACGTGTGTAGCTGCATAACCGCATTTACCGTAGTTTATGGTTGTGCATCCAAGTGTTTTGGAAAGGAAGTAGGGATAGTTTGCAAACTTTCTGTTTGCAACGCCGGGTTTGCCGCCGTAGTCGCCCTCCGTAAGGCTGTCGCCTATGCAGGCGATGGTGAGGTCCGCGTATTTATGCGCGCCGCGCGCCGCATCGTATGCGGCTTTATCCGCGTAAACCGTTACGCTGTATGTATCCATCGCGCTCATGCTTGCATTTCCGTAGAAGCGCAGGAAACGAACGTATTCCGCGTCCTCGGGGCAAACGGCAAAGCCGCGAACGGTAGTTGCGACGGACGTGTTGGAGGAGGTGCCGATACCGCCGACGTATGCAAGCTCTGCATTGAAGAATGCAACGGACATATACGCCGCGTTTGCGGGCAACTCATATTCTATGCCGTAACAGCTGCCCAAAGACATATAGTCCGTGGATTTCCAGCCGATCGCGGAAGTCGTCTTTCCGCTTGGCGTAACGACCTGCGTTTTGTTGAAATTAAGTTCTGCTTTTTGCGAAGCTCCCGCATCGAGAGAGGGAAGGCTTGGATATGCGGCGGTCGTTGCCGCCTGTGTCTGCGAGGTTTGTGAGGTTGCAAGCGTTGTTTGCGCTGTGGTCTCGGTGTTCAAGGCGGTTGGGGTGTCGTTTGTGTCTGCACAGGAGCAAAGCAGGAAAGATATACACAGGACGAACGGTAATATTATTTTTCTTTTCATAAATTGCCTCCGGGGATGTTTTAATCCATTATAACATATCACGCACACCGTGTCAACGAGATGCGCGCGGAAGAGAAATCTTTCGGTACCGTAAGGAAATTTTGTTAGGTACCTTGACATTTGCACGGCGCGGTTGTAAAATTATATATGTAAAAATAACACGAAGGGAGAACCCTATGCAGGAAAACGAAAACCTGGAACAAAAAACGCGCGTGATCTTTCTTATGGAAAAATACGCGCATTATATTTTCCATCGCTTTTTTGAAAAACCGGGGCGTGACCGCGCTCTGCGTATCCTTTATGATTCCGGAACGATAACGCAAAAGACCTTTGCGGAAAAAATGAGCATCCGCCCCTCCTCCGCAAGCGATATCCTTGCGAAGATGGAAAGCGAAGGGCTTATTACCCGCGCCTGCCACGATGACGATAAGAGAAATATAAACATAACTCTTACCGAAACCGGGAAAAAAATAACGGAGGAGGTAAGCTTGAAACAGCAGTCTGCCGTTAAGCAGATGATGCTCTGCCTTACCGCCGAGGAGCTCACCACTCTTGAAACGCTTATGAACAAGCTGCTTGCCGATTGGGATTATAAATTCGGCGAGGAAGCTAAATGCTGCTTGCACGAAAAGAAAAGAGGCAAAGAAGAATGAAGAAAATGTTTTCATATCTGAAACCGTATTGGTTTCTCGCCATCATATCCCCTCTTATGATGATGGCGGAGGTTGCGGCAGACCTCGCTCTTCCCAACTTTATGAAGTATATCGTAAACTACGGTATAGAGGGAATAAGCATTACCGACCCGGAGCAGGGCTCCTCCCTTGCCGCGGGCATTATCCGATTTATATTCGGGGAAGAATATAATCAAGTAAATATCATCGTGACATTCGGCATCACGATGCTCCTGATAACGCTTCTCGGCGGATTTTTCGGTATGTTCTGCGCATACACGGCGGCAACGGCGGCGCACGGCCTTGGCTATGACCTTCGCCGCGATGCATACGGCAAGGTAATGTCCCTTTCCATAGAGCAGACGGATAAGTTTACAACAGGCTCTCTTATCACGCGAATGACGAACGATATTTCCATCGTTGTGGATTTCTTTGAGATGATAATGCGCGGCTTTGTGCGCGCCCCTATGTTCATCATAGGCGGCACGTTTATGATAGTTATGCTCAACCTCAAATTTACGGCGGTGCTTCTCTGTGCCGTGCCCGCGCTTCTTATCGTGGTCGTGTCCGTGCTTATCCGCGTAACGCCCGTTTACTCCCGCATACAGCAGAAGCTGGATAGAGTGAACTCCGTTGTGGGAGAAAACATCAGCGGTGCGAGAGTTGTAAAGGCTTTCGTGCGCGAGGATTACGAATGCGGCCGCTTTGACGGCGCGAACAAAGCGCTCTACAAGGAAAATTTGAGCGCCCTTACAACGATGGCGATAATCTCCCCCGTTCTTACGATCATTATGAACTTTTCCATTATTGCCGTTATCTACATCGGCGGCTTCAACATCAGCATCGAAAACGCCGGTATGAGCACGGGCGATATTATGGCGGCTATAACTTATATTACGCAGGTCATACACTCGGTTATGATGGCGACGAATATTTTCCAATCCATCATCCGCGCAAGCGCCTCCGCAAAGCGCGTGAACGAGGTGCTTTCCACAAGCCCCGTTATCACGGGCGGCAGCAAAAGTGCGGCTGCGGATGCTACAGCCATATCCTTCAGAAACGTAAGCTTCCGTTATCCCGCAACGCACGGAGAAAACGTGCTCAAAAACATCAATCTGGACGTTAAGCGCGGAGAAACGCTTGCCATCATCGGCTCTACGGGATGCGGCAAATCCTCCCTTATCTATCTTATCCCCCGTTTTTATGACGCCACACAGGGCGATGTCCTTATCGACGGAATGAACGTAAAAGAATATAAGCTCGATGCACTCCGAGAAAAGATCGGCTACGTTATGCAAAAGAGCGAGCTTTTCTCCGACACGATAGAGGGCAATATACGCTGGGGCAAGCCGGATGCCACGCACGAGGAAGTTGTTGCGGCGGCAAAGATAGCGCAGGCGGATGAATTTATAATGAGCTTCCCCGAGGGGTACGATACCTTCGTTGCGGAAAAGGGTGCATCCCTTTCCGGCGGACAAAAGCAGCGTGTATCCATCGCGCGTGCGCTCGTCCGCAAGCCCGAAATACTTATTCTTGACGACTCCACATCCGCGCTTGACCTTGTTACGGAGGCGAAGCTTCGCACGGCTGTGCGCGAAAGCTCGCGCGATACAACGGTAGTTATGGTTGCGCAGCGCATTGCAAGCGTTATGGAGGCAGACAGGATCGCCGTTATTGAAAACGACGGCTCCATCCTCCATATAGCACCGCATGAGGAGCTGTTGCGCGTGAGCGAAACGTACCGCGATATATACAATTCCCAGATGCGTGAATACGGCAAGAAGGAGGTAAACTGATATGGCAGAAGAAAGAAAACCTCAAAATTCTCCGCAAAATATGCCGAACATCGGCAGGCCCGGCGGCGGTCCCGGCGGTCCTATGGCGGCAAGAATGAACAGGCAGAAGCCGAAGAACCTTGGCAAAACGCTCGGCAGGCTCTTCTCCTACATAGGCGCAAGCCGCGCCATCCTTATAGCTCTGCTTGTGCTCGTGCTTATCGTTACGGGCGCGGACATTCTCGGTCCTGCGCTTCAGGGTAAGGCGATAGACACGATAACCATTGTTGACGGCAAATTCCGCGTTGACCTTGACGGAATGAAAAAATACCTTTTGCTTATGGGTGTTATCTTCGGTGTGAGCGCGCTTGTAACGTACGTTCAGGGCTTGCTTTCCGCGCGCCTTGCGCAGAACACGGTTTACCGTATGAGAAACGACCTTTTCAAAAAGATATCCCACCTTTCCATCAGCTATACGGACAGCCACCGCCACGGAGATATGATGAGCAGTATGACAAACGACGTGGAAAACGTGTCCAACGCGATCTCGCAGTCCATTTCCACGCTTTTCTCCGCGGTGATAACACTTATCGGCGTTGCTTGTATGATGATATACTTCAGCCCGATAATGACGCTTATAGCGATACTTACGATCCCTCTTACCATCCTTGTTTCAACGAATCTTGCAAAGTTTATGCGAAAGTATTTTACGGAACAGCAGAAGCTGCTCGGTAAGCTCAACAGCCACGTTGAGGAAATGGTTACGGGATACCGCACCGTTGTTGCTTACGGCAAGGAGCAGAAGGCGGTGGACGAATTTTCGGACAGCGCAAATAAGCTTCGTGCCTGCACGATAAAGGCGCGTGTGTTCGGCTCTCTTATGGGCCCGATAATGAACTTTCTGGGCAACCTTCAATACGTTCTTCTTGCTATCACGGGCGGTGTGCTTATGGTAAGCTTCGGGCATCTGCCCATAGGTGCTTCCCTTACGCCCGGTACGATACAGTCTATGCTTCTTTACTCCAAGAAGTTTACTCACCCCGTAAATATGATAGCAAACCAATATTCCACAATTATGACAGCCCTTGCGGGTGCGGAGCGCATCTTCGCCATTATGGATACGGAGGACGAAATAAACGAAGGCAAGACACAGATGAGCGGCGAGAGAATGCAGGGTCAGATAGAGTTTGAAAATATCGTGTTCGGCTATAACCCGGAAGAGCCCGTGCTCAAAAACTTCTCCCTTTGCGTAGAGCCCGGTCAGAAGATCGCTATCGTAGGCGCTACGGGCTCCGGCAAGACTACCATCATAAACCTGCTTATGCGCTTCTACGAGCCGCAGAGCGGGCGTATAACCATCGATGGGGTAGATATAGCGGATATACCGAAAGAGAACCTGCGCGGCCATATTTCCATCGTTTTGCAGGACACGGTGCTTTGGAGCGACACGATAGAGAACAACATCCGCTACGGCAAGCTCGGTGCATCGCACGAGCAGGTGAAGGCGGCGGCGGATACCGCTATGGCGGATCACTTTACGGAGCGTCTGCCGGACGGCTACGATACGATGCTCTCCGAGGGAGGCTCCAACCTTTCACAGGGACAGCGTCAGCTCCTTGCGATAGCGCGTGCGGTGCTGGAGGATCCGAGAATACTTATTCTTGACGAGGCGACCTCGTCTGTCGATACGCGAACGGAAATGAACATTCAGAAGGCGATGATAAACCTTATGAAGGGCAGAACGTCCTTTATCATCGCGCACAGACTTTCCACCATCCGCGATGCGGACGTTATCATCGTTCTCAAGGACGGTGTTATAGCGGAAGCGGGCAACCACGAAACGCTTATAAAGAAAGGCGGAGAATACTCCAAGCTTTACAATAAGCAGAGCGCGGGTCTTGTGACTTGATCAAATAAAAACAGCATCTTCCGCGGAAGATGCTGTTTTGTTTTTGGATTTGTATCCGGATAATTTCGCTGATCCTTTCACTAAAAAAGGCGCAAAAAAACGGAAGCGCTGTTGCTTCCGTGGAATAGGTTATGTCGCGTGACCGCTATTGCAGCCAAGCTTTATATTTAAAAAGCTAAAAACGTATTGGTTTTCTCTTTCAAAAACAGTGCGTTTTTGCTTGCAGCTTGAGTATTATACCATATATAAAATATTTGTCAAGGGGTTTTTGAAAAATATTTAAAAAATTTTAAAATATTTTTAGAGGTGTTAAAACACAACGTGTTTTAACACCAATCAAAAAAGAGATGAAAACTCACGTTTTCATCTCTTTTGTTGATTTAGTCGATCACAACTCTCCAACCGAACGGATCTGCGATCTTGCCAAGCTGAATGCCTGTAACTGTATCGTAGATCTTCTGGCTTACGGGACCAATACCGCCGTCACCGATAACCATAACGTCATCTTTGTAACGGAGCTTGCCGACGGGGGAGATGACTGCCGCTGTACCCGTACCGAATATCTCTTCAAGCTTGCCTGTGTTCTGCGCTTCGATAAGCTCGTCAACGGAGATCTTGCGTTCCTCAACGTCCATACCCCAGGATTTGCAGAGGTGGATAACGGAATCTCTTGTAACGCCGGGAAGGATGCTGCCGTTGAGCATAGGAGTAACGATCTTGCCGTCTATCTTGAAGAAGATGTTCATCGCGCCTACTTCTTCGATGTATTTGCGTTCAACGCCGTCAAGCCAAAGAACCTGGGAATAACCGGCATCGTGCGCCTTTACCTGCGCTGCAAGGCTGCAAGCGTAGTTGCCGCCCGTTTTTGTAAAGCCCATACCGCCGCGGACAGCACGAACGAATTCGTCCTCTATCCAAATGCCAACGGGGTTAAGACCGCTTGCATAGTAAGCGCCGGAGGGAGAAAGGATTATTATAAAGAGGTATGTCTTAGAGGGAGCAACGCCGAGGAATTCATCCGTTGCGATGATAAAGGGGCGGATGTAGAGGGAAGTGCCGGGGTCTGTGGGGATCCACGCCTCGTCAACCTTTACGATCGCCTTAACAGCTTCCACAAAATCTTCTTCGGGAAGTTCGGGAATGCAAAGGCGCTTGTTTGTATTGTTTGTACGCTTTGCGTTCATATCGGGGCGGAAGAGGCAGGTCTTGCCGTCATCCGTCTTATAAGCTTTCATACCCTCGAACATTTCCTGACCGTAGTGGAAGACCATAGAGGAGGGGTCGAGGGAAAGGTTCTGGTAGGGAACGATGCGTGCATCGTGCCAGCCTTTGCCTTCGGTGTAGTTCATCATAAACATATGGTCTGTGAAGATCTTACCGAAGCCAAGAGCCGCGCCTTTTTCGGGTATCTGCTTGGGAGTTTTTGTTTTTTCAACTGTGATATTCAGCATAGAAAATACACTTCACTTTCATTTTATATATTCAAGGATCTTTGCTGTCATTTCCGTGCAGGAAAGAGGCGTTGCATCGGAAGCACCAAGGATGTCGCCCGTGCGCCATCCGTCGTTAAGAACGTTTTCGATGGCTGTTTCGATAGCAACGGCTTCCTTTTCAAGCCCGAAGGAGTAGCGGAGCATCATTGCCGCGGAGAGCACCGTTGCAATGGGGTTCGCCTTGTTCTGACCGGCGATGTCGGGTGCGGAGCCGTGAATGGGCTCGTACATACCGCATGTCGTGTCGCCGAGAGATGCGGAGGGAAGAAGACCGATGGAGCCCGTGATCTGGGAGCATTCGTCGGAGAGGATATCGCCGAACATATTCGTCGTTACGATAACGTCGAACTGTGCGGGGTCCTTGATAAGCTGCATTGCCGCGTTGTCAACGAGCATATCCGTGCATTCAACCTCGGGGTACTGCTTTGCAATTCTGTGAACAGTGGCTCTCCAGAGTCTGGAGCTTTCAAGAACGTTTGCTTTGTCGATGCTTACGACTCTCTTGTTTCGGAGCATTGCCGTTCTGAACGCAACGTGAGCTATTCTTTCTATCTCCATTTCGCTGTAGCATTCCGTGTCGTATGCTTCGGGGCCGTACTTGCCGTCGCGTCTGCCGCGCTCGCCAAAGTAGATGCCGCCCGTAAGCTCGCGTATCATAACGATGTTAACACCGCGCTCTGCAACGTCACGGCGGAGAAGACAAGCGTCTGCCATAGCGGAGAAGAGCTTTGCGGGGCGGATGTTTGTGTAAAGACCGAGCGCGGAGCGAATGCCGAGGAGTGCTTTTTCGGGTCTCATATTGCCGGGGAGCGTATCCCATTTGGGACCGCCAACGGCACCGAGGAGAACGCTGTCGGATTCTTTGCAACCCTTAACGGTTTCTTCGGGAAGCGGAATGCCGCAGGCATCGAGCGCGGCACCGCCGATAAGATAGGGAGTGAAATTAAACGTGTGACCGTAAATTTCGCCAACCTTTGTAAGAACTTCGCAGGCACTGTCCACGATTTCGGGACCGATACCGTCGCCGCGAAGAAGAGCTATATTGTAATTCATGGGAATTTACCTCAATGTGTTATTTTATCCATAGGATTCTAAAAAATAAGCGTATCAAAAAATTTTGAAAAGCTTATTCCGTGTTTTGAGGAAAGCTTTTGCGTCGCTTTTCTCGAAAAGCGACTTATTTTATCTTGCCCTGTTTGATGGCTTCGATAAGACCGCCTGCTTCTATGATGGAGTTGATGAAAGCGGGGAAGGGCTCTGTTTTATACTGCTTGCCCGTTGTTGTGTTTGTGATGATACCTGCGGAAAGGTCGCAGGAAAGAACGTCGCCTTCGCTTATTTCGTCAACTGCTTCGGGACATTCTACAATGGGAAGACCGATGTTGATGGCGTTGCGGTAGAAGATACGCGCAAAGCTCTTTGCGATAACGACGGAGACAGCACTTTCCTTGATAACAAGGGGCGCGTGCTCACGGGAGGAGCCGCAGCCGAAGTTGTAGCCCGCAACCATAATGTCGCCGGGAACAACGCGCTTTACAAAAGTGGGGTCAAGGTCTTCCATACAGTGGGAAGCGAGTTCTTTTTTATCGATCGTGTTGAGGTATCTTGCGGGGATGATAACGTCCGTGTCGACGTTATCGCCGTATTTTATAACTTTTCCGTCGAAATTCATTTTTTCATTACCTCCCTGGGGTCTGCGATTTTGCCCATTACTGCGCTTGCCGCCGCAACAGCGGGGCTTGCAAGATATACTTCGGATTTAACGTGGCCCATTCTGCCGACGAAGTTTCTGTTCGTTGTGGCAACGGCGCGTTCACCCTCTGCAAGGATGCCCATATGGCCGCCGAGGCACGGACCGCAGGTGGGTGTGGAAACGATGGCGCCTGCTTCGATGAACGTCTTGAGGTAGCCTTTTTCCATTGCTTCAAGGTATATCTTCTGTGTTGCGGGGATAATGATGGCACGAACACCCTTCGCAACTTTTTTGCCTTCGAGGATCTTAGCGGCGATCTCAAGGTCGGAGAATCTGCCGTTTGTGCAGGAGCCGATAACTACCTGGTCGATCTTAACGTCGCCGCAGTCGCCGATCTCGTGCGTGTTTTCGGGGAGATGGGGGAAGGATACCGTAGGTTCGAGCGCGGAAAGGTCGATCTCGTAAGTTTCGTCGTAAACCGCGTCTTCGTCCGCTGTGAAGATAACGGGTTCTGCCGCACCTGCGTTCTTCATATATTCGAGTGTTTTATCGTCGACCTCGAAAACGCCGTTCTTTGCGCCTGCTTCGATAGCCATGTTAGCCATACAAAGTCTGTCGTCCATAGAAAGGGAGTGCATACCCTCTCCCGTGAACTCCATAGAACGGTAGAGCGCACCGTCAACGCCTATCTTGCCGATGATGTGAAGGATAACGTCCTTACCGGAAACATATTCGGGAAGCTCTCCCTTGAGCACGAATTTTATGGCGGAAGGAACCTTGAACCAAGCCTTGCCTGTTGCCATACCGCAAGCCATATCGGTAGAGCCCACGCCCGTGGAGAAAGCGCCGAGCGCGCCGTACGTACAGGTGTGAGAGTCTGCGCCGATAACAACGTCGCCGCTTTTTACAAGTCCTTTTTCGGGCAGGAGCGCGTGCTCGATACCCATTTCGCCAACGTCATAGAAGTTGGTGATGTCCTGTGCTCCTGCAAATTCGCGGCACATCTTGCACTGCTCTGCCGCTTTGATGTCTTTGTTGGGGGCAAAGTGATCCATTACGAGGGCGATCTTATCTTTATTGAAAACGTCGCCGCCGAGTTTGTTATATTCGCGGATGGCAACGGGGGAGGTTATGTCGTTACCGAGCACAAGGCTGAGGTTTGCCAAAATAAGCTGACCTGCGGAAACGGACTCAAGCCCCGCGGCGCGCGCGAGTATTTTTTGCGTCATTGTCATTCCCATTGTGTTGTTCTCCTTAAATGGTGATTTTGTGTTTGAGGCGGAATGTATTTTCCGTCTTTTGCCATACAGTGGCTTTGCCTTCCCGTTTTAGGGAAGGCAGAGTAATGTTATTAGATTATCTTTTCAACGGCGTTGAGGTAAGCAAGGATACTTGCTTCAACGATGTCCGTGGAAAGGCCGCGTCCGGAGATGAGGTCGTCGCTATCTTCGAGCTTGATCTTTACAAGTGCTTCGCCAAGGGAGTCCTTGCCCTCGGAAACCGCGTTGATGGAGTATTTTTCAAGTGTGTGCGCGGGAGGGTTGAGAAGCTTTCTTACGGCATTGTAGGAAGCGTCAACAGGACCGTTGCCCACAGCAGCATCTTCAATAATCGTACCGTTTGCAAGCTTCAGGCGAACCGTGCTTGTAGCGGAGAGAACGTTGCTCGCGTGAACGTAGAAGCGGTCGAGCGTGCATTTCGTGTTTTCCACGATTCTCTTTTTGTGTGTAACGAGTGCGCGGATATCCGCATCGGAAACCGTCTTTTTCTTGTCGCAGAGGACTTTGAACTTTTCGAAGCAATCCGCAAGTTCTTCCTCTGTAAGTTCATAGCCAAGCTCACGAAGTCGCGCGTCGAAGGCGTGCTTGCCGGAGTGCTTGCCAAGGACTATCTTGTTGGTTGTGATGCCGACGGATTCGGGCGTCATAATTTCGTACGTGCTTCTGTTGGCAAGAACGCCGTGCTGGTGGATGCCGGATTCGTGAGCGAAAGCGTTTGCACCTACGATGGGCTTGTTGAGCGCGGGGGTCTGACCGATGATGTTATATACGAGCTTGGATGTGTTGTAAAGACGTTTTGTGTCTATACGGGGCATATTGGGGTAGATGTCGGGGCGTGTGCGCATTGCCATAACCACTTCTTCAAGAGAAGCGTTGCCTGCGCGCTCGCCAAGACCGTTGATCGTACATTCGATCTGTGTTGCACCGCCGAGAACGCCGGCAAGGGAGTTTGCAACGCCAAGACCGAGGTCGTTGTGGCAGTGTACCGCGAAGTCAACCTTGTCTGCATTTTCTACGTTTGCAACGAGGTAAGCGATAAGATCGTGCATTTCCGTGGGTGTTGTGTAGCCGACCGTGTCGGGAATGTTGATGGTCGTAGCACCTGCGCGGATAGCAGTGTCAACCACCTTTGCAAGGAAAGCGGGCTCGCTTCTTGTTGCATCTTCTGCGGAGAACTGTATGTTGGAGCAGTAGTGCTTTGCGTAAGCAACAAGCTTCTCTGTCTTTTCGAGAACCTGTTCCTCCGTCATTTTGAGCTTATACTGCATATGGAGGGGGGATGTTGCGATAAATACGTGGATACGGGGATCTGCCGCACCTCTTACGGCGTTGTAAGCCGCATCGATGTCTTTGATATTGAGACGTGCGAGGGAAGCAACCGTGCAGTCGTGAACAGCTTCGGCAATGCTCTTGACGGATTCAAAGTCACCGGGGGAGGAAATTGCAAATCCGGCTTCGATTACATCCACCTTGAGCTTTTCGAGGGCGCGAGCGACCTCGAGCTTTTCCTGAAGGTTCATACTGCAACCGGGAGACTGTTCTCCGTCACGCAGTGTAGTGTCGAAAATTTTAACCTGTTTCATTTCTGTACCTTTTCGTATCTTGATAGTTGTGGCGGAATAAGACCGCGCCGCGGTCTTATTCCGTCCGGGATTTGTCTTAATCTATATCGATAACCGCACCTTTGTCTGCGGAGGATACGCTTCTTGCGTATTTTTTAAGGTATCCCTTGATGTCTGTCTTGACCTTGATGGGCATTTCGGCTTTTCTCTTTGCCATCTCCTCCTCGGAAACCTCGAGGTTGATGGAGTAGTTCGGAATATCGATGGAAATGATATCGCCGTTTTTAACGTATGCGATGGCACCGCCGCTTACCGCCTCGGGGGAAACGTGGCCGATGGACGCACCGCGTGTTGCACCGGAGAAGCGTCCGTCCGTGATAAGGGCAACTTCTTTGTCAAGTCCCATACCGCAGATAGCGGAGGTGGGGGAGAGCATCTCTCTCATACCGGGGCCGCCCGCGGGACCTTCGTAGCGGATAACTACAACGTCGCCGGGCTTTATCTTGCCTGCGTAAATATCGGCAATAGCTTCTTCCTCGCTGTCGAATACGACTGCGGGACCTTTGTGTACCATCATCTCTGCGGCAACAGCGCTGCGTTTTACCGCTGCGCCGTTCGGTGCAAGAGAACCGAAGAGAACGGCAAGACCGCCGTTTTCAAGGTAGGGGTTGTCGATGGGGCGGATAACGTTGTGGTTCTTGACCGTAACGCCCGCGATGTTTTCTCCCACGGTTTTACCCGTTACCGTGATAAGGCTTGTGTCAAGGAGATCTTTCTTTGTAAGCTCGTTCATAACGGCGTAAACGCCGCCTGCCGCCTGAAGATCCTGCATATGGTGGTGACCTGCGGGAGCGAGGTGGCAAAGGTTGGGCGTGCGGTCGCTGATCTCGTTAACGTAACGAAGATCAAGGTTCACGCCTGCTTCCTTGGCGATAGCCGTGAGGTGGAGCAGGGAGTTGGAGGAGCAGCCGAGCGCCATATCTATTGTAAGAGCGTTTGTAAATGCTTTTTCCGTAAGGATATCGAGGGGGCGGAGATCCTCGTGAACAAGTTCAACGGCTCTCATACCTACCGTCTTTGCAAGGCGCTGGCGTTCCGCATATACTGCGGGGATGGTGCCGTTGCCGCGCAGACCCATACCGAGCGCTTCCGTCAGGCAGTTCATGGAGTTTGCCGTGAACATACCGGAGCAGGAGCCGCAGCCGGGACAAGCGTTGTTTTCGTAATAAGCGAGGTCTTCGTCCGTTGCTTTGCCGCTTTTGTAAGCGCCGACAGCTTCAAACACGCTGTTAAGGTCCATAGCCTTACCGCCCTCGTCGCAGAGGGAGAGCATAGGACCGCCGGAAACGAAGATGGAGGGTATGTTAAGGCGTGCTGCCGCCATAAGCATACCGGGAACGATCTTATCGCAGTTGGGAATGAACACAAGACCGTCGAAACGGTGTGCCTTCGCCATACATTCAATGCTGTCCGCGATAATTTCGCGCGTAACAAGGGAATATTTCATACCCTCGTGACCCATGGCGATGCCGTCGCAAACGCCGATCACGTTGAATTCCGCGGGTGTACCGCCTGCCATAAGCACGCCGTCCTTAACGGCGCGTGCTATTGTCTGGAGGTGGATGTGACCCGGGATAATTTCGTTGAAGGAGTTAACGATACCGATAAGGGGTTTCTTTATCTGTGTATCCGTGTAACCCATAGCTTTAAGGAGCGAACGCTGAGGGGCGCGTTCCGCGCCCAATTTCATTTCGTCGCTTCTCATTTTGTAAGGTCTCCCCAGTTCATCTTTTCACGGAGTTCCTTACCTACTTCTTCCATCTGGCAAGTAGCTTCCTGACGGCGGCGAGCATTGAAGTAAGGTCTGCCTGCCTGGTTTTCAAGGATCCAATTGCGTGCGAACGCGCCGTTCTGGATCTCGTCAAGAACTTTTCTCATTTCTTTCTTTGTTTCGTCTGTGATAACGCGGGGACCAACAGTATAGTCGCCGTATTCTGCTGTATCGGAAATGGAGTAACGCATGAAGGAGAAGCCTTTTTTGAAGATGAGGTCAACGATGAGCTTCATTTCGTGGATGCATTCAAAGTATGCGTTTTCGGGCTTGTAGCCTGCTTCAACGAGAGTTTCGAAGCCTGCTTTCATAAGAGCGCAAACACCGCCGCAGAGAACTGCCTGTTCACCGAAGAGGTCTGTTTCCGTTTCTTCTCTGAACGTTGTGTCGAGGATACCTGCGCGGGCGCCGCCGATAGCGTATGCGTAGGAGAGAGCGAGGTCGTGTGCGTTGCCTGTTGCATCGTTTTCAACGGCAACAAGGCAGGGAACGCCCTGACCTACCGTGTACTGGCTTCTTACTGTGTGGCCGGGGCCCTTGGGAGCGATCATAACTACGTTAACGTCCTTGGGAACAACGATCTGACCGTAGTGGATGTTGAAACCGTGAGCGAAAGCGAGTGTCATACCTGCTGTAAGGTTGGGAGCGATGTCTTTCTTATAAACAGCAGCCTGCTTTTCGTCGTTGATAAGGAACATAACGAAATCTGCTTTTTTAACAGCTTCTGCAGTTGTGTAAACTTCAAAGCCGTCTGCTTTTGCAACTTCTGCGGATTTGGAGCCTTCGTAAAGACCGATGATAACGTTAACACCGGAATCTCTCATGTTCTGAGCGTGAGCGTGGCCCTGGCTGCCGTAGCCTACAACGGCAACGGTCTTTTCTTTGAGGAGCGCGGGGTTGCAATCTTTTTCATAGTACATAGTAGCCATAGTTTTATTCTCCTTGATATATTAGAAAATTAAATTTATAATAAATATTTTTGTTTGGAAAATATTTGTGTACCGGATATATTTTATTTAATGGAAATAACGTCGTGAAGCTTGCCGAGCTGGCGGAGCATCTGCGTGTGTGCGTAATCGTCGCCGTAAGCAACGATGGTCATTTCGGAAACGTCGGGGTTGCTCGTTTCGTGAACTTCAAGGGAGCTTATGTTAAAGCCTCTGCGGGCGAAAAGCTCGGAAATGCGAACGAGAACGCCGAAGCGGTTTACAACGCTGAGGTTGAGCTGAATTTTACCCATTTTGCTTGCCTCCTTAGGAAAGAATCATATTTTCGATAGCGCCGCCGGGAGGGATCATAGGAAGAACGCGCTCGTCCATATCGATAGCGCAATCGATAAGAACGGTGCCGTTTGTTCCCACGGCTTCTTTCATAGCGGCGTGAAGCTCATCTACGTTTGTAACGGCAAAGCCCTTTGCGCCGAATGCGCGGGCGAGGGCGGGGAAGTCCGTTTTTCTTTCGAGCGTTGTCTGGGAGTAGTGCTGATTGTAGAAAGCAGCCTGCCACTGACGCACCATACCGAGAACGCCGTTGTTGAGTATAACTACGATAAGGGGAAGGTTCTGGGAAACGGCCGTTGTCATTTCGTTAAGGTTCATACCGAAGCTGCCGTCGCCCGTGAAGAGTACCGTTCTCTTGCCTGTAGCAACGCATCCGCCGATAGCCGCGCCCATACCGAAGCCCATTGTACCAAGACCGCCGCTTGTAAGGAACGTGCGGGGCGTTTCAAAACGGTATTTCTGTGCTGTCCACATCTGGTGCTGTCCAACGTCCGTTGCAACGGGGGTGTCATCGGGAAGGTAGGAGTTTACCGTTTCGATAACGTCATACGGGGTGAGAGAGCCGATCTGAGGCGCTGTGTTTTCCGCCTCGAACTTTTTGATCTCTTCGATCTCCTTCCACCAATCGGGGTGGGAAGCGGGAGCGATCTTTTCTATGATCCTTGCGATAGCGTCCTTAACGTCGCCCTGAATGCCGAGGTCAACGATGACGTTTTTGTCAAGCTCTGCCGCGTCAATGTCGATATGTATCATTTTTGCGCCCTGACAGAATTTTGCTACGTTGCCCGTTGCTCTGTTGGAGAAGCGCGCACCGAGAGTTATAACGAGATCCGCGTCATTCTTTGCCTTGGAGGCAACGAAGTGGCCGTGCATACCCGTCATACCGAGGTTTCTCTTGTTGGAAACGGGAAGTGCCGTAAGACCCATCATACTGCAACCTACGGGTGCGTCCATCTTTTCGGCAAGAAGAGCGAGCTCTTTTTCCGCACCTGCGGAGATAACGCCGCCGCCGCAGTAGATATAGGGCTTTTTGCTCTGTGCTATCATAGCGGCAGCCGCTTCAATAGCGTCTTCGCTTGCTGTTTTGAGCTCGAAGGGCTCAACAACGGGAACGGGCTCGTATTCCGCAGTGTTTATCTGAACGTCCTTGGGAATATCAACGAGGACGGGGCCGGGTCTGCCGGATTTTGCAATGCGGAAGGCTTGTCTTATCGTGTCTGCAAGGTCTTCCGTTTTTGTTACCATAAAATTGTGCTTTGTAACGGGGATCGTGACACCGACGATGTCAACTTCCTGAAAGCTGTCCTTACCGAGAAGGTTGCAGGGCACGTTGCCCGTGATAGCGACCATCGGAACGGAGTCGAGCATTGCGTTTGCAAGACCTGTTACAAGGTTTGTTGCGCCGGGACCGGACGTTGCGATAACAACGCCGACTTTGCCCGTTGCTCTTGCATAGCCGTCTGCGGCGTGCGCCGCGCCCTGCTCGTGAGCTGTGATAATGTGTTTAATTCTGTCGGATTTGAGGTAGAGAGAATCGTAAATGTTGAGGACCTGACCGCCGGGATAACCGAAAACAACTTCGGCACCCTGCTCTATCAGAGTTTCAACGAGTATATCCGAACCTGCGATTTTCATAAATGCCTCCTGAGATACTGGTTTATTTCGGAAAAAACAAAAAGCCTATGGCTAAAAGCTAACCATAGGCGGAAAGATCGTAAAAAATCCATAATTTACGGAAAGCGTTCTCGTATATTCAGTCCGTAAAAATAAAAGCTTACTCTTTGCAATCTATGACACAACTTTTAACGCTATCTTGAAATGCGGACGCAGTTAGGACAATAGCGCTAATAATTATGCAGTTGATCGCGTAAGCGTAACCCATTGTTATTTCTCCCGTTTAAATAAAAATCATCAATTTGATTATCATTTAATATATCAAACAGTGTGCAAAAAGTCAAGACTTTTTGTTTCTTTTTTAATAAAATAAGTAAAAAAATTTTAAAAAATCTCCTTTTATTCTCACATATTGAAAAAACGAAACTTTTGTGGTAATATATTCATAAAAAATACGGAAGACGGTGGATATTATGATAAAAATAAATAACGGAACAATTTCTCTTTCCGTGGAAGAGCGCGGCGCACAGATGAGAAGTCTTTGCGATATTTCTGCGAACAGGGAATATCTTTGGCAGGCGGACCCCGAGGTTTGGAGCAGAAGCGCGCCGGTGCTTTTTCCCGCTGTCGGAAAAATGCACACGGACGGATATATATACAAAAACGAGCGTTATCCCATGCCCAAGCACGGCTTTGCGCGCGACGTGCTGTTTGAGGTAGAGGAAAAGAGCGAAAGCACGCTTACTCTTGCTTATACTCCCGACGAAAACGTGAAGGCAATGTACCCCTTTGATCTTGTTTTCCGCGCAAGATTTGCGCTGAAGGGCAGAACGCTTTCCTTTTCCTACGAGGTGGAGAATAAAGGGGAGGAAACGATGTATTTTTCCCTTGGCGCACACCCCGGCTTTTTCTGCGAATTCGGGGATAAGATAGTATTTGAAAAGGAAGAGAACGTAACGGCGCTTTTCTTTAACGAAGCGGACAGACCCAACGAAAATGCCGCGCCCGTCACGCTGAATGGCAAGAGCGAGCTTACCTTGACGCGCGAATTCTTTGAAAGCGGTTCTCTCTGTTTCCCTGCCGTGGCAAGCGAGGGAGTACGCCTTGAAAGGGACGGAAAAGCATATATGAAGATGCACTTTGGAAAAGTGCCGCACCTTTGGCTTTGGGCAAAGCCGC
Source organism: Oscillospiraceae bacterium (assembly GCA_015064725.1). Lineage (GTDB taxonomy): Bacteria > Bacillota > Clostridia > Oscillospirales > CAG-272 > UMGS731. The sequence goes on along the minus strand of SVRQ01000001.1, from coordinate 45,468 downwards.
ACGCAAATTTTGTTTGCATAGAGCCGTGGCACGGCGCGGACGAGTGCGTTCCCGTGGAAACGCTTAAAGACAAAAAGGGAATAATCTCGCTTGAAGCGGGCAAGACGTTCGTTTTCCCCATAACGGTGGAAATTTAATAAGATATGTGAAAATAAACCGATGGTTCGCCGTCGGTTTATTTTTTTGAAATTTTTTTTGCAAAATAAGGCTAATTTTTCAAAAAAGCACAGCTCTATGTATAGAGATAAAAATTTTTAAAGAAAATTTGCGAAAACTTGTCGAATTTTTCTTGAAATTTAACTATTAGTATATAGAGGGGTAAAAACCGCAGGGAATGCCGCCCCGACATCCCGTTTTCACTTAAATTGTAAACAAATTGTAAACATTGGTGAACATTTTTGAAAAAAGTCCTTATATAGAGTAGAGGGGGGAAAGAATGAGAATTTTTTCTCACATTTAATTATGCAATTATCGCACTATTGCAAAAAATGCGATAGTGTGATAAAATAAATTATAAGGAGGTCCTGAAAATGAAAAGGACTCTTAAAAAACTCATAGGCTTAATGTTGGTGTTTGCACTTTTGACAGTGCCTGCCGCCAACACGGTAACCGCGGTGAACAGCGTCGCCGAGGAGACCGAAAACCCGTACAACAAGCTGCACTTCTATCTTGATAATGAAGAAAATTACACGATAGACAGCTACAGCGAATTGGCACAGGCGACCGCGAGCCTCAAAACAAATGCGGCTACATACGCGCTGACAAACACAGAAGATACTGCGGAAAGCGAGCTTCACGTAACGGTTGAGTTTGCAAGCAACTTTATGGAAACGGCAAAGTATCAAGAATTTCTTAACGAGAGGGAAACTCTTGAAACGATTGACGAGGTACACGAATGGCGTGCAAGGCTCAACGCATATTCCAAGGAGTTCCACGAAAACCTTGTGGCAAAGAATATGAAATCGCTTTCGGATATGGAATATTCGGATTATGACGTTATAGGCTATTCTCCGTTCGTGGTTCTTAGAACAAGTCCTGATGATATAAGCACTGCGGCACTGCTGGACGTTGCTTCCTGCGATAGCGTGGAACACGTTTCCGTGGCGTATGAAGAAATACCAGAAAATTCAGATATTGATATCGGTTATCCTACAGTAGAATGGGATGATTGCTTGCGAGCTGTTGGTGCGTATGATGTTGTTGATAAAGGAATATATACCGGAGATGGTGTTCGTGTAGGAATATACGAGGTTGGAGAATTGCTTGATATGACACACACCAATCTAATAGGGAAAAATATAATAAAACGCAATTATACTCCTAATTATGTGAATATGACACCCGAAGAAATATCAAATGCATGTGAGCATGCGCGCGATGTCACTTCGGTAGCGGTATTGATAGCTCCGGAAGCAGAATTTTACGTATCGGCACATTACGGTGATAGTTTGGAATGGTTTATTGATCAAGGTTGCGATATTGTTAATTGTAGTTTTGGGTATAATGACGGTCTTGGTTATAAACATAATGTTGATGCTATTTATGATTATCAAGTTAAAACTCATAGGATTACAATGGTTGCTTGCGCGGGGAATACAAGCTCTCAAAGTGAATTCGGAGAAGTGTCTTCACCCGGTTGTGCTGTCAATACAATTACGGTTGGCGGTGTTAATTGTTTTTATGGTGCTTGGAGCCATTCTGCTTCGGCGTGTTACATATATCCTGACAATGATTTTGCTATAGTAAAACCAAATGTTTCAGCTCCTTACAAAATGGGAATACCATACATTGGATCCAAAGCCGGAACAAGTTTTTCTACACCTATGGTGACGGGATGCATAGCGTTGTTTTTGGAAGCGAATCCTTCCTATTTGACTACTCCTGAAAAAATTTTATCTTTGATTACGGCTACCGCACAAGAAACTTCAGATTATTCAAATGACATAGGTGAATTTGACGATGGTGTTGGAGCCGGAATGATAAATCTTGATATGATGTTATGCGCAAATCCTAATTGTATAGGGGCATACAATACTAATTTTTCGCTTGATGTCGAAATACATAACAGTAGTGTTTATTTGTCAGTCGGTGATGATATTCAGGTTGCGCTTTCTTGGCTGATTGATATAAAAGCATCAACGTATGAATCAAGTTTAACAGGTGACATAAATTTGCATGTTGAGGGTATTTATGTAACGGATTATGATTTGTATTTATATGATGCCAATGATAATATTGTTGCTTCTTCTCAAATAAAAAAAGGTAATGTTGAGTTGATACGTTGGACAGCTACATCGTCAGGTGTATATAGAATAGTTGTATATCAAGCAGGTTACAAACATTTAAATAATTCTGGCGATCCCATATCTTTGACATATTGTATTACATAAATGAGGATTTGTATGCTGAAAAAATTTATTTCTTTTTTACTGCTTGCAGGATTGCTTGTTTTAACATCCTGCGGCGATGGCAATTCTTTGGCAACCACGACCGATGCCATCACGACTGTTGACCCTGTTGAAGCTTTTCGCGAAAAACGGAATTGTTTTAAGCTGATAGTGACTACCAGTTCAGATACCTTTAAAAATAAAGACGATAAAATAGTCAACGAAGGTCCGACGGACAAAGAGTCGCTTTTCAAATTGACTGAAAAATTTATAAATACGTTGCGGATGTATGATTATCACGGTTTTATTATATGCATTGAATGGTCTGGAATCGGAACCGGTGCCAGAGAACTTATTTCGAAAATCGAATCCGAATTTTCCGTTAAAGTATCCGAAAGTCATATTACCTTTTTTTTCGAGGACTACGATTTGCCGCAGAGTGAATTCTGTGAGAAAGTGTCCGAATTGCTGTATGATATTGTAAGCAACGAATGCGTTGCAAGAGTATATCTTACGGATGTGTGTCCTCATCGCCCCGTTCCCGCTTGAAAAATATCTGCACAAAAGCAGAGGGCGCACGCCCTCTGCTTTTTCTATACCCTTTTCACCAAAGCGCGCGCTGTGTCATATTATGCAGAAGAAATATTTATAAAAAAGGACATAGTATGATACAATGGTTTTCTTTGCTTGCGCATTGGCAGCAAGCACTTTTGGCAACGATATTTACCTGGGGCGTGACGGCGGTGGGAGCTTCCTTGGTATTCTTTTTTAAAAACATACACAAAAACGTGATGGACGCTATGCTCGGCCTTGCCGCAGGCGTGATGATAGCGGCTTCCTTTTGGTCGCTGCTGCTTCCTGCTTCGGAAATGGCACAGGAGCTTGCGCTTCCCACGCTCCCGGTACTTCTTTGCGGCTTTCTTTCCGGCGGGGTTCTGCTTTTTATCGGGGATAAGATATTTTCCGCATTGGAGAAGAAAAATGCTTCCTCTCCGCATAAAAAGCGCGCTTTGCTGCTCGTTTTCTCCATAACGCTTCACAATATACCGGAGGGGCTTTGCGTTGGTGTGGCTTTCGGCTCTCTTGCGTATGGTCTTTCGGGAGCGAACCTTGCCGCCGCGTGCCTTCTTGCGCTTGGCATCGGGCTTCAGAATTTTCCGGAGGGAACGGCGGTGAGCGTTCCGCTTCGCCGCGAGGGGGTGTCGCGCCCCCGCGCATTCTTCTGGGGGCAGATAAGCGGAGCTGTGGAGCCCGTTTCGGGCGTGCTTGGCGCGCTCCTTGTGATGCACGTGAGAACTCTTTTGCCGTTTTGCCTTTCGTTTGCGGCGGGAGCAATGCTCTACGTTGTTGCGGAAGAGCTTATTCCCGAAAGCCAATCCGGGGATAAAAAGGACGTTATGGCTCTTTTTACGCTCATCGGCTTTTCCGTTATGATGCTGCTGGATATGGTTTTTGCATAAGTTTACAAAAAATCTATTGACTTTTTCCTTTCGGGATTTTATGATTGAATTATAAATCTTTTAAAAAGTCCGAAAGGAATAAGCTATGAAAACAACAGTTATGGCGCACAGAGGTGCATCTGCATACGCTCCCGAAAACTCCCTTTTTTCTTTCCAGAAAGCGATAGATATGAAGGCGCAGGGAATTGAACTCGATATTTACGAAACAGCGGACGGAAAGCTCGTTATCCATCACGATAACAATATCAAGAGAATGTCCGGTGCCAACGTAAATATCTCCGAAACGAGCCTCGATATTCTCCGCACGTATAATTTGAACGGCGAATGGGGCGACAGCTTTGGCTTTGTGAAGATACCCGAATTTATCGAAGTCCTCGACCTTTTCAAAAACACGGATATGACTATAAATATAGAAATGAAGGAAGGCTCTGTAAATTATATCAAGGCAATAGACTCCCTTGTGCGCGAATACGGTATGCAGGAGCGCGTTATATACTCCTCCTTCGACCACCTGAAGCTTACGCGCATCAAAGAGATAAACCCCGAAAACAAAACGGGCGCACTCTATTCTTTCAATATGATGTATCCTTGGATATATGCTCGCGTTGCCGGCTTTACCGCGCTGCATCCCTCTTACAACCAGATATATATGTACGAGGAGCTTGGTATAGATTACGTTAAGGAAGCGCACGCTCACGGCATACTTGTAAATGCGTGGACTGCCAATAAGCCCGGCATTATGCGTCACCTTGCCGAGGTCGGCGTGGATAACATCATCACGGATTATCCCGATGTTGCTCTTGCAAAGATAGAGGAAGCGGAAAAGGCGAAGAATATTATTTTGTAATAAATGATGATATTTTTGCAAATTCCAAAAAATCTATTGACATTTCCGTTATGAAAATTTATACTTATTTAAGTAATATATATGAAACAAATGCAATGACGGAAAAAATATTGTGCAGACTTCGCACAGAGAAGCGGCGGGTGGTGAAAGCCGCAGGAAGATGCGCAAGAAAGATCATTCCCGAGCAGGAAGCTGAAACAGAGTAAGCTGCCCCGCTATCCCGCGTTAAAAGGAACGCATATGTTGGTATGCGATGTTTTTTAGTTGAGTGGTACAACGGAATTTTTATATCCGCCTCATAGCTTGGGGCGGATTTTTGTTTTATTGGAGGTATTATCTATGTTGACTATCGATAAGGTTTACGATGCGGCGCGCGTTCTTGACAGCGTCGTGCGCCATACACAGCTTATAGAAGCACCAAGACTGAGCGAGGAGTGCGGCTGCGAGCTTTACCTCAAGCCGGAAAATCTTCAGGTAACGGGCTCTTTCAAGGTGCGCGGCTCCGCGTATAAAATTTCACAGCTTACGGAAGAGGAAAAGGCGCACGGAGTTATTGCCTGCTCCGCGGGCAACCACGCGCAGGGCGTTGCTATGGCGGCAACGAAGCAGGGCATAAGATCGGTCATCTGCCTTCCCTCTGCGGCTCCCATCTCCAAGGTGGAGGCAACAAGACGTTACGGTGCAGAGGTCTGCCTTGTTGACGGTGTGTATGACGATGCTTATGCGGAGGCTATACGCCAGAGAGATGAGCTTGGATATACGTTCATCCATCCGTTCGATGACGATGACGTTATTGCGGGTCAGGGTACTATCGGACTTGAAATTATGAACGAGCTTCCCGACGTGGATACGGTAGTTGTTCCCGTCGGCGGCGGCGGTCTTATTTCCGGCGTTGCTTACGCGCTCAAAACGCTCAAGCCCTCCGTTAAGATATACGGTGTTCAGGCGGCGGGTGCGCCCTCTATGTATAACGCCGTTAAGACGGGCAAGGCGGAAAGACTTCCCTCTGTTGCTACGTTTGCGGACGGCATCGCTGTAAAATGCCCCGGGGAGAATACCTTTGAATACTGCAAAAAATACGTTGATGAAATGGTAACCGTAACGGAGGATGAGATCGCGGCGGCAATACTCCACCTTATCGAAAACCAGAAGCTTACGGCGGAGGGCGCGGGTGCTGTTGCCATTGCCGCGGTAAAATTCGGTAAGATCCCTGTTGCCGGCAAAAAGGTCGTATGCCTTGTTTCCGGCGGCAACATCGACGTAACCATACTTTCCCGCGTTATAGACCGCGGTCTTCACAAGAGCGGCAGAGCTTGCTCCATCGTTATCGAGCTTATCGACAAGCCCGGTCAGCTTGAAGAGGTTTCCCATATTATTGCGGAGTGCGGCGGCAACGTTGTTTCCGTTTACCACGAGCACGGCGACGCACAGGCGGTAAACGGTTGCTTCTTGCGCCTCGGTATGGAAACAAGGAGCTTCGAGCATATAGAGGAGATCAAAAACGCTCTCGTTGCAAACGGCTTTAAAATAATACAGTAATAAAATTTTGGAGGATAATTATGTCTAAGGTCATTTATACGAAAAACGCCCCCGATGCCATCGGTCCTTATTCCCAGGGCATCATTACGGGAAATATTCTTTTCACATCCGGTCAGATAGCTATCAACCCCGCAACGGGAAACGTAGAGGCAGCCACCATCGAGGAACAGACGGAGCAGGTGTGCAAAAATATCGGCGCACTTCTCGCGGCAGCGGGCGCTTCCTATGAAAACGTAATAAAAACAACTTGCTTCCTTGCGGATATGGGCGATTTTGCCGCTTTCAACGCGGTTTACGGCAAATACTTCGTTTCCAAGCCCGCGCGCTCCTGCGTTGCGGTAAAGACACTTCCCAAGAACGTTCTTTGCGAAGTTGAAGTGATTGCAGAGCTTGCATAAAACAGAAAAACCTCTCTTGCGGCACCTGCGTTATCGTAGGTGCCGCAAGAGAGGTTTTTTGAATAATAGTAGAATGCTTTACTCTTTTGTATATTCAACCACATATTTGTTGTCAAATTGACGATATGCGCTTTCCGCAAAGCCAAGCCTTTGCATCTCGGCACTTAACTCGGTATGATCTACATATAGGCGGACGCGCTTGATACATTCCGTTGCTTCCTCTTCGGAAAAACCGTACAGATCAAAGCATCTTTTAATGCGGCGGTACTTTGCATTATTGCAAGAAAACACCATTCGCCCGTTCGGCTTCAAGACCCGCGCCGCTTCCTTCAAGATAGCAGGAACTTCCCTGCATTCATCCAATCCGAGATTTGAGCATATCACAGAGAACGTTTCGTCCTCAAACGGAAGATCCCAAAGCGAGGCGGCAATGCCGACTCCCGATTTGTCATAATGCCTCAAGATCCCGTCGGCATTTTTGGCGCAGAGAAAATCGATATCAACGCCCGTATAGAAATCGTTTTCTCTCATACTCCTTACGACCGATACGGTGCCAAAACCTGCACCGATGGTCATTTCCATTATGTCCTCCTGCGGCTTTTTCAAAATACGTCCTGCATAAAAGCCGATATGATCCGCCGCCCAGCCTGCGATAGCCTTTTCCACTATATCTGCTCGTTCTTTCCCTCTGAAGCGTGCGTTTTTATACGATTTTTTTAACTGGTCGATGGATAGATCATTACAGCAAAGATTTCTCGATGAGATGGGAATGGGTTTTCCGCTTTGCTCATATTCGGCAATTCGGTCAAGAAAATCTTGTTTCGTCGGGATATTTTGCAGTATGAATGCCGCCATTTCATCCATCCACTTTTGGCGGTCTTCAACGATGTTATTTGGGTCTAACCTGGTTTCTAAGTCTCTGGTAAAATCATAGTAGTTTTGGCTATCGTTCCAAAACAAGATCTCATTCATTTCATATACCATTTTACACACCATCCTTAATTTTATTTGTTGTATAAATTATAATATGGATGCCGAAAAAGTACAAGTCTTGATTTTTCTTGGATTTTGTGGTATAATATATATGCAAAAAGAGATTCTTGCGTTCGTGCAAAAGATCGTTTTATTACCAAATGGAAAGTCGGGGCGCAAACAAATCTATACCCTTCTTTTGTTTGTGTAAATTTTTTAGTATGGTATAATTCTCGCTACGCTCGAAGGGCATAGGACGCCTGTCCCTACAACCATACCCGCTTTCTTTCGCTCTGTATAAAAAGGCTCAAAAAAGCTTCCTCTATGTGAGGAAGCTTGCTTTTTGCTTATATCACTTAGTAAAGTTCTTTGGCTCACCTTTCTTTCAAGAAAGGTGAGTTATTTCAAGAAAGTAATGCCTGTTCAAGGTCTGCAATAAGGTCGTCCGCGTTTTCAAGACCTACGGAAAGACGAACGAGGTCTGCGCTAACGCCAGCCGCAACGAGCTCCGCATCGTTCATCTGGCGGTGTGTTGCGCTTGCAGGGTGCAAGCAGCAGGTGCGCGCGTCTGCAACGTGCGTTTCGATAGAGGCGAGCTTGAGCTTCTTCATAAACGCTTCCGCCGCTTTTCTGCCGCCTTTTACGCCGAAGCTGATAACGCCGCAAGAGCCCTTGGGGAGGTATTTTTGGGCGAGAGCATAGTCCTTGTCGCCTTCAAGCGCGCTGTATTTTACCCAAGCGATGTTTTCGTTTGTGGAAAGATACTCTGCGATTTTCTTTGCGTTTTCGCAGTGGCGCTCCATACGAACGTGGAGGCTTTCAAGACCGAGGTTGAGAAGAAAAGCGTTCTGGGGGGACTGGATGGAGCCGAAGTCGCGCATAAGCTGTGCCGTGGCTTTTGTGATGAATGCGCCTTCAAGACCGAAGCGTTCCGTGTACGTTACGCCGTGGTAGCTTTCGTCGGGTGTGCAAAGACCGGGGAATTTTTCGGGATATTTTGTCCAATCGAACTTGCCGCTGTCAACGATGCAGCCGCCAACGCCCGCGCCGTGGCCGTCCATATATTTCGTTGTGGAGTGCGTAACGATGTCTGCGCCGAATTTGAAGGGGTTGCAGAGTATGGGCGTTGCAAACGTGTTGTCAACGATAAGCGGAACGCCGTGCGCGTGCGCCGCGTTTGCAAAACGCTCGATATCAAGAACAACGAGGGCGGGGTTTGCGATGGTTTCGCCGAACACCGCTTTAGTGTTGGGGCGGAAAGCCGCTTCAAGCTCTTCGTCCGTGCAGTAGGGGGAAACGAACGTAAAGTCGATGCCCATACGCTTCATAGTTACGGAGAAGAGGTTGAAAGTGCCGCCGTAGATGGTGGAAACGGCAACAACGTGGTCGCCGCAGGAGGCAAGGTTGAATATCGTGTAGAAGTTAGCCGCTTGACCGGAGGAGGTGAGCATTGCCGCCGTGCCGCCTTCGAGAGCCGCGATTTTTGCGGCAACGTAATCGTTTGTGGGGTTCTGTAAGCGCGTGTAGAAATATCCGCTTGCTTCAAGGTCGAAGAGCTTGCCCATATCCTCGCTCGTATCGTATTTGAACGTGGTGCTCTGGATTATCGGAATTTGTCTGGGCTCGCCGTTGCCGGGGACGTAACCCGCCTGTATGCATTTTGTTTCTATGTTTAATTCTTTCATTTGTTATTCCTCCCGAATTTTCGGAATTAAGCTTTTTTATAAATATTATATCACGCTCAAAAAGGTAAGTCAATTTTTTTATCGTTATAGTTATAATTTTACTTTGAAATTTTGCGAAAATTTGTTACACATAAAATCCGCGCGATGTAGCAAATTAAAAACGGACGAAAAAAGTCCCGTGTCATGCGGCGGCGATGGCACGAAAAGCAAAAAACACAAAAAGCCGCCTTGAAAGCGAAAAATATGACAAAAATAAAAAAAGTGGCGACAGTGTTTTTGACGGCAGTATTTTTTACTGTTATTATAATAAACTTTTCTGCCGCGTATGCGCTTTCCGAAAACAGCGCGGAAGCCGCCTTTCGTGCCGTATCCGAGGAGAAGATCCTTATCGCGGCGGGAGTGCCTTTCGGCGTGCGGCTTCATACGGACGGAGTTATAGTCGTAAACCTTACCGCCGTCGGCACGGGAGAGAACGCAAAATATCCTTCGCGCGAAGCGGGGCTTCATAAGGGGGACGTGATAATTTCCGTAAACGGGGAACGCGTAGGCTCTGCAAAGGCTCTTTGCGATGCCGTTTCGCGCAGCGAGGGAAAGGAGCTTTCGCTCACCGTAAAGCATGAGGGCAGGGATAAAAATATCTCGGTTTGTCCGCAAAAGGACGGGGAAGTATATAAAATAGGAGTGCTTGTGCGAGATAACGCCGCAGGTATCGGAACGGTGACGTTTATAGACCCCGCAACGGGTATGTTTGCAGGGCTTGGGCACGGCATATGCGATTCCGAAACGGGAGAGCTTATTCCGATATCGTACGGCTCCTGCGAGGATGTGACGCTTACCGATATTATAAAAGGCAAAAGCGGCGCACCGGGGGAGCTTCGCGGTTTTTTCTCCGGCAAAAAAACGGGAAAGATAATCGGCAATAGCTTTGCGGGCGTGTTCGGTGCGCTTTCCTCTGTGCCAAGCGAGCTTTCCGCGGAGCAATTTCCCGCCTGCGGGCGCGGATATGCCCACAACGGAAAGGCTTATATATACACCACGGTTGACGGCGAGGGGCGGCAAAAATACGAGGTCAGCATCTCCGCTATCGACGAGGGCGGTGCGCAGAAAAATTTTATCGTTGAGGTAACGGACGAAACGCTTCTTTCCAAAACGGGCGGCATCGTGCAGGGAATGTCCGGCAGCCCCATTATACAGGACGGCAAGCTCATCGGAGCCGTGACTCACGTCCTTGTCGGGGATCCTTCCCGCGGGTATGGGATATTTATTGAAAATATGCTCGCGGCGGCGGGCTGAATACAAAAAGCCAAGGGATCCCTTGGCTTTTTATTCGCTTACAGCGGACACGGCTCTATCTCCTCAAGCCCTGCTTCGCGGTAATATTTTCGGAAATAATAGGCGGTCTTTTCGTCAAAATAATTGGCAGAGCCGTCTTTTTTTGCCCAAGCGTGCGTGACTATATATTTTGCGCGTTCCGCTTTTGCTTTTGCCTCTTCCTTGCGCCCGAGCTTCAAAAGGCAAGCGGCTTCGCGAAGATAGGCGCAATAATGGTGGGTCTGCATCCCGTCCCAAAGGTAGCTTTCGTAAAAGATCTCCTCCGACTTCATAAACATTTCTATCACGCGCCTGCGCTGGGAGAAAGATCCCAATGCTTTTTCATACTGTTCCGTTTCAAAGTATCCAATGCCCTCCATATCGCAGGCGATGTAAAGCTCCTGTATCTCGCAGATCTTCCATTCCTTTGCCCATTCAAGGCGGTCATTGCCGCGCAGATGGCGGGCGGATTTTCGCATCTTATCGCATAGCATATACGGGTACATAACGGGCAGGGAGTCTATTATCTCTTTTGCTTTTTCGTAGTTATCCTCGTCAAGATAAAGCTCTGCAAGATTTTCTTTTGCGCGGCATTTGATGAAAACGTCCTGCGCTTCTTCCGAGAGCTGCTCTGCAAGCGGCTTTGCTTTTCCTTTTGGTCCGTGGGTCATATAAACGTCTGTAAGCTCCGCAAGCAGTCTTTCATTGGAGGGGTATTCTTTCAGCGCTTCAAGGTATATCTCCTTGCATTTTTCGGGCACGCCCCAAAAATAATTTCCCGCTTTTTGTATTATCTTATCTATCTTTTCGTCCAGCTGTGCTTTGTCATAGTTGAAAAGCTCGTCAAGGCTCACGCCGAAAAAGCTTGCAAGTATCGGTATCTGCGCCATATCGGGGTAACAGGTGCCGTTTTCCCATTTCGAAACGGCTTGGGAGGAGATATTCAGCTTTTCCGCAAGCTCCTCCTGAGTAAGGTTCTTTTTCTTGCGGAGCTCGCGTATCTTTGCGCCGAGGTTGATGGTCATATTTTTCACCCTTTCACTTTGTTTTGCAGTAAGATCTTACACTTAAAGTATATCAACCCCGCGGCTCTTTTGCAATAACGCCGTTTTCGGGAAAATTCAACCTATGGTTGGGCATCCTTTTTGTCCCGGCAAAAAGATATTGATATTTATGATATAAAAATATATCATATTTTATAAATTAAATGTTTGACTATAGTATGCATTTGTGTTATAATGATTAGACAATAATCACTTACGATACGGAGCATAATATGAACGCTATAAAAGTTGCAGATAGAATGATAAACGTACATTCCGACATCAGAGGACCGTTGTTCGTTGAAGCGATGGAAATGCAGAAGCGCGGAATAAACGTATTAAAACTCAATACGGGAAACCCCGCGACATTCGGTTTCGGTCTTCCCGAAAGCATAAGAAAGGCGATCGAGGGTCACGAGGAAAGAGGCGTCGGCTATTGTGACTTCAAGGGTATGCCCGATGCAAGACAGGCTATATGCGAATACCACAAGACAAAAGGGCTTGTCGGTATTACTCCCGATGACGTTTTCATCGGCAACGGTGTAAGCGAGGTCGTTTCTTTTGCACTTATGCCTCTTCTCAATGCGGGCGACGAGATACTTGTTCCCACGCCCAGCTACTCTCTCTGGGGCAACACGGTACACCTTACCGGTGCGACACCCGTTTATTACGTTTGCGATGAAAAGTCCGATTGGTACCCCGATCTTGACGATATCCGTTCCAAAATAACGGACAGAACGCGCGCCATCGTTATCATAAACCCCAACAACCCCACGGGTGCGCTCTATCCCGAAGAGATACTTTTGAAGATCGCGGACATCGCGCGCGAGCACGAGCTGCTCATCTTCTCCGATGAAATATACGACCGCCTTGTTATGGACGGAAAACAGCACACGTCTATTGCAAAGCTTGCGCCCGACATCCCCGTTGTTACGATGAACGGTCTTTCCAAATCGCATTGCCTTTGCGGTTACCGCTGCGGTTGGATGATAATAAGCGGCCCCGAGCACCTCACGGCGGATTATAAGAAGGGCATTATTCAGCTTACCTCCATGCGCCTTTGCGCGAATACGCTGGCACAGCTCATTATCCCGGCGGCGATGGCAGATATGGAAACGCCCCATTCTATGGTCGCTCCCGGCGGACGCATCTATGAGCAGAGAGAGGCTACTTGCTCCGAGCTTGCCAAGATAGACGGCATCTCCTTTGTGAAGAATAGCGGTGCTTTCTACATCTTCCCGAAGCTCGATGTTAAAAAGTTCAATATTACAAGCGATAAAAAATTCGCGGCAGACCTTTTGCACGCGACGAACATACTCCTTGTTCCCGGAAGCGGATTTGACTGGAAGGACCCCGACCATTTCCGTATAGTAATGCTTCCCGAGGCAGGGGAAATGCGCGAGGCTATCAGAAAGATAGGCGCGTTCCTTGACGGATACAAGCAGGCATAATAAAAACCGCTCGAAAGAGCGGTTTTTATTATGCCTATGATTTTTCCATTCCTCGATTTTACAAGAACGCGCCGCGTTCTTGTTTTTGTTTTTGCTCTCGGCAAAAATCGCGGCAAAGAATTATTTTTTGCCGCCGCGCTTCGGCAATCTGCGCAGACTCCGTGCGTTATTATATAATTGCGGTTGATAATTCCGAAAATAACGTATGAAGGATTTAAAAAAATGACGGACGAAAAAATGAAACACAACGGTTCTGCGGCGGCGTTTGTCCGCAGAAGAAAAAGAAAAAGAATGGCGCGGGTGCAGACCGTGCGGCAAATATTTTTTGCGCTTGCCTCCGTTTTGACGGGCTTCCTTTTTTCGGGGGCGCGGTTCCCGTTTGATACGTATCCGCTTTCCGCGGCGCTTGCCTGCTCCGCAGAAAGGTACGTTATATGCACGGTGCTGGGCGTATTTCTGCGTCTTGCCGTTTCATATTCGCGCGGCGGACTTTATCTTCCTGCCGTGCTGTGCGTAAGCGGTGCGGCGCTCAGATATGCTTTTTACATAAGCTCCAAAAAAGCCGGGGACGGCCGCGGTTCCGTGACGCTTACGGAAAAGCTTTCCATACGCGATGATATTTCACGCAGGGCGTTGATAAGCCTTGCTCTCGGACTTGCCTGGTCGCTTGTGCGCGCGCTTTCGGGAAGGACGTTTTACGATCTTTTTGCAGGTGTGTTTTTTACGCTTGCCCTGCTTGTGTTCACGTTCCTTTTCTCTTTTGCAAGGGATGTTCGCTTTAAAAATACGAGCGCGGGTGCGGCGGGCGGTGCATCTTTCGTTTTCTGCGCGGTATTTGCTCTTTCGGGAGTGAACGTGCTTACCGTAAGCCTCGGGCTTTTTGCGGCGTATGCCATAACACTTTGCACGGGGCTTTCGGGGGATGGCGCAAAAGCCGCTGTTGCAGGGCTTCTCGTCGGGCTTGCCGCCGGCGGAGAGCACGCTGTAATATTTGCCTTTGCGGGGCTTGCGGCAGGAATCTTTTCCGACCTTTCGCCGTATATAGCGGCAGGTGTTCCGCTTGTAGGCGGCGCGTGCGCGCTTTTGTATATGGGAGGAGGAGAGGGGCTTCTTTCCGCGCTTCCCGAAATGCTTCTTGCTTCAATATTGGTAGTTGGGGCGGCAAAGCTCGGCGTTTTGCCGCGCGTACGTTTTGATGCGGGGGAAAAGGGCGAGCTTCGCATTTCCGGGCTTATAGCGAAGAAAAAGGATGAGGAGAACGAAAGCCGAGCCCGCGAGCGCGCCGCGATGCTCTCCTCTCTTTCCTCAATGATAAAAAATATGTCGCAGGTGTTCCGCGCACCGGACAAGCAAAGCATTTCCGATATGTGCAGGGAGGTCTTTGCAAAATACTGTGCGGACTGCCCCCGTGCCGCCGAATGTAAAAAGGCGAAGGAGAGGGAAGAGGACGTTGTGGACAGCATTGCCGCGCGCATTATGAAAAACGGCAGGAGCGCGAAAAACGGAGAGATCTTGCGCTTCGGCTGCCTTAAAAAGGACAGCATCGTGCGCGAAATAAACGAGCGCACGGCGGCGCTGATGCGCGAAAGCGACGGAATGGATAAGAGCAACGTCTTTGCTTTTGATTACGGTACGGCGGCGAAGATAATTGCGGATACCGTTGCAAAGAGCGAAACGGCTTATGCCGTTGACAGGGAGGCGACGGAAAGGCTCTTTTCCGCTTTTGAAAATTCGGGTATCATTTGCGATAACCTTGTTGTTTGCGGGGACAGAAAAAAATATATCATCGCAACGGGGCGCGACATACTTCGCTCGGGCGCATCCGCGCAAGAGATACGCACGCTTTGCGCCGCCGTTTGCGGCGGCTCGTTTACGCTGCCGACGTATTCGCTTGACGGCGCGAACGCTTCTATGACGCTTGAGCGCACGCGCACCTTTGAGGTTGAGTACGCAGGCAGACAGAGCGCGAAAAAAGGAGAAAGAGTCTGCGGCGATGCTTTCGGCGCAACGGAATCGCGCGAGGATTTCTTTTACGGCTTTATCTGCGACGGAATGGGCAGCGGACCTCTGGCGGGGGCAACGGCAGGGCTTTGCAAGACCTTCCTTACACAGATGCTTTCGTATGGAAATAAAAAATCCACGACCCTTGAGATGCTCAATATGTTTATTTCGAGCAAGAACACAGAGTGCTTTTCCACGGCGGATCTTTTGGAGATAGATCTTATCGAGGGCAAGGCATGCTTTGTGAAAAGCGGTGCCGCCGCCTCATACGTTGTGCGGCGCGGCGACGTTTTCAAGATAGCTTCGGGCACGGTCCCGCTTGGAATATTGCCGGAGGTCAATGCCGAGATAACGGAGTTTGCTCTTTGCGACGGGGACGTTATCGTTATGTGCTCCGACGGCGCGTGTACGGACACGGAAAAAGGGGAGGAGGAATGTGAAATGAAGATAGCGGAATTTTTGGAGCACGAATGGCGGCTTGACGCCTGCAAGCTGGCGGAAAAACTCCTTTCGGAGGTGAATTACAGGAGCAAGCGCGCGGACGACGTAAGCATATGCGTTTTCAGGATAAAAAGAGTAAAATGAGTCCCCCGGCTTTGCTATAAGAAACGGGAGTATTTCAAAGGATAAAGCAACAAAACGGAGAAAAAATGATATTAAACGGATTTATTTTGGGCAAAACACGCTTAATCGCGGATAAATTGGATTTTTACAAGATTTTTTTGAAAAATATATTGCAATTTATTGAATAATCTGCTATAATTCCCTCGTGAATAAGAGGAACTTTTTCTTATCCTCTGTCAGAATGTTTTTTTGAATATTCACGGCACTTTTTAATGCACGGAAAAAAACTCGGTTTTTCCGTGCATTTTTTAAATTTACGCGGTCTGCCGCGTTCGCGCCAACCGGCGCAAGCAATATATTAACTTAAAAAGTGAGAGGAAAAAATGAGCAACAATCCGGTTATTATTGAACTTAAAAACATTTCAAAAAGTTATAACGGCGAAACTGTCCTCGACTCCATCGACCTGGAGATACACGACAAGGAATTCGTTACGTTTCTGGGCCCTTCGGGCTGCGGCAAGACAACGACGCTCCGTATAATCGGCGGCTTTGTCACACCGGATGAGGGAGATGTCAACTTCCTGGGTAAGAAGATAAACAGCCTTCCCCCGCATAAAAGACAGCTTAATACGGTATTTCAGAAATACGCGCTCTTCCCGCACCTCGACGTTTACGAAAACATAGCCTTTGGTCTGCGCCTTTCCAAAACTCCCGAAGCGGAGATCGCGAAGCGCGTGCGCGAAATGCTCGCTATGGTAAACCTTGAGGGATATGAATCCAGAAGTGTAGATCTTCTTTCGGGCGGCCAGCAGCAGCGCGTTGCCATTGCACGTGCGCTTGCAAACAAGCCGAAGGTGCTTCTTCTTGACGAGCCTCTCGGCGCTCTTGACCTGAAGCTTCGCAAGGAGATGCAGATAGAGCTTAAAAAGATACAAAAGCGCCTTGGCATCACTTTCATCTACGTAACGCACGACCAGGAAGAGGCTCTTACGATGAGCGACACGGTCGTTGTTATGCAGGGCGGCGTTATCCAGCAGATAGGCACGCCCCAGGATATTTATAACGAGCCCGTTAATGCCTTCACCGCGGACTTTATCGGTCAATCCAATATCGTTCCCGGTATGATGAACGAGGATTTTTCCGTTTCGTTCGGCGGCAGAAAGCACAAGTGCGTTGACAAGGGCTTTGAAAAGAACGAAAACGTTGACGTCGTTATACGCCCCGAGGACATCAAGCTCGGTGCGCCCTCCGACGGCGTTATCTGCGGCAAGGTAGTGAACGTGACGTTCAAGGGCGTTCATTATGAAATGGAGGTAGCTCTGCGCTCCGGCAAGGTATCCCCGGAAACCGTGGAGATACCGGAAAACGGCGCATACGGCGAGCTTCCCGTGCCCACGAACTGCGATTTTGAATTCGAAGGCTGGTACACAAAGCCCGTCGGCGGACAGAAGGTAGAGTCTTACAGCGCGATCTCCAAGAATATGCCCCACAGACTTTACGCACATTGGACGTCTTACGGTGAAAGATCGAGCAAGATTTCCGAAGCCCCCGTTTACGAGGAGGGCGCAGAATACAAGGTGTATTTTGAATCCCCCGAAACGGACGACAGCTTTGACGATATGTTCTGCGAAAACGGTGTTTACGGCGAGCTTCCCACACCCGAATCCCGCGAGGGTTACGTTTTTGCGGGCTGGTTTACAAAGGTTTCGGGCGGTATGAGGGCAGAAAGCGGCAAGGCGCTTCTCGAATACGATAACCACACCCTCTACGCGCACTTTACACCCGTGCAGGACGGCAAGCCCGTAACGCACACGGTCAAGCTCAAGCCCGACAGCGGCAAGCTTTGGATAGTGCAGTCCACAACGGTAACTCCCGTGGATACCATCGTCGGTCTTTATATCGACCCCGATAACATCCACATTATGAAAAAAAGCGGTTGGTCGCTCCAGCCTGCGGAGGATCCCGACGAGGAAGAAGGCGGGGACGGCAAATGAAGATGAAAGCAAGATGGGCATCCTATCCCTACATAGTCTGGATGATAGCCTTTACGGTCATCCCGCTTTGTATGATAGTTTACTTTGCCTTTACGGACGGAGACGGCGGCTTTACGCTTGAGTACGTCAAAAAATCCGCATATCATATCCCTACGCTTATAAAAAGCATATACCTTGCGGCGATATCCACGGCGATATGCCTTGTAGCGGCGTATCCCTTTGCATATTACGTTTCCCGCAAGTCCTACAGCAACCAAAAAATGATGATAATGCTCGTTATGCTCCCTATGTGGATGAACTTCCTCCTGCGCACGCACGCTCTTTCCGCGCTGATAGAGGATAACGGCGTTATAAACTCCTTCCTTGCAAAGCTCGGGCTCGAGCCTTTGCAGATGATAAATACGGAGGGCGCGGTAATATTCGGTATGGTATATAACTACCTTCCTTATATGATCCTCCCCCTCTACTCCATTATGACGAAGATAGACGGCAGAGTTGTGGAGGCGGCGGCGGACCTTGGTGCGAACACGCTCCAGACCCACAGAAGGATAATACTTCCGATGAGCGTTCCCGGTATCGTTTCCGGTATCACGATGGTATTTGTACCCTCCGTGAGCACGTTCGTTATTTCCGGACTTCTCGGTGGCAGCGAAAACTACCTTATCGGCGACCTTATCTCCGTACAGTTTACAAGCGCTTACAACCTCAATTACGGAAGCGCTACGTCTTTGCTCCTTATGGTCGTTGTTATTATCACTATGATAATATTCAACCGCCTTGAAACTGAAGATTCGGAGGCGACGCTTGTATGAAAAAGAATAAATTTTCCGGCATATATGCCGCGCTTATGCTTCTTTTCCTTTATGCCCCCATTATGGTGCTGATAGTTTTCTCCTTTAACTCCGAAAAGGGTTATTCCTGGAAGGGATTTTCCCTGAAATGGTATAAGGAGCTGTTTTCCAACGAGCTTATTATGGAATCGTTTATGAATACGCTCATAGTTGCGCTTATTGCAAGCGTTGTGGCAACGGTGCTTGGCGCTCTTGCCGCCATCGGCGTTCATTCCATGAAGAACAAAATGGCAAAGGGGCTTATCAAAAACGTAACCAACTTCCCCCTCATCAATCCCGAGATCGTTACGGGTATCTCTCTTATGCTGCTTTTTGCGGCAACGAGAATGAACGTGGGCGACGGCTGGGCGACGCTTATCATAGCGCACATCACCTTCTGCGTGCCGAGCGTTTTCCTTTCCATCCTGCCCAAGCTTCGCCAGATAAACGTAAGCCTTTACGAGGCGGCGATGGACCTTGGCTGCAGCCCGGCAAAGGCGTTTCAGAAGGTCGTTATTCCGGAGATAATGCCCGGTATCGTTACGGGCTTCCTTATGGCGTTCACGTACTCGCTTGACGATTTCGTTATAAGCTTCTTTACCGCGGGCAAGCTTCAGACGCTCCCCATCACTATCTATTCGATGGTAAGAAAGCGTGTCAGCCCCGAGATCAACGCGCTCTCCACGCTTTTGTTCGTTGTGGTGCTTGCGGTGCTCCTTTTCACGAACATCCGCGATATCCGCAAGGAAAACGAACGAGAAAAAAAGAGAGCAGCAAGGAGATAACAGATGAAATTCAAAAAAATACTCTCTTGCTTTATAGCCCTGCTCCTGTTTTCCTGCATCTTCTCTACGGCGGTATCCGCAGAGGAGGAATACGCTTACGATATGGAGTATTACTCCCGTTTTAAGGGTCAGAACATCACGCTTTACGTTTACAACTGGGGCGAATATATCTCCGACGGCGGGGATGATTCGCTCGACGTTGTCAAGGAATTTGAAACGCTCACGGGGATCAACGTGGAATATACCACGTTCGACAGCAACGAGAGCCTTTACGCAAAGCTTAAAAACGGCGGTGCGGGATATGACGTCATTATCCCCTCCGACTATATGATATCCCGCCTTGCAGAGGAGGGAATGCTTCAAAAGCTCGATTATTCCAATATCCCGAATTTTGAAAAATACGTGGATGAGGAATTTAAAAATCCCGAATACGACCCTGCCAACGAATACAGCGTGCCTTATATGTGGGGCACTGTAGGTATCATCTACAACACAAAGTACGTTGACGAGGCGGACGTTACGGGTTGGGAGCTTCTCTGGAACGAGAAATACGCGGGCAAGATACTTATGTTCGATAACTCGCGCGATGCGTTTGCAATAGCTCTCAAAAAGCTCGGCTATTCGATGAATACGAACAATACGGACGAGATACGCGAGGCGGCGGAAGAGCTCGGCGCACAGGCGGACGTTATTCAGGCTTACGTTATGGACCAGATCTTCGACAAGATGGTTGAAGAAAACGCATACATCGCGCCGTATTACGCGGGCGACTACCTTACGATGTCGGAGGATAACGAGGATCTTGCCTTCTTCATTCCCGACGAGGGCACGAACCTCTTTACGGACGCTATGTGTATTCCTGCCACAAGCGTAAACCGCGAAGCGGCGGAAATGTTCATCAACTTTATGTGCGAGCCATCCATCTCCGCGGCTAACAGCGATATGATCTGGTATTCCACTCCCATATCCGCTGCAAAGCCCCTTATGGACGAGGAGCTTGCGTCAAGCGAGATAGCTTACCCCGACGAGGAGCTTCTTGCGAATATGGAACGCTACGTCAATCTTTCGGACGAGGCAAAGCAGCTTATGGACGAGCTTTGGATAACCATCGTCCGTTCAAACGAGCTTACACCTTCGTTCTGGATAACCGTTGCAATCATATGTGCGGCGGCGCTTGCGCTTGTTTTCCGCAATATGTACGTTAAAAAGAAACGGCTTGAAGCTCGCAAGAAATATTAAAAAACAGGAGGTAAATTTATGAACAGAAAAGCGTTTGCAGGTATATTCTGGGGCGTTCTCGTTATCGCTCTCGGCGTTATCCTTTGCGGAAACGCGATGAATATATGGGATATAAACCTGTTTTTCCCCGGCTGGTGGACGATGTTTATAATTTTGCCCTGCCTTTATTGGGTATTTACAAGCGGCCCTGATTTTGGCAACGTGATGGGTCTTATCGTCGGCGTTGTACTTTTGCTTTCTCACACGAAGACGCTCGGAGAGTATATCTCCTGGAAGCTCATTTTCCCGATAATTATCGTTTTTATCGGAGTTAGCATCATTGTTTCCGCGATAAGAAGCGAATGGGCAAGAAAAAACGGTCCTGTTGCGGGAAAGACCTCTTTTGCACAGCAGAATTATAATTATAACGGCAAGCCTTTCGACGGCGGTGTTTTCAAATGCTCCTTCGGCGAGATGAAGATAGACCTTTCCGGTGCTATCATCAATCAAACAAAGCCTTTCATCGTTCATTGCTCCTTTGGCAGCGTTCAGGTATTTGTTCCCCACAATGTATCCGTGGAACTTAAGGGCGACGTAAGCTTCGGCGATTTCAAGACGGAGTGCAATACGTCCGAGGTAGGAATACCGCTTTCCATAGAAGCGTCCTGCTCTTTCGGAGAGGTAAAGGTTATAGAGAAATAACGGTAAAAAGTGCGGGCGACCGCACTTTTTGTGTTGCTTGGGAATTTACTTGAAACGGACTCTCTATATAATTTGCGCTTGTTTGGGTGCAAAATTTTATTGTACAAAAAAAGTTAATATTTTTCTAACAATTAAGGGTGAGAAAAAACTTGACTTGTGCGACTTATAAGTATAAAATAATATTGATAATATATTTTTTCGGAAAGGAGAAATTATGAAGTTTGAGCATAACAAAAAATACGGTCAGATAGCATTTTATGCTTGCCTTGTGATCCTTTTTGCGATAATATGCATTTTCTTCTTTCTGAAGGTCGATGTCGGCGGAATATTCAAAAAGATATTTGCTGTTTTAAAGCCGATATTATACGGTATAATCATAGCCTATATTCTTAACAGGATAGTAAAGTTCTTTGAAACTAAGATATTTGCTTTCCTTGATAAAAAGAAAGGCAGGCTGAAGTTAAAAAGATCGCTTTCCGTTATCTTCACCTACGTTTCCGTTATACTTTTACTTTCCGGTTTCGTGCTGATCATCGGTCCGCAGGTCGTTGCGGGTATAAACGACCTTCGAGATAATATTTCGTTCTACGTTTCTTCAATTCAGGGATGGCTTTTGGATTTTGGAACAAAGGTGCCTGAATTAGCGGGAATTATAGACAAGGCGATAGCCTCCTTGGGCAGCTTGCTTACGGGTATCTCTGCCGTTATAGAATATATCGTGCCGAAGCTTACGGGTATTATAAGTGACGTCATCGTTTTGATAAAGGACGTTGCGCTCGGTATAATCCTTTCGATATACTTCCTTTTGCAGAAGGAAAAATTTGTGGCTCAGGGCAAGCGTCTTGTTTGCGCCCTCTTCTCCGAGAGAAAATACAACAAGCTCGTTTCCGCGGCAAAGCAGGCGGACGATTCCTTCGGCGGCTATATCGTCGCTATGGCGTTTGACTCCGTTCTTGTCGGACTTGAGTGCTTTGTTGTTTGCAGCATAGTCGGTATTCCGTATTATCCCCTTGTTTCGCTTGTTGTGGGTGTTACGAATTTTATACCGTTCTTTGGCCCGTTTATCGGTGCTATCCCCTCCGCTATTATCATTTTTATCGCTGACCCCATCTCCGTGGTCTGGTTTGCGATAATCATCCTCGTTATCCAGCAGATAGACGGCAATATCATTGCCCCGAAGATCATTGGCAACCATCTCAACCTTTCATCCGTTTGGGTCGTTATCGCTATCACGATAATGTCCGGTCTTTTCGGATTCGTCGGAATGGTTATTGGTGTGCCGATGTTCTCCCTTATTTATACTTGGTTCGGCAATATTATTTCGGGCAAGCTCAAAAATAAGAGCAGAAGCTCTGATATCCTTGATTATTATTCCGACGGCGTCGGCAAAGAGCTTGAAATAGAGCGCATACAAGCCGAGGAATGGAAGGAAAACCGCCCGTCCATCTTTGCGCGCATCAAAACTATGTTCGTTTGGGTCGTTGAGCACGATCACGACGTGGAGATGAGCGAGCACGGCGAGGAGCTTGTGGAGGATTACCTTGAAGAAATAGACAGGGAAGAGCCTGCTGACGAAGAGCCGAGCGAAGAAAAAGTTCCCGCCGAAAAAGAAAAAAGAAAAGATCTTTTCTGATAAAAGATAATAATAAAATGCGCCCGTGTTTCGGGCGCGATACGTCGATGTAGCTCAGCAGGATAGAGCAGCCGCCTCCTAAGCGGCAGGTCGGAGGTTCGAATCCTCTTATCGACGCCAAGCTCCGCACAAAAATGTGCGGAGCTTTTTGTATCCTTTTTTAAATTGACAAGCAAGGATATTTATGGTAAAATAAAAAAAGAGCTTGTGAAAAATCCTCAATAAAGTTCATTTAATATATGAATTTATTTGTGATTTGCACAATATAATTATAAATGACCGTGTTGATTTAAAGGAGATTTTTATGGCTGATATAAGAATAAACGCACTTTTTGAGGAAGGACACACAATTGCCGCGCCGCTTTTGGCTCGCGCGGAGTATCCTTGGCAGGTGCTTTCCGAAATTTCGGATTTTATAATAGAGCTTGGCAGATCCTTGCCTTGTGAAGAATATACTCTTATCGCAGATAACGTATGGGCGGCGCGTGATGCCAAGATAGCTCCCTCCGCTTCTGTAAACGGTCCCTGCATTATAGATAAGGGTGCGGAGGTCCGCCATTGTGCTTACATACGCGGTTCTGCCATCGTTGGCAAGGGAAGCGTTGTGGGCAACTCCTGCGAACTTAAAAACTGCATAATTTCGGACGGAGTTCAGGTGCCTCATTTCAATTACGTTGGGGATTCGATACTCGGCTATAAGTCGCATATGGGCGCGGGCTCGGTCACGTCTAACGTGAAAAGCGACAAAAGCCTTGTCGTTATCAAAAACGAGGGAGAGGAAATACCCACGGGACGCAAAAAAGTCGGAGCGTTCCTCGGCGACTTCGTTGAGGTAGGATGCAACAGCGTGCTTTGCCCCGGAAGTATAATATGCAAAAATTCCACTGTTTACCCCACGTCCTGCGTGCGCGGCGTTGTGGCACAGAACAGTATCTATAAAAAAGACGGTGTTACCGTCAAGAAAATTTGATAAGAACGCAAGGCGTTCGGAAAGAGGGAAAAATGGGAAGACTTTTCGGTACGGACGGTGTGCGCGGTATTGCGAACAAGGAGCTTACATGCGAAATAGCGATGCAGCTCGGCAGAGCTATTGCGATGGTCATAGGCCGCGGCAGACACAATAAATACGGCACGGTCGTTGTCGGAATGGATACACGCCTTTCAAGCGGTATGCTTGCAAGTGCCATAAGCGCCGGCTTTTGCTCCGCAGGAATGGACGTTATAAATCTCGGCGTTGTACCTACACCCGCCGTGGCATATCTTATCGGCAAATATAAAGCGCACGCAGGCATTATGATCTCTGCGTCCCACAACCCCAGCGAGTTCAACGGTATAAAGGTGTTTTCCGATTCGGGAATGAAGCTTCCCGATGAGCTTGAGGAAAGAGTGGAGGAGCTGGTTCTGGATACTCCCGAGCGTCTTAAAACCGCAGAGCCCGAGCAGATAGGAACTATAACTTATTCCTCGGATGCGCTCAAGGATTACATCGCGCATCTGCGCTCCACGGTAATGTACGGCTTTGACGGTATGGAGATAGCGATAGACTGCGCAAACGGCTCTGCCGCTGCAACGGCGAGGGAGCTTTTCGAGGGGCTCGGCGCAAAGTGCCATATGCTCTTCTGCGATCCCGACGGTGTGAATATAAATGAAAACTGCGGCTCTACGCATATGGAGAGCTTACAGAAATACGTTGTTGAGCACGGGCTTTTTGCGGGCGTTGCGTTCGATGGCGACGCGGACCGTTGCCTTTGCGTTGACGAAAAGGGAAATATCGTGGACGGCGACTTGATAATGGCGATAATTGCGCTCGATATGAAGGAGAGAGGCAGACTTACGAACAACGCGCTCGTGGGAACGATAGTTACGAATTTCGGTCTTGGCAAATTCTGCGAGGAGAACGATATAAAATTCATACGCACGAAGGTTGGCGACAGATACGTTCTTGAAAAGATGCTTTTGGAGGATTATTATTTCGGCGGCGAGCAATCGGGCCACGTTATCTTCCGCGATTTTGCCACGACGGGCGATGGAGAGCTTACGGCGGTACAGCTTCTTTCCGTTCTCAGAAGAAAAGGAATCTCCCTTTCCGAAGCGGCAAAAATTATGAAGCAATATCCGCAGATAACGAAAAATATCCGCGCAAGCCACGAGCAGAAGCTGGAGTTTTACACGAGCGACCGCGTGCGCGAGATTTTGGACGAAGCGAAGACCACGCTCGGTAAGACTGGCAGAGTTGTTGTGCGTCCCTCCGGTACGGAGCCGCTTATCCGCATAATGGCGGAGGGCGATGACCTTGCGCTCGTTGAAAATATCGTTGACGGTATGGCAAGGGATATAACGGCGGCGCTTGCCGATGCGGTATAAAGGGAAATATAAATGGTGAAAGAAGGCTCCTTCCACCATTTTGCAAGCAAAACGGTCCCACTCCCTTAAAGATGGAGGATTGCTTAATAAAATACAGAAAAGGAATTTAACTATGTCAACTTGGAGCGGAATAAGGCATAAGCTTGAAAACGAATATCTTGCCGAATCTTTAAGGGGACATATTCAATATTACTGCACATCTTATAGTAAAAGTCCCGACCATCACGGTAGGGCGTCCATAAGATTAGATGGCAAAGAATTGATAAGCGGTTGCTATTGGAATAATTGGAACAAGGCACATCTGTTCCCACACGATGAAACATATGAGAAACGTATGAGCGAAAACTACGCCTATATGGATGAAACGGCGCTTAAATTGGGAATTTTCAGCGAGAAAAGCTTTTATGCCGCTTTTCAGGAGTTCGATAATCAAAGCATTGATGAGAGCTTAAACAGTGATAATCTCATAGTAAAAATATTTGCAATACTCGATCGAAGAGTAGGAAAGAGGCGTTTGGAAACCATAAAAGACAATTTGAATCCCCAAGATGAAATTTTTAATATGTTTTATAATATACGTGTTAAAGCTGAAAATATTTAAAGTACAAAACCCCGACAAAGTCGGGGTTTTATTATTATATTGATTTTCACACAGAATAAAGCTTGTAAAGCTCGCTGTAGATACCGCCTTTGGCGATAAGTTCTTCGTGGGAGCCGGATTCCTCTATGCCTTTTTCGGTAAGGACGAGTATTCTGTCTGCGTTTCGTATCGTTGTGAGTCTGTGCGCGATTGTGAAGGTCGTTCTGCCTTTTGCAAGCTTTTCAAGAGAAGCTTGCACGAGCTTTTCGCTTTCGTTGTCAAGCGCGCTTGTTGCTTCGTCAAGGACGAGTATGGGAGGGTCTTTGAGGAATACGCGCGCGATAGATATGCGTTGCTTCTGACCGCCCGAAAGCTTTACACCGCGTTCTCCGACGTATGTGTTGTATCCGTCGGGAAGCTCGCGTATAAATTCATCCGCGCCCGCAAGACGTGCGGCGCGTTCTATTTCTTCGTCCGTTGCGTCCGTCTTGCCGTATGCGATATTTTCGCGCACACTGCCGGAGAAGAGGTAAACGTCCTGTGCCACAACGCCGATGTTTTCGCGCAGGGAGTGCAGAGTCACGTTTTTGATATCGTTTCCGTCTATCTTAACGGAGCCTTCGTTCACGTCATAAAACCTTGGGATAAGGGAGCAGAGCGTGGTCTTGCCGCCGCCGGAGGGACCGACGAGCGCGATGCTCTCGCCCGCCTTTACCTTGAGGTTGAGGTGATGGAGCACCTCTCCCGAAGTGCTTTCGTAGCTGAAGGATACGTTGTCAAATTCGACCTCGCCGCGCACGGAAGTAAGCTCTTTTGCTCCTGCTGCGGCCTGTATTTCGGGGTCTGTATCCATAATTTCGGCAAAGCGTTCTATACCGCTCATACCCATTTGGAACTGCTCGGAAAATTCTACGATACGTCTGATGGAGGTGAGGAGTGTTGACACGAACATAAGGTAAGCCACGTAGTCTGCGGCGGAGATGGATTTATTCAAAAGGAAGATACCGCCCGCGATAACAACGACGATGTACATAATACCGTCGAAAAGGCGAGTGCAGGAGGTAAAGCCCGCCATAATGTGATAACGCTGTGTTTTAAGGCGGAGAAATTCCTTGTTGCCTTTGTCGAATTTTTCCTGCTCCAAGTTTTCCTTGGCAAAGGATTTCACAACTCTTATTCCGAGCAGGCTGTCCTCCACCTGGGAGTTAAGCTCGCCTATCTGCTTGCGCGACTCTGCAAAATTATCCCTCATCTTCTTGCGGAAGAATATAAGACATACGAGCATCACGGGGATTGTCGCAAATATGATAAGCGTAAGCGGCACACTCATCGTGCAGAGGATGA
This sequence comes from Oscillospiraceae bacterium, assembly GCA_015064725.1. Taxonomy (GTDB): domain Bacteria; phylum Bacillota; class Clostridia; order Oscillospirales; family CAG-272; genus UMGS731. Next base: position 18,360 of record SVRQ01000001.1, on the reverse strand, counting down.
TAAACGCGCAGATTATCTTGATACCCGCGATAAAAAATTCTTCGGGACAATGGTGCGCAAATTCCGTTACGTCGAAAAGGTCGGTCGTTATGCGCGACATGAGCGTGCCGATCTTCGTATTGTCATAGTAAGAGAAGGAGAGCTTTTGCAGATGTGAAAAGAGGTCGTGCCTCATATCGTTTTCTATCTTCGTGCCCATAATGTGACCGACAGACGTCATATAGTAGTTTGCGGCGGTGTCTATAATTCGCAAAACTATATAGAACACGCCGCAGGAAAGGATGAGGCGAAGTGTGAGGGCTTCGATATTATCCGTTGCCGCGCCGGTTATCTCGCGCACTATCATCGGAAGCACAAGCTCGCACACCGTTGTAAGCGCGGCGCAGAAAAGGTCGAAGATCATTATCCATTTGTATTTCTTATAGTAGGGCAAAAATCTTTTTATAAGCCCAATATTGCTTTTCTTTTTCATAAACGTGACCTCATACGCGCTGTTTTTCAAATTCGATAATAGCGCGGACAGCACCTTTTTCGTCTTTGAGCACAACGCTTCGGGAAGTGTCCGTTTCACCGTAAAGGCAATCCACGGTTTCGCCGTATTTTATCGCCTGGCGGTACATGATCTTGAAGCTCTTGCTTTCTTCCTCGGCATATACGTTTTCGGGAAGCACAAGCTCCGCTGCATCAAGGTAGAATACGTTGTTCATATGGTCATTTACGTCGATGTAATTACGCTCAACGGTAAACTTGCGCGAATGTGTATATTCCGCGGGCTCGCAAAGCTTTTCAAGCCAAGCTTTGCCAAAGCTTGTCCGCTCCGGCTCGCTTTCGTATTTTGCGGCAATATCGGGTGTTGCGCGTTCAAGACGCTGTGTCTGCGCGTTCATGCGCGCCCAATTGGAGATACCCGTGACGCAAAGACCGCCGTCCTCGCCGTATATTGCAAATTCACGGCAGGCGGAGGCGCCGCGCATCTCACGGCTCCAGGTATGAACACATATGCGTTCCTCTATCTCGGGGCGGCGCAGGACCTTCACCTCGTAGGCGGTAAGAAACCAGCGGATGGAGCTTGTTTTTATGCTTTCTCCGCAAAGCGCGCCGTGAATGCACGCCATATTTTCAAATATTTTAAGTATGCTTGCGTTGGAAAGCTGCATTTCCTTGTTGATATCACTGTAACCGACATAAAAATTCTCTTTAACTACCATTTTATGTACCTTATTTTAAAAATTTATTATTCCGAGATGCTCAAGCAATATTTTTGCTCCCATAAGAATGAGAATGATACCGCCTGCAAGCTCCGCCTTGGATTTGAATTTCGCACCGAACACGTTGCCTATCTTAACGCCGATGGCGGAAAGCGTGAAAGTGATAACGCCGATAAACATTACCGCGGGCGCGATCCTTACGTCGGGCATAAAGCCGAACGTAACGCCGACGGCAAGCGCGTCTATGCTCGTTGCCACAGCCATTGGCACCATAGCTTTTACGCCGAAGGAGCAGCAGCATTCCTCCGCCTCGCCGGAAAGGGCTTCGCGTATCATATTTGCGCCGATGAGAGCAAGAAGCACGAATGCTATCCAATGATCGAATTTTGTGATATAGCTTTCAAACTGCTTGCCAAGGAAATATCCCGCAAGGGGCATAAGTCCCTGAAACGCGCCGAAGTAAAGGCCCACTATGATCATATGCTTGGTTTTAAGCGATTTTACCGAAAGTCCCTTGCATATGGCAACGGCAAAAGCGTCCATAGAAAGACCGACGGCGATAATGAAAAGCTCTAAAAGTGACATTTTAAAAATCCTCCGAAAAATAATGTTGTAATTGATTTGGCAGGGGGATTGGAGATTTTTTCGACAAAAAAAGACCTACCTACCCCTTGGCAGATAAGTCTCACCGCTTCGTGCAAAGCCAGAAAGAAGTTCTTTCAGTATGTTGACCTTGCCACACTTAAAAAACAAGTGCCGATTACTCCCCTATTTGTATTTATTTTAATATATAAGGCTTGTTTTGTCAAGAAAACGGGGCGTTTTTAGGAAAAATTAATTTTTCTTTTCCATAGGGTTGCTTGCTCCCAAGCAACCGCAAAAATATAATAAGCCTTTGTGCTTTCGTTTGCCGCTTGTTGCCGCGATTTTAATATTTAAAATTTTCAAAAGACTTGCGCTTCTGTGTTGCTTTTAAAAATTTTTTATGTTATACTGAATAAAGTACAAAAATATATGAGAAAAAGGTACTGCTTTTTCGACATATGTTACAGAGGTGACGGTTATGAATTTGAAAAAAGATACTTTATGGGAATTTTTGCGTTATGCCATCGTCGGCGGCGTTGCGGCGCTTATCGATATGGGCGTGAACTACGTAATGCTCTACGTCATCCTCGGCGCTACGGGCGAGGATAAATGGCAGGTTGCCGTTTCCGTTACGGCGGGCTTTATAGTGGGTCTTATAGTGAACTTCATTCTTTCCAACATCTTTGTTTTCCGCAAGGCAGAGCAGCAAAAAGAGGGAAAGACGGTGAAGGCGTTTATAATCTACGTTATCGTCGGCGTTATAGGCTATTTCCTTACGGTGGGGCTCACGCTTGTCGGCACGCTCGTTACGGGTGAATCCGGATTCTGGTACCTTGTGCTTACCTGCTTTGTAAAGGGCGTTGTGCTTATCTGGAACTACATTGGCAGAAAAATTCTCGTTTATCGCGGAAAATAATATAAATATATAATTAAAGAGGAGAATAAAATGGAAAATAAAAAGACCGCTATAATCATCGGCGCAGGTCCCGCGGGTCTTTGCGCGGCATATAACCTTATTACGGAAACGGACGTTATTCCGATAATACTTGAAGAATCCGACGCTATAGGCGGTATTTCCCGTACTATCGAATATAACGGCAACAGAATGGACATCGGCGGCCACCGCTTCTTCTCCAAAAGTGAGGAGGTAAACGAATTCTGGGCGAAGTTTATGCCCACGCAGGGCGCACCCTCCAAGGATGACATAATCCTCGGTACAACGAACAAGAAGCTTTCCGAAAGCGGCCCCGACCCCGAAAAAGAGGACGAGGTTATGCTTGTTCGTAACCGCGTTTCCAGAATTTATTACCTCAAAAAATTCTTCGATTATCCCATCAGCTTAAAGCTTAAAACGTTTACCAATATGGGCTTTGTCCGCACGATGAAGGCGGGATTTGGCTACGTTTGGTCTGCGGTGTTCAAGAAAAAAGAGGATTCTCTGCGCAATTTCTACATCAACCGCTTCGGCCGTCCTCTTTACGAAATGTTCTTTGAGGATTACACGGAAAAGCTTTGGGGCGTAAATCCTGCGAATATCGATCCCTCCTGGGGCGCGCAGCGCGTTAAGGGCCTTTCTCTTACGAAGGCGGTGCTTGCCGTTATCACGAAGCCGTTCAAGAAGAACAGCAAAAACGTGGAAACTTCCTTGATAGAGCAGTATATCTACCCGAAAAAGGGCCCCGGTCAGCTTTGGGAAAAGGTTGCCGAGGAAGTAGAAAAGCTCGGTGGTAAGGTGATCAAAAACTGCGCTGTTAAGACGCTTGAAACGGACGGCAAAGAGATACTCTCCGTAGGCGTTGTCAATAACGGCAAGGAAGAAACGATGAAGGCGGATTATTACTTCTCCACGATGCCTATAAAGGATCTTGTGGACGGTATGGGAAGCGTTGTTCCCGAGGACGTACACAACGTAGCCGTAAATCTTCCTTACCGCGATTTTATCACGGTAGGTCTTCTTGTAAACAAGCTCAAGATAAAGAACGAAACAAAGATAAAAACTGTCGGCAATATCGTTCCGGACTGCTGGATATACATTCAGGAGCGCGACGTCAAGATAGGCAGACTTCAGGTGTTCAACAACTGGTCCCCCTATATGGTAAAGGATTTTGAAAACAACGTATGGATCGGTCTTGAATATTTCTGCAACGAAGGCGATGAGCTTTGGAATATGGAGGATAAGGATTTTATCGAGTTTGCGTCAGGCGAGCTTGAAAAGATCGGTGTTCTCGATAAGGCGGATATTCTTGACAGCACACGTGCAAGAGTTAAGAAAGCGTACCCCGCATATTTCGGTACTTACGCAGAGTTTGATAAGGTAAGAAATTACCTTGACGGTATCGGCAACCTTTACTGCATCGGCAGAAACGGTCAGCACAGATACAACAATATGGACCACTCTATGATGACGGCGTTCGAGGCTGTGCGCACTCTCAAACGCGGCGATGCTTCCCGCGACGCTATCTGGAACGTAAACACGGAAAAAGAATATCACGAAGAAAAGAAAGAAAACTAAAAAAAAGACGATGGCGCAATGTGTGATGTCCTTGGCGGAGAATTGACATGATACGCGGTAGGGGAGACCTGTGTTCGCCCGCGGGAGACCACAGGTCTCCCCTACGGATAAAAAATGTTATGCAGTAAACAAATAATTAACGCCGGCAGATTTTAAAGTCTGTCGGCGTTCTAATATTGTGGCATAGCATAATATCATAAAAGTTGATTCAATTCTTTTTCCAATTTTGCTTTCAAATTTTCCAGCTCTTTTCCTGTGGGGCGATTATTAGAACTGTACATTTTATCCATTGGATACCACCACACAGGCCCTTTCCCATTGTTACCGTAATTTCCCAAATCACCGCTTACTCGGGGAAAAAGATGCCAATGTATATGAGTATCACCATTACCCAATAATTCATAATTCATTTTTTCAGCATTAAATGCTTTTGCTACAGCTTCGGCAACAACAGACATTTCTTCCAAAAATTTCATTTTTGCAGAATAGTCTAATTGAAATAATTCGGTTTTGTGTTCTTTACAGAGAAACAATGTATAACCCTTAAAGTGTTGATTATCGCCAATAACAACATATCCTGTTTCTAACTCTTTTACAAACCAAGGGTTCGTTCCGTTCTTGATCATATTGATTCTATCACAGATCATACACATAAATATTATCCATCCATTATCTTTTTTATCGCCAGTTTCGCCTTTGTATTACAAAGACTTCGGGCAAAGCACATACCCCTAAGGGTGAGCGCGCGTCTTAAGGCTCTCCCTTTGGGAGAGCTCCCGCGATAGCGGGTGAGAGGGCGTTTTACGACGAGTATTCAATTCTCTCATTGATTACCCGATCAATCATTCGGCAAATACCTTCAAAATTCTTATCTACATCTCTATTTGAAAACCGCAAAACATAAATTCCATATCTTTTAAGGATTTCAGTTCTTGCTGCATCGTGTGCTTTACCTTGGCTTGTATAGTGCTGTGAACCGTCAAGCTCTATCACAAGACGCGCACTATGACAATAAAAGTCTTATCTATTATCCGTTGCTTGTATATCTTTACCGTATAATATCGCAAAAAATCATACCATAAATGTTTTTCTTGCCGAGTCATATTACGGCGTAAAATTCTTGCGACATTTAGCAACTCATTATTTTTCTTTAGTGGTTCTCGATCCATTTTGCCCTCTCCGTCGGCTTCGCCGCCACCTCTCCCAAAGGGAGAGGCTTCTCGTTAGTTCCATTATACCACAAAACGGCAGAGAAAACAAGTTCTCTGCCGTTTTTATGTGTGTATTAAGTACCGTCGAGGACGCCGGTCCCTACAGTTTTGTAAACATCCTTATGAGAAGGAGCGTAAGCCATCGTCTTTTTTTAAAGAAAATTTTATTTAAACGTAACCCCGTTTTCCGCAAGCATCCCGTCGATTATATCCGCGGCATCGCCGATGAATTTGGCACAGGGGCGCGTTTTGTAATACTGCTCCGTGCGTGCGCTGGGCGTGGGGTCTGTGTCGGGAGCAAGGGACGACAAAAGCTCACGGCAGATAATGGTGCTGTGCTTTTCCTTAAATTTTGCGGCGAGTGCCTGTATGCGTGCGTAATGCTCCTTTTTCGGCTCATCCGTGGAGATGTCCGTGTAGCCGCAGACAAGACCCGCGACCATAAACATAGCGGAGCAGGCACCGCAGACCTCGCGCAGTCTGCCCATACCGCCGCCGAAGGAGGAGGAAATGCGAAGTGCGGTTTCCTCGTCAAAGCCCGTTACGTCGCAGAATGCCAAAAAAACGGACTGTGCGCAGTTGTATCCTTTATAAAAATTTTCTATAGCTTTTTCTCTGTGTGTCATAATTATTTCTCCTCTTTGATGATTTTCCAAATTTCCGTGAGTTTTTCCACGCTCCACGCGGCGTTCGCCGGGCTTGTAGATGGGAGCTTATATGCAGGGATACCCGTTTTCGGCTCTATGTATTTTCCGTATAGCTTATGCGCTGTGCTGCCGTTTGCAAAAATGCGCGATATGTGCGAATTTTCAAGAAGCGAAGATATATCGTTTGGCACGGCGTTTTTTATCTTGCTGTCGGCAGAGCCCTCTATCTCGCAGGATGCTATAACGTCCCAAAGTGCGATGCCGTTGCGAAGAAGAAAAGCGCGTTTTTCCTCAATGGTTGAGGGAATACTCTGCCCGAAAACGGCGGCGGTCACTTTCCAAAATCTGTTCTGCGGATGCCCGTAGAAAAATCCCTGCTCCCTTGAGCTGACGGAGGGAAAACTGCCGAGAATAAGTACCGTACAGCCGCTGTTCCATACCGCGGGGAATGGGTGGGATATGCTCATAGGATATGCTCCTTTGTTTGGATATTTTTTTGTTTCATAAAGATATATTTATAAAGTTACTATTGAAAAAAATCCGGGAATGTGTTATAATCATTATAACACATTCGGTATAAATTTGTTTATACTTGGGGGATTTTTTATGAAAAAAGTTGCTTTTTTTTCGATATTGCTGTCAATGCTCCTGCTTCTCGTCTCTTGCGGGGACGCGGGAATTCCTAATATAACTCAAGAAACCACGGAGCATATAACCTGGGTCGATTATGCGGATAATTCTGCCGCGCACAAAATGATGTTTTCTTTTGACCTTGGATGTGATTATACAAAGGTGATACTTGCCGTGGACGGCGGCGCGCTTATCTCCTCTGCCGATGAAGAAGAAAAAGAGGTTGCGGAACTGAACCTTACCAACGGCGAAAGCTTCTATTGGGTCCCGGGAGAGGGCTCTTCCGATCACGCGATAATCGTTATCCAGATATGTAACGAATCCACAACGCTTCATTGCGGCACGCTCTCACTTGTAAAGAAGTATGATGAAAAAACACAGACGGCGAGCTACAGAGCATTGCTTGACAGCGACGACGGGCTTAACATTCGCGGCGGCGACGGAGAGGCACACGCGGTAATTCACGCGGAATAAAATTATCGGCATTTGCTTTTTTGCAAATGCCGAATTTTTATGCATTTTTGATGAATAAATAATTTCTGCTTAAAATTGAACAAAAATCGGTAAAACTGTTTTAATTACGTTCAAAAGAGTTTGAATTTTCGCGCGGTGCGGAAAATAGGCAAAAAAACTTTAAAAAAACCTGAAAAAAATTTATTTTAACTATTGCATAATTATACATTGCGTGATATAATATACGAACTATTGTTGATGTATTTATGCATAAATGAAAATAAATACGCTATCCCCTTTTTGAAAACGAGGTGTTTTTTTGTGAAAAAGAAAGTTTTTATAGACGGCAGCGCCGGAACAACGGGGCTTGATATATTCAGAAGAATTTCGGGAAGAGAAGATATTGAGCTTATAACGCTTCCCGAAGAAAAAAGAAAAGATACGCAGGCACGCCGCGAAGCGCTAAATTCCGCAGATATAGCTTTTCTTTGCCTTCCCGATGCGGCGGCGATAGAATCTGCATCCCTTGTGGAAAATGAAAACACCGTTCTCCTTGATACGTCAACGGCGCACAGAACTAACGATGCGTGGGCGTACGGATTTCCCGAGCTTTCCGCGGCCGCAAAGCAGAAGATAGAAACCTCCAAAAGGATAGCCGTTCCCGGCTGCCACGCAAGCGGATTTATCGCACTTGTTTATCCTCTTATAGAATGCGGAGCGCTTGAGAAGGATGCGAAGCTTACCTGTTTTTCCATAACGGGATACAGCGGCGGCGGCAAGAAGATGATAGGGGCATACGAGGAAGAGGGAAGAGACGAGCTGCTTTCTGCACCCAGACAATACGCTCTTTCCCAAAAGCACAAGCACCTTCCCGAAATGCAGAAGATAACGGGGCTTGAAAACGCACCCGTGTTCTGCCCGATAGTTTCGGATTTTTACAGCGGTATGGAGGTCACTGTTCCGCTTTTTGCAAGCGAGCTTGCAGAAGGCTTTGGAATTGAAGAAATAAAGAAGATCTACGCGGAAAAATATACGGGCCCCGTTGTAAGCTTTGCACAGGGCGCGGACGAGGAAGGCTTCCTTTCCGCAGGAAAAAGATCGGGAACGGACACGATGGAGATATCCGTTCACGGAAACGAGGAGAGAATACTCCTTACTGCCAGATACGATAACCTTGGAAAAGGCGCGTGCGGCGCAGCTATAGAATGTCTTAATCTTGTACTCGGTGCGGATATGACCGAGGGTATGAACGTTTAAATAAAGAGGTACATAAAATGGAAATTACATCAGGCGGCGTTTGTGCCGCAAAAGGCTTTAGTGCTTCCGGCATACACTGCGGTGTACGCAAAAACAAAACAAAGCGCGATCTTGCGCTCATATATAGCGAGGTTCCCGCATCTGCGGCGGCTGTCTATACGAAAAACCTCGTGAAGGGTGCGCCCCTCACGGTTACAAAAAAGCATATAACGGACGGTGTTGCGCAGGCTGTGCTCTGCAACAGCGGAAATGCAAATACCTGCAACGCGGACGGTATAGAGGTTGCGGAAAAAATGTGCGAGCTCCTTTCGGAAAATATCGCCGTAAAGCCGAGCGACGTTATCGTAGCGTCAACGGGTGTTATCGGTCAACGCCTTGACATAACTCCTATTGCGGTCGGACTTCCGCTTCTCGTTTCCGAACTCGGCTCTTCCGAGGAAAGCAGCGTTCGCGCAGCGGAAGGAATTATGACGACGGATACGGTGCTCAAAGAGATCGCGGTGAAATTTACCGTCGGCGGCAAGGAATGCCATATAGGCGGCATTGCGAAGGGCTCCGGTATGATCCACCCCAATATGGCAACTATGCTCGTGTTCATAACAACGGATGCGGCGATATCTCCCAAAATGCTCAAAAAAGCACTTTCCGCAGATATACAGAATACGTTCAATATGGTCAGCGTTGACGGCGATACCTCCACAAACGATATGGTTGCGATCTTGGCAAACGGTATGGCAGGCAATGCCACCATCTCTAAAGAGGATGAAGATTTTGCGGAATTTATGAAAGCCCTCAACACCATCACGGTTTACCTGTGCCGCAAGATAGCGGGCGACGGCGAGGGCGCGACAAAACTTCTTGAATGCTCCGTTACGGGTGCAAAGGAAGAAGAAATTGCAAAGACGGTTGCAAAATCCGTCATTTGCTCCTCTCTTTTCAAGGCGGCTATGTTCGGCGCGGACGCTAACTGGGGCAGAGTCCTCTGCGCTATAGGTTACAGCGGTGCGGACGTTGACGTTGACAGGATAGACGTTTCCTTCGAAAGCCGCGCAGGCAGAATAGACGTTTGCAAAAACGGCGCGGGAATAGATTTTTCCGAGGAAACGGCGAAAGAGGTCCTTTCCGAAAAAGAAATAAACGTAATTATAGACCTTAACAGCGGAGATGCCGCTGCTACGGCTTGGGGTTGCGACCTTACTTATGATTACGTTAAGATAAACGGCGATTACAGAACGTAATTACGGATTGGCGGAGGGAGTTGACGCGTTCTCCTCCACCGCTTTGCGGAGCCCCCTCCCGGAGGGAGCCTTAGAAATACGCCAATTAAATTAGGATTTGATATAAATATCCCCGGACAAATAAAGCAAAAGTATTTTTTGAGGAAAGTTCTTTGCCGAGCTTTCTTCAAGGAAATATGATATAATCCCTTTTTAGTAATAAAATAAATAACATTTTTTGAGGAAAGTTCTTTACTGTTCTTTCTTTAAGAAAATATGATATAATCCCTTTTTGGTGATAAAATAATAACTTTTTTTGAGGAAAGTTCTTTGCCGAGCTTTCTTTGAGAAAATATGATATAATCCCTTTTTAGTAATAAAATAAAAACATTTTTGAGGAAAGTTTTTTGCCGAGCTTTCTTCAAGGAAATATGATATAATCCCATTTTGGTGATAAAATAAAAACATTTTTGAGGAAAGTTCTTTACTGCTCTTTCTTCAAGGAAATATGATATAATCCCTTTTTAGTAATAAAATAATAACATTTTTTGAGGAAAGTTCTTTGCCAAGCTTTCTTTCAAGAAAGCGGAGAAGAGGAAGGTATGAAGATCACAAATGCACAGAGGGCGCAGGTGCTTGTACACGCACTCCCTTACATACAGAAATATAAGAATAAAATAATCGTTGTGAAATACGGCGGCAACGCGATGATAAACGAGGAGCTTAAAGATTCCGTTATGAGAGATATAGTGCTTCTCTCCCTTATGGATATACGCGTTGTGCTCGTTCACGGCGGCGGCCCCGAAATTACGGATATGCTCTCCCGCGTGGGCAAAAAGACGGAGTTTGTAAACGGACTTCGCGTTACCGACAAGGAGACCGTTGACATCGTCCAGATGGTGCTTGCGGGCAAGATAAACAAAAACCTTGTAAATCTTCTTTCCGTCCAGGGCGGCAAGGCTATCGGCCTTTCCGGTATAGACGGTCAGATGATCGTGGCTCAGGCAAAGGATGAAGCTCTTGGCTACGTCGGCGAGATCACGGAGGTAAACACACAGATTGTGACGGATATGCTCGACAAGGGCTATATCCCCGTTATATCCACGGTTGCCTGCGATAAAGAGGGCAATACTTACAACGTAAACGCGGATACCGCGGCAGCAAAGATCGCGGGTGCGCTCGGCGCGGAATGCCTTATCTCTATGACTGATATAAGCGGAATCTTGCGCGATAAGGATGACCCTGAAACGCTTATCTCCACAATTTATGTCAGCGACACGCCCGAGCTTGTTGCAGAGGGCATCATTTCCGGCGGTATGATACCCAAGGTGGAATGTTGCACGGAGGCTATACGCCGCGGTGTTAAGAAAGTGTTTATTATCGACGGCAGAGTGCCGCACTCCCTGCTTATTGAAACGCTTACGGACGAAGGTATGGGAACGATGCTTATTTCGGGGGACAGCTTATGAACGTAAAGGAACTTGACGGAAAATACGTTGCAAATACGTACAAACGCTTTCCCGTTGAAATAGTTTCGGGAAAGGGCGCTTCTCTTACAGATGAAGCGGGCAAAAAATATATAGATATGGGCGCCGGCATCGCCGTTAATACCTTCGGTATGGCGGACGACGAGTGGATAGGTGCGGTAACGGCACAGCTTGCAAAATTCCAGCACACCTCCAACCTCTATTACACCGAGCCCTGTGCGAAGCTTGCAAAGATGCTTTGCGAGCGCACGGGAATGAAGAATGTCTTCTTCTCCAATTCGGGCGCAGAGGCAAACGAATGTGCCATAAAGGCGGCGCGCGAATACGGTATAACCAAAAAGGGCGAAGAATATTATAATATCATCACGCTTGAAAACAGCTTCCACGGCAGAACGATGGCGACCCTTTCCGCAACGGGTCAGGCGGTATTCCACGAGCATTTCGGCCCTATGCTTGCGGGATTTATCCACACCCCCGCAAACGACTGCGAGGCTCTTGAAAAGGCGGTTGCGGAAAACAAGGTTTGCGCCATTATGTTCGAGTGTGTGCAGGGTGAGGGAGGCGTTATGCCCCTTACGAAAGAGTTTGTTGCAAAAATATTCGAGCTTGCAAAAAAATACGACCTTGTTACCATCGCGGACGAAGTTCAGACGGGCAACGGAAGAACGGGAAAGCTTTACGCATATATGAATTTTGACAACATAGTACCGGATATAGTTTCCACGGCAAAAGGACTTGCCGCAGGGCTTCCTATGGGTGCTACGCTCTTTGGCGAAAAGACGGCGGATATTTACAAGCCGGGTATGCACGGCTCCACTTTCGGCGGCAACCCTGTTTGCGCCGCAGGCGCGGTGAACGTCATCTCCCGCTTGACGGAAGACTTCCTTTCGGAAGTAAGTGCCAAGGCGGAATATATAAAAAATGCGCTCGAGGGCGCAAAGGGTATAAAAACAGTTTCCGGTATGGGTCTTATGATAGGGCTTGAAACGGAAAAGGAAGCGGCGCAGGTCGTTGCCGAGGCAATGGAGCGCGGCGTGCTTCTTCTTACGGCGAAGAAGAAGGTAAGACTTCTTCCTCCGCTTTCCATAACATTTGAAGAAATTAAAAAAGCAGTTGAAGTTATAAAGGAGGTTTGTGCATAATGAAACACTTACTCAAGCTTCAGGATCTCCAGACAAAAGAGATCTTGGAAATATTGAATCTTGCAGATCAGCTTAAATATGAAAAGAAAAACGGTATAGAACACCACCACCTCAAGGGAAAAACTCTCGGTATGATATTCCAGAAGTCCTCCACGCGCACGCGCGTATCCTTTGAAGTTGGTATGTTCGAGCTCGGCGGCAGCGCCCTCTTCCTCTCTCCCCGTGACCTTCAGATCGGCCGCGGCGAGCCGATACAGGACACAGCGCGCGTTCTTTCCCGCTACCTTGACGGTATTATGATCAGAACTTTCGACCAGGAAGAGGTTGAAAACCTTGCAAAATACGGTTCCATACCCGTTATCAACGGTCTTACGGACTATTGCCATCCCTGCCAGGTGCTTGCGGACCTTATGACTATCCGCGAACACAAGGGAAGCGTTAAGGGCAAGAAGCTTTGCTTTATCGGTGACGGCAACAATATGGCAAACTCTCTTATTGCAGGATGCATTAAGATGGGTATGTCCGTTGCGATCGGCTGCCCCAAGACGCATCAGCCCGATGCAGAGCTTATGAAATGGGCGGCAGAACGCGGCGAGTTCCTCTGCACGGACGACGTATTTGAAGCGGCTAAGGATGCAGACGTTGTTTATACAGACGTTTGGGCGTCTATGGGCGAGGAAGCCGAGGCCGAAGAAAGAAAGAAGATCTTTGCAGGCTATCAGGTAAATGCAGAGCTTATGAGCGTTGCAAAGCCCGATGCGATGGTGCTCCATTGCCTTCCCGCGCACCGCGGAGAGGAGATCACAGCGGATGTTCTCGAAGCGCACGCGGACGAGATCTTCGACGAAGCTGAAAACAGACTCCACGCACAGAAAGCCGTTATGGTTATGTGTATGAAGAACAGAGAATAAGGAATGTAAAAAAGAAGCCTTGCGAAAGGCTTCTTTTTGCATTTTCAGTCAAAATTATGTTTTTTAATAAATTCCTTTATATCGTGGATAAGCTGTATATCGCTTTGGGAGATGGATTCAAATTCACCGAGGTCCAAAAGATAACGAGGGTCTAATTTGAGAATCTGGCAAATTCTTCTCAGCTGCTCCAAATTCGGCTCTTGGACGTTTCGTTCTATCTTGGAGTAGTTGGATTGATTCATAGGAATCAATTTTGCCATATCTGCTTGGGAAAGATCCATATCCTCCCGCTTGTTTCTGATTTTTTCTCCTATATTCATAAAAATCCCCTCCTTAGTTAAAATTATAACAATTTTAACTAAAAGTATTGACTTTTAGATTAAAAAAGAATACAATATAAACATAAAGTTAAAATTTAACTAAAAAATAATGAGATTATTATATTTTATTATGGAGGGATAGTATGGGACTTCTTAAAAAGCTCGGCGATTGGGGAAGAAGACAGAATGACAAATGGGAAGCTGAATGGCGTGATTATGAAGAATCAAAATACAATGAGAGGAAGGCCGAAGAGTATTACAAAAATTCGTCAGAATGTTGTGCGAATTGTCAATGGTTGGATTCATTTTATGTATATGATTCTACCGCCCGACTCAAACCCTACTGTATGAAACATGATGCATATTTTGATGATGAGTTTGTAACATCCGGCAGAGCTTACACTAAAACTTGTATGTATTTTTTCAAAAAATAATCTACGCAGAGGTGCAAGATGGGATTTCTTTATTTGGTAATAGGTTATTTTGTGGTAATGTTTGCTATCGGGTTGATCGCAAGGGCTCTTCGTAATGGTAAAGGCCCATTGAGCGACTTGTTTAATTTTATAACAGGTTTGCTCAGTACCCTTTTTCCTATAATTATTATAGGTGTTTTGGGAATGATATTTTTTCCTGAGATTATGGCTGGTATTCCCGAAATGATTGTAGGTATTTTTAAGGATCTTTTTGAAACTTTTTTCGGATAAAGAACCGAACAGCAGGAATAAAAGTTTTGGCTTTTATTCCTGCTTGTTTTTTATCTTATAGGGGGCGCGGACGACCAATGGTCGCCCCTACGGCGTGAAATCGGATTTTCGCAAAAACACGGATTTTAATTAAAATTTCAAATTTTTGCGTAGGGGGAAAACTCCCGTTTTTTGCATTTTTCACTCCACCGTTACGGATTTGGCAAGGTTCCTTGGTTTATCCACGTTGCAACCGCGCAAAAGGGCGGTGTGATATGCAAGCAGCTGTGTCACCGTTGCGGCGAGTATGGGAAGAAGCGGTTCCGCCGCTTTCGGAAGCGCGAAAACACGTTTTGCACCGTCCTGTGGAAAGTCCGCGGGTGCGATAAGATAAACGTCTGCGCCGCGGGAAGCAACCTCGCGCACGTTCGCGGCGGTCTTTTCCGCGGAGCAGAGCTGTGTTGACACGGCGATAACGGGGAAGTCGTTTGAAATAAGAGAGATCGTGCCGTGCTTCAGCTCCCCTGCGGGGTACGCTTGTGCATTTATATAAGATATTTCTTTGAGCTTTAGCGCGCCCTCCGCGCAGATGTGTGCATCCACCCCTCTGCCGATAAAAAACGCACTTTCTTTTTGCGAAATAGAATGGCACAGGGCGCGTACTTCGTCTTCGCGTGCGATGACCTCGTCTATCTTTTCGGGAAGCTCGCGCGAAAGCGAAAAGCAGATCTTTTGCGCCTCTTTTTGGGAGATACTTCCACGCAGGCTCCCAAGGTGCAGCGCAAAGAGAGATAAAAGCGCTGTTTGCACCGTGTAAGCTTTTGTGCTTGCAACGGAGACCTCGCGTCCTGCGTGGGTGTATATTACCGCGTCTGCCTCTCTTGCAATGGAGGAGCAAGGGACGTTTACAACGGCGATGCTGTATATCCCCCTCTCTTTTGCAAGGCGCAGGGCGGCAAGCGTATCCGCCGTTTCGCCGGATTGAGAAATGACAAGGAGCGCGGTATTGCCATCAAATATAGGCTCGTTATATCGAAATTCTGATGCGACCTCCGCAAAAACGGGTATGCGCAAAAATTTTTCTATCAAGAATTTTGCAAAAAGTCCTGCGTGCATAGCCGTGCCGCAGGCGGCGATATGCAGGGAAGAGAGCTGTTTAAGTATGGATGTATCCACGCCGCTTGCGCTAAAATCGGGCAAGCCGTTTTTGATATATGCGGCAAGCGTTTTTAGCACGGCGGCGGGTTCCTCGTGTATCTCCTTGCGCATAAAATGCTCGTAGCCGTCCTTGTGCGCACCGCGAGAAATTTGCGTAAGCGGTTGCTCGTTTGCTTTGATCTTGGCAAGGCTCATATCGAAAAGCTGAAAGCCGTCACGAAAGATACGCGAGATGCTTCCGTCTTCCATAGCTATATATCGGTCTATGTGTGCGGGAAAGGCAGCTGTGTCGGAAGCAAGAAGGCTTTCGCCATCTCCCACCCCGATGAGCAGAGGACTTCCCAGGCGCACACCGTAAATTTCGTTTTCTCTATCCTCAAACATCACTGCGAAAGCGTAAGAGCCGCGTAGCTTTTTGCACGCACGGGAGATAGCGGCAAGCGGATCTCCCGTTTCGCGGTAGTAAAGATCGATGAGCCCTGCCGCCCTTTCCGTATCCGTATCGGAGCAAAACGTGTAGCATTTTTCTGCGAGTATAGGTTCTGCTTCTTTGTAATTTTCGATTATCCCGTTGTGAACGAGAGCAGTTTTTCCCATCTTGTGCGGATGTGCGTTACGTTCGCCGGGCTCGCCGTGTGTTGCCCAGCGCGTATGTGCGATCCCCAAGGTGCTTTCCGAGGCTTGGAACGCCTTCATTTTTTCTTCAAGGCGCGAAACCTCCCCTCGGCTTTTTATAATGGTAAACCTCTCGTTATCGAGAAGCGCGATCCCGGCGGAGTCATATCCCCTGTACTCCAGCGCGTATAACCCCGAAAGGAGTATATTTTGACAGGGGCTTTTTCCTGCGTAGCCGATTATTCCGCACATACTCTTAGAGAATTATGCAGACAAGACCGCCCGCACCTTCGTTTATAACACGCTGGAGCGTTTCGGAAAGTCTTGCTCTTGCGTCATCCGGCATATGGGAAAGCTTTGTGTGAAGCCCCTCGTTCACAAGCTCGTAAAGAGATTTACCGAGCATATTTGTTTCCCAGATCTTCTGCGGATCCGTTTCAAATTCGCGCAAAAGGAAGTTCACAAGCTCCTCTGACTGCGCCTCCGTGCCGACGATGGGGGAGACCTCCGTTTTAATATCCGCTTTTATCATATGGATGGAGGGGGCAGAGGCACGAAGCTCCACGCCGTAGCCGCCGCTTTTCTTGACTATGCGCGGCTCTTCAAGCTTTAGGTCGTATATATCGGGAACAACTATGCCGTATCCCGTTTCGTTTACCTCGTCAAGGGCTTTGGCGACCTTGTCGTATTTCTTCTTTGCTTGCGCAAACGTGGCAAGGGCTTGCATAAGGTCTGCGTCATCCGCGATAGGAGTGCTGGTTATATCGCTTATAAGGCGGTAGAAAAGTCCGTCTTTTGCACTGATAAGTACACGGGCGTTTCCTGTGCCGAGGTCAAGGCGGGAAACGTATGCGCTTTTTATATTTTCGTTATCTCCCGCCTGTGAGAATGCAGCGGATATATCCCCCGTGACCTTGATGCTTTTTGCACATTCCGTTACAGTGTCGAAAACGCTTTTGTAAACGGGATGGCTTTTGTCAAGCGAGGCGATAAAAGAGGGAAGCTTTACGCGTATCTCACTTACGGGAAACTCCATAAGAACAAGCTCAAGTATGTGACCTATATCTTCTTTGTCAAGCGTCAGGCAGTTTACAAGAGCCACGGGTGCTTTGTATTTTTTCTCCAGCTCCAGCGCAAGGTTTACAGCGCTTTGGCTTTCGGGGTGCGCTGAGTTGAGAACGATAACGAAAGGCTTGCTTATCTCCTTGAGCTCGGAGGCGACTCTTGCTTCTGCGGCTTCGTAATTTTCGCGGCCGATCTCCCCGAAGGATCCGTCGCAGGTTACGAGCACCGCGATGGTCGCGTGCTCGCGGATGACCTTTTCAGTACCGATCTCCGCCGCACGGTCAAAGGGCATACTTTCGTCCGACCACGGTGTCATAACCATACGGACCTCGCCGTTTTCGTAATTTCCGAGCGCTTCCGGCACGATGTAGCCTACGCAGTCTATCATTTTGCAGGAAAATTCCTCTCCTCCCTCGAGAGTTACCGTTACGGCTTCATCGGGGATGAACTTAGGCTCTGTTGTCATAACTGTTTTGCCTGCCGCGGACTGAGGCATTTCGTCCTTGGCGCGTTTTTTATCGTATTCGTTTGCGATGTTGGGAACGATGACCGTTTCCATAAATTTTTTTATAAATGTAGATTTTCCGGTTCTGACGGGCCCTACAACGCCGATGTATATATCGCCCGACGTGCGCGTGGCTATGTCACGGTAAATGTTGCTCATTTGGGTGTCCTCCAATATGTATTTTTCTTTATAGAAAAATATATTGGGCTTTAAGCCAAAATATGCGATTATTTCCGCAGCTTTTTTGTTTTTGAAAGAAAGCGGTAAAAATAGCCTAAATGGTAAAAATTTAACGCTCAGGATGAAACCGCGAGAGGACTTATATCAAAATTTCAGCTAAAAATATAACGTGCTAGGTTCAAAGCAGCACAGCAAATGGCATTCGCGGGATTCCACGTGATTTTTGCGAGCTTGCGAGTGAAAATTGCGTGGTAGCGAACAACGAACCGTTTAGCTTTTCGATAACGATAAACCTGTAAGGTTTTTTATCTTTTTGCAACTTTTTCTTTAAACAAGAAAAAGTTGAATCTGTTGAATATAATAAATTTCAAAAAACGCTTGGCGTTTTTAGCAGTTTTCTTTCAAAAAGAAAAAGTTAGTTTAATAATTAAAAAATCATCGGCTCTATTGATATGCACCCCAAAAGTTAGACACTTTTGGAGGTGCATATTTTTATGGGTAAAACAGGACGAGAAAACAGGAGATACTCGACAGAATTTAAGATGTGTGTTATAATGGACATGCGAGAACACAA
>SVRQ01000028.1 GCA_015064725.1 Oscillospiraceae bacterium | reverse complement strand
ATACATACATTACTACAACACCGAAAGAATTTCTCTAAAACTAAAAGGAATGAGCCCAGTGGAGTACCGAGCTCATTCTCAAACAATTTAATATTTAATTTTTGTCTAAACTTTTGGGTTCACCTCACAAAAGGGGGATTTTTTTACGCGCACGCGCTCTCTTTTTTTGAGAATATACTCTTTACCCATTCCACGTCCTGCACGCCTATACCGCCGAATGCACCAAGGAACGCAACGTATATTACCGCAAGCACAAGTATTCCGCAAACCGTTTCCACAAGCAGGCTGTGGAACGTGAACGGAAGTGAACGCAAAAGAAGATTTGTCACGGTTCCCGCCCCGACAACGGAGAAAAGCGGGCAGAACACCGTGCGCCATATCTTTATCTTAACGCCCGTCACCTTAATAAGTCTTGCAAGGCTTAACACATCGTTTACAAGCTCCGTTATGAATACACAAACAACGTAACCGCCTATACCCATTTTCGGAAGCAACGTGTAAACCAGAAAAACGCTTAACGCAGCATCTATAATATTATATTTCATAGAAGAAAGCTGTTCATTAAGCCCCTTGAGCATACCATCCACTGTGGTATCAAGATACATAAGAGGAATCAGCACCGCGAAAATGCCGATATATTTTGCCGCCTCCGCGCTTTTGTAAACAAGAATTCCCAAGGAATCCGAAAATAAAATAAACACGCCCGCACATAAAGTGCCGAACATAACCGTAAGAGTAATGGCTCTGGAAACGATATATTTTATATGATGCGCATCGCGCCTTGCATATTTCGCGCAAAGCTCCGAAAGCTCCGGCACGATGAGAGAAGCGAAAGTCGCAGAAACTGCGGACGGGAAAAATATAAGCGGAAAGACCATCCCGTGTATCGTTCCGTAAGATGCAAGCGCTTCGCTTTGTGCAGCCCCGGAACGGCGCAAGCCGTAAGGTATAAGTATATGCTCCACGGTAACAAGCGCACTGCGAAGATATGCGCTTGCCGCGATGGGAAGCGAGATATGAAGCATTCTCGACGTAAGTCCGTGAGGAACGCTGCCTTTCTTATTTCCGAGGTGCTTTTTCTTATCGTAAAAATAAAATAGCGCAAGGTATATAAACGAAAGTCCCTCCGAAATGCTTGTGCCAAGCACAAGAGCAAGGCAAGAGTATTCCACGGAGCGCGGTCCGATCATCTGCAAAAGCAAAACCGTTATGCCTATCTTCACAAACTGCTCCGTAACAGATGCGGAAGCACTTTTCGATATCCTTCTCACGGCGTTAAAATATCCCGCAAGCACGTTTGAGAGCGCAATAAACGGAAGGCTTACGGAAAGTGCCTTTAGAGAGAGCACCGTTCTTTCGTCCCCGAGAATATGTTCCCCTATCGGGCGCGCAAAGAAAAACATAAGAAGTGCCGCAGAAAACCCGAATATCAAGCTGTACGTCACGCATTTTCTCACACAGGCAACGGCGCCGCGCTCGTTGCCGTGGGCAAGCTCCTCTGAAACAAGGCGCGTTACGGCAAGATTTATGCCTGATGTTGCAAGCGTCACGGCAAAAACGTAAACGCTGGTTATAAGAGAATAAACACCGATACCCTCCGCCCCGACGGCGTTTGCGGCGTAAGCGTTAAACGTAACGGAAATTATACGCATAAATATGGAAACGCCGCCCATTATAGCGGCGTTCGCCGCAAATCTTTTTAGCCTGTTCATTTTTCCTTTTCCCCTTGATATAGATCTCTATCCAAAAGTATATTAAAGCAATTTACGATTTATGCCCGCAAAACATTGCAAAATTCGATTTATAATGTTATACTGAAAAAAAGGGATCCGAAAAGGAGATAGAAAATGAAAAAAACTCCGCTTATACTTGAATATACATCTCCCGCGCCGGAATACGCGGATTTTGTCTTTGCACGTCAGGATGATAAGCCCGATGCAGGATGGGAAAAATGGTCCCTTCCTTTGGGCAACTCTCACTTTGGAGCTTCCGTATTCGGCAGAACGCTTAAAGACCGCGTACAGATAACGGAAAACAGCGTGGCAAATCCAATTTTTTCGGGCGGACACTGGAAAAAAGGCAGTGCCGGCACTCGCACGTTCGGTGACCTGATTTTCGATTTCGGACACGAACACGTAAAAAATTACCGCCGTTATCTTTCGCTGGATAACGCTGTTTCCGGCGTTTCATACGAATGCGACGGAGTTCGCTTTGAGCGTGAGTATTTCGTAAGCTACCCGGACAACGTACTTGCAATGAGATTTACGGCAAACAAGCGCGAAAAGCTTGCTTTCACACTCACACCCCTGATTTCCTTCTGCGGCCCCGATTGCCATACGGAGGGCGACGGCGCAGGAAGGGACGGCAACGTCTTCTCCGAGGGAGAAGAGCTTGTTATGGAAGGTGTGTCCTTCTTCTATGATATAAAATACGAGGGCAGGGTTAGAGTTATTCCTCACGGCGGTGTTATGGAAAATATCAACGGCGTTATCTACGTTCACGAAGCGGACAGCGCAGAGATCTATTTTACCTGCGGCACGAACTACAAGCTCGAAAGCCGCGTTTTCACAGAGGAAAACCCAAAGATAAAGCTTGCACCCTACCCCGCCCCCACGGAAAAAGTAAAAGAATCCCTCGCTCTCGCAGTAAAAAAGGGCTATGATGCGCTAAAGCGCGCACATATTGCGGACTATACCGCCCTCTTCACAAGGCTTTGTGTAAACCTCGGCGGAGAATACAAGGGCATACCGACAAACGAGCTTCTCGAAGCATACAAAAACGGAGAGGAAAGCAGATATCTTGAAGAGCTTATCTTCCAATACGGCAGATATCTTCTCATCGCCTCCTCCCGCAATGGCGGCTATCCCGCAAATCTGCAAGGCACATGGAACGCATACGACAGCTCCCCCTGGGGCTGTGACTACCACCATAACATCAACGTGCAAATGAACTATTGGCCCGCGCAGATATCAAACCTTGCAGAATGCTTTGACATCTACACGGAATACGCAAAAGCGTATATGCCGCTTGCCCGCGCAAACGCGGACAAATATATCCTTGCAAACTACCCCGATAAATACGAGGGCGAAGGCAAAAACGGTTGGATAATGGGCACAAACGCCACCCTCTATTACATAAGCGAGCCCAGCATTCACTCGGGTCCCGGAACGGGCGGCTTTACGGCACTTCTCTTCTGGGAGCATTACGAATACACGAAAAATTATGCTTACCTTAAAGAAATAGCTTACCCTTACCTTCTTGAAATGTCACGTTTTCTTCTCAAGGTGCTTGTGGAAAAGGACGGCAAATTCCTGACGGGAATATCCGCCTCCCCCGAGCAAACGGACAAAAACGGAAAATACTATATTACAACGGGCTGCGCTTTCGACCAGCAGATGATATACGAAAATTTTGACCGCACGTTAAGGGCGGCAAAGCTGCTTGGCATAAGCGCACGCGAAGAGCCCCTTCTTGCGCAGATAAACAAGGTTATGCCGAATCTTGACCCCGTGCTTATCGGCGCAGACGGGCAGATAAAGGAGTTCCGAGAGGAAGAACACTATGGCGACATAGGCGAATACCACCACCGCCACATCTCCCATCTCGTTTCCCTCTACCCCGGCACGCTTATAAACAAGCGCACTCCTGCTTGGCTCAATGCCGCCAAGCTCACGCTCGATCTAAGATCTGATAAATCAACGGGCTGGGCAGCGGCACACAGGCTCTGCCTTTGGGCGCGCACAGGCGAGGGCAACCGCACACATAAGCTCCTGCGCTCCATAATCAAGAACAACATCCTCCCCAACCTTTGGGACACGCACCCGCCTTTCCAGATAGACGGAAATTTCGGCGCGACGGCAGGCATTTGCGAAATGCTGCTTCAAAGCTCAGCCGGATACATAGACGTGCTTCCCACGCTTCCCGACGTTTGGGCAAGCGGAGAATTCGAGGGCATTTGCGCGCGCGGTGCTTTTGTAGTAAGCTGTGAATGGAAAAATAAGAAACCGTATCATATCCGTGTAACCTCAAGGTCCGGCGGTCTTTGCCGTATAAGATTTGACGGTTCCAACCACGCGATCGTAGATGACAGAGAGTATGCGATCGACGGCGATGTGATCTCTTTCCCCACGCAAAAGGGAGAAACGGTAAATATTTTGATAAAATAATGCAAAAAACGCTCGGGATGACCGAGCGTTTTTTGCATTATAAATTCAGCACATAAAAAGTTTTACTATCTCTTTTGCCCAGCCGAGGTACCACGGAACTATCTTATCAAGATAAGCGGCGGCCTTTTCAAGGTGTTCCCCGTGAAAAGGCGCAAATCCTATTTCGCGCGCGACCATCTTCGTAATACCGAGAGCAACGTCGCCAAAAGCGTAATCGCCCACGGCAAGATATTTACCGACGGCAACGCCGCCCGCGCAAAATGCACCTACAGCAACGCCACCTGCGGCGATAATGCCGACGCAGACACCGCCGAAAGCCATTATTCCAAGTGCGATCGCTCCCGCGGCAAATCCGCCCAGCGCAAATGCACCGATTGCCAGCAGCCCAAGAGAAAAAACACCGAACGATATAATTCCCAAGGAGAATAAGCCCAGCGCAAGTATGCCGCGCGCGGCAAGCCCTATTGCCACCACTCCCTTTGCGCTCCTGCCAAGACCGACGTTTATGTGGCACAGCGGAAGGCCTGCAATGCTCTTTTTGCTCTTCCATTCAAAATGCAGATCTTTTATGGAAAGTGATGGTCTTAAAGAGCCGTTTGTACCGTCTTTTTCCTCTATCTCGTCTTTCAAAAGGTAATCC
This sequence comes from Oscillospiraceae bacterium, assembly GCA_015064725.1. Classification (GTDB taxonomy): domain Bacteria; phylum Bacillota; class Clostridia; order Oscillospirales; family CAG-272; genus UMGS731. The sequence continues at coordinate 4,326 of SVRQ01000028.1, read as the reverse complement.
ATAGAGCAACCGTAAAGCTTGCCAAGCTCTATAAGCTTTTCCGTTTCGGGATACGCCGTGTCGCTCTCCCATTTGCTTATAGATTGACGCGAAACGTTCAGCATCTCGGCAACCTGTTCCTGCGTATATCCCGCTTCCTTGCGAAGCTTTGAAAGTTTATTTCCAGTTGTCATAAAAAGCCTCCTTTGCTTTAGTTGGCTTAATAATATCATAAAATTAACGCAAAAGCCACCAATTCCAAGTTTCTTTATGTAAACTTTAGGTTGCATTTGCGTTTTTAAGCCCAAATCAGATATATATCATACCGCCGCTTACTCAAAATCCGACGTTCTGTTTAGTATTTTTAACAGATCCTTATCTTAATGCAAGAATTTTACCGTATTCGGAAATATCCACTTCACCATAAAGCTCTTCATAATCTTCTCCAAGGAAGCACGCAAACGAGCTGATATATTCAAAACCCGTTTCGCGGTAATATGCAATATCCGCATCCATCGCCGCTTCATCAAGAGTAAATTTCTTCGGAGGCTTCTGCCAACCCGAATACATAGAATTATCGTACCAATATTCCAGCACCTTCGCCCCGTCCTTTCCGAAAAAGCGTATAAGCGGCAGGAGCATCTCCCTTTCCTGCGCGATAAGGGCGGGCGAGTCCTCGCCCTTTGCCGTGTATTTTTCAAACGGCGCATATTCAAGGAACACTCCCTCGCACGGGCTTATTTTTTCCGGCAATAGCACGCTGTCCATATATGCAAGATAAGATACTCGCGCGCGGGGAATGTGCATTCTTATCTCCTTTGCCATCGCATTTACGGCGATAAGCTGTTGGTCGGAAGCGGAAAAATGCCTGCATTTTTCGCACATACAGCGCGTATCCTTGCCATCGTCCATCCAGAAATAAAAATTCGGCTCGCTTCCATAAAGTGAGCGCGCAAGCTCCGCCGCACGGTGAGCGAAAAGGCGCAGCGCTTCTTCGTTTGAAACGCAGAAGTTCCAATCGTTCGTGCGCACGCCTTGCGCATTCACGCGAAAATATTCGGGATAAGCGGCAAAAAACTCACGCGGTAAAAGATACCCTGCCGCGTGAAATTCGTATTCTACGGCAAGTCCGCGCATTTTTGCATAATCGATAAGCTCCCTGTACTCCCGCGTTTTCATACGCTCAAGAAGCTCCAAAAGGTACTTAGGCGCAAGACGGCCGCCCTTTGGGTGTATTCCCAAAACGGACACGCCCGCATCCGCCATACGGTCTATCCACTTTTTCGTTATTTCTTCGGGATGGATAATAAGCGCAGTCTTCATAATTTTATATTAAAACCATATTCCCTTCGCATTTTTTCAGAACATTCATATTTCAGCATTCAAATCGATCGTTAATGACTTATTTTGAGAAATAAATTGAGTAAACCTTACTCCTGCGGAAGCCAGCATTCTCTTTGATGCTATCGTGCTGTCCGTTTGGGCATATTTATCGGATAAATATACTATCTCTTTAATTCCGGATTGAATGATCGCCTTCGCACATTCGTTACAGGGAAACAGCGAAATATATATTTTCGTACCGTTTAAATTTTTACCGTGAGCATTTAAAATGGCATTCAGCTCCGCATGAACAACGAACGGATATTTTGTTTCGGAATATTTTCCGTCCCTCTCCCAAGGAAAGTCATCATCGGAGCAACCGCACGGAAATCCATTATAACCCGTAGAAAGTATGTGATTTTCACGGTCAACAATGCAGGCACCAACCTGAGTAGAAGGGTCTTTGGATCGCATAGCGGCAAGCAAAGCAACGCTCATAAAATATTCATCCCAAGTTATATAATCTTTCCTTTTCATAAAATTATCTCTCCGATTTATTGGTTCATACTATATATATTGTATCATACGGATGATACAATTTCAATAATTTTTCTTTTGCGAAAAAAGTCGCAGTTTTTTCTTGAAAAGCACCGTATTTGCAATGCAAATGTCTTTATATAGACTAATTTATAAATTTATGATATAATATTTGCGAGAAACATTAACCAAATCATTTTTCTTTCACTATTAAGGCAGAAGCTTCTAAAAAACAATAAGGAGGTGAGCATATGGACAAAGCGGAACTCAACGAAAAAATAGCAGAAGCATCCAAAACCATTTTCTCATATTGTATGGCAAAAACGCCTACGAGAGAAGAGGCTGAAGACTTATCACAGGAAATTTTATATGAATTGATAAAATCGGCCGAAAATATTCGCAACGATAATGCCTTTTACGCTTTTATGTGGGGAGTTGCAGGAAATATTTATAAGCAGTGGTACAGAAAAAAGATAAAAAATAACACCTGTGAATTAACGGAAGATATCGCATCAAAAGAGAATTTTTTGGAAGATGGCACCAACGACATATATCTTCTTCGCCGCGAACTCACCTTGCTATCAGAAAAATATCGAAAAGCAACAATCTTTTATTACATTGACGGACGTTCTTGTTCTGAAATTTCATCTGCGCTCGCCATTTCTGAAAGTATGGTAAAATATCTGCTTTTTAAATCAAGAAAAATATTGAAAGAAGGAATGAGTATGGAAAGAAATCTTGGAGAACTCAGTTACAATCCCAAAACGCTGATCCCGATGTATAGCGGCCAAGGTCCCAACCGATTTTGGGAGTTTATGCAGAGCAAGATCAAGCAGAATATTGTTAGTGCTTGCTATAATGACGCACTTACCGTTCAGCAGATCAGTCTCGAAACAGGTATCCCACTTCCGTATCTTGACGATGAGATCAAAGCACTTGAAGAAAAACAAATCATAATTAGAGAAGGAAAGCACTACAAAGCAAATGTTATTATTATTACATCCGAGTGTGCCGACGAAATTGAACGTGCGGTTTCAAAATATCACGAACAGATTGCTGATAAAATGACAATTTTTCTTAGCGATAAATTAAGTAAATATAAAGATCTTAACTTTGTTGGTTGTGACTTTTCAGATAATACATTGCGGTGGCAGCTTGCTGCGATTCTTTTTAGAATGATCTGTGGATTAGATTGCCACGATACTATAGATGCGCCTAAGACAGGATGGGGCGAATCTGCTTATCTTTGGTGTACAGAGGAATTAAACGAGAAACATATATTCTCTTACTGCGGCTTAGACGATAAACACGGAAACAGCCTGTACTTTTTTGACTATTGGAAAGGCGGAAAGGGCAAAGGCGATCATCACGATTTTTATGGAAATGATCGCTATATCAATATTTTCTGCGATCTTTGCCGTGGCGAAAAAACGGCTCTCAGCGAATATGATCTTGAAGCCATTGCGGAAATGATAAAAAAGGGATACGTTATAAAGGAGAACAAAACATACCGAGCAACAGTTCCGATATATACATTTGATCAATATAAAGCTATTGTGGATATGGCGCAAACGTTTATATCCAATGAGCTTGTATCCATTATTCAAGAGCTTGATCGAAGTGCCGCTAAGATTTTAAGTGCTCATACTCCAAATCATTTACAAAATCAAGTTGGTAGCATTGCTTCTATGGATAAGTTTGTTAATGCTGTTTGTATTCCGGCAACAATTCTTATTGACAGACAATTTTTGAGTACCTCTTGGCATCCTCTTGAAATGCCTACAACATATGCTGTCTTAAAATAATATATCTACCGCAGAAGCTTTTTTTCTATATATCGATAAAGGAAATCGCCCAAAAGCAGAAAATTTCCCGTATTGGGCTAGTACGGTTCTATTTTTACGTTATTGAGTTCGTCCGGATCTTATGATAAAATATATACACAGCAGAGCTCGCTGAATATTAAATCAGGAGATTGTTATGGAAATTTATCTTTCGGAAAATATAAGAAAAAGAAGACGCGAAAGCAATCTTTCGCAAGAAGTATTTGCCGAGCGCTTGGGCGTGAGCTTTCAAACTATAAGCAAATGGGAACGCGGGGTTTCACTTAGTTAAAGATACCACTACAAAAACCCACGCTTACGATACTTCCAATAATTTGATTTTGGAGGTAAAACCCAATGAAACGCCTTATTTCTTGTGAGTATAACTTTGATAACTGCTGTGTGGAACTGAAATTCAGCGACGGCAGTATGATTGCCATAGACACCATCGCCGTGGAGAACGAGGTTGCCGACAATATGTATCAGAGGTCAGAGCTTGATTATCTCATTTATAATGACCCTGTTGCCTACGCTGATTTGATACTCAACGGTGATCCGGAGACGTATTTGAAAACCGTGACAGTTTATAAGCCTTTTGAGAATTGATTGACAGATAATGCACAGCGACAAGGAGTAAAATCCCTGTCGCTGTTTTTCTTGTGAA
>SVRQ01000027.1 GCA_015064725.1 Oscillospiraceae bacterium | reverse complement strand
TGTGTTCTCGCATGTCCATTATAACACACATCTTAAATTCTGTCGAGTATCTCCTGTTTTCTCGTCCTGTTTTACCCATAAAAATATGCACCTCCAAAAGCGTCTAACTTTTGGGGTGCATATCATTGTAAGGGGGATTTTTTTATATGAGGCTTTCTTCTATTTTGTCTATAAGGTCGGCTATAGCGCCGTCCTTGCAATGGCAGGTCATAATATCCGCCACAGACTTAATATGCTCCGTGGCATTTTCGGGGCAGACAGCCACGTCTGCGGCGAGGAGCATATTAAAATCGTTTTCGTAATCCCCGATGCAGTAGAATTTTGCGTTGGGGTTTATTTTTCTTGCTTCATTTTTAAGATAGTTTATCTGAAAAGCTTTGGAAACGCCCTTGGGCTGAATTTCCACAAGGTTTGGTGCAGAGTAAGTCAGCTCAAAAATATCGCCGTATATCTTTGCAAGATAGTCGTGAACCTCGTTTCTGCGCGCTGTGCCTGCATCGATAACTATTTTGAAAAAGTCTTTTCCGTCTATTTTGTCTATCGGCACGCTTTCGGATATGGCAAGATAACCGTTAGCGCCGAAAATGCGATGCATAACATCGTCCTCCTCATAAATGAGGAAGCCGCGCGACGTTGTGGCGCGTGTTCCCGCAAAATCCGCAAAATTTTCCCGAACGGTGTGGAAAACCATCGCCGCTTTATCCTCCGGCAGTATGTACTGCGGATTTATTATCTCGTCTGTTTTCGGATCGAAGAGAAGGCTTCCGTTGCAGAATATACAGGGCATATTGCAAAACTTTCGGAAGGAGGGAAGGACTTTTGCCGTGTCAAACTGATTTCTGCCTGTTGAAAAGGCGAAATGACCGCCGTTCTCGATGAAATATTGGATCTTTTCTATATTTTTCGGAGGTATATAAGCACATTCCCAAAGAAAAGTGCCGTCTATATCGGAGGCGATATAGATATTTTCAAACTTTTTCAAATCTGCACCTCAATTTCTCTGTCGTAATTTTTGGAGTACGGTTGTGAAATATTCGGGAAGCGGGCAGGAAAAGTGCATAATTTCTCCTGTGCGCGGATGAGTAAGCTCAAGCTCTGCCGCGTGCAGACACTGCCCGGGGTTATCGCGCATATATTCGCGGTTCAGGGGCATTTTTGCGCTTCCGTAAACCTCGTCCCCGAGAAGGGGATGACCTATATGCGAAAGGTGCACGCGGATCTGGTGCGTTCTTCCCGTTTCAAGAATGCATTTAACGTATGTTGCTCCCGCGAAATTTTCCATAACTTCAACGTGAGTAACTGCGTTCTTGGAGTTTTTCTCCGTTACCGCCATCTTTTTGCGGTCCGCGGTACTTCTGCCGATGGGAAAATCGAGTGTCATATTTTCGTCTATGCGCCCAAGTGCAATAGCGTGATATATGCGGGAAACCTTATGCTCCTTTATCTGTGCGGAAAGAGAAAGATGGGCATCGTTATTCTTTGCAACGACGAGAAGACCGCTTGTGTCCTTGTCTATTCTGTGGACGATGCCGGGGCGGATGACGCCACCTATGTCGGAGAGTGCGCTGCCGCGATGGAACATAAGCGCATTTACAAGAGTTCCGGAGTAGTTGCCCGCCGCAGGATGAACGACCATACCGCGCGCCTTATTTACAACTATTATATCCTCGTCCTCGTAGATTATATCAACGGGGATATCCTCCGGTTCTGCCTCACAGCTTTGGGGAGGCGGATAATCTACGGAAACGGTGTCCGCTTTTCTTATTTTGTAATTTTTGCTTTTTGCCGCACCGCAAACAAGGACGTTTCCATCCTCTATAAGCTTTTGCGCGAAAGCGCGGGTAACCTCCTCGCGCTCGGAGAGGAAAACGTCAAGTCTTTTGCCGATGTCATCTTCAAAAACTTCTATATCGATCATTTCGCATCATCCTCGTTTTTTGCTTTTCCGGCCTTTTTGCTCTTGTCCTCCGGAGGGAAAATAGTCTTGTCCAAAAACGCAAGGTATATGAACATAAGTGCCGCGCCAACGCAGACGAATATATCCGCTACGTTGAAGATGGCGAAATCCATAAAAGCAAGCTCTATAAAGTCTGTAACGAGACCGCCCTCTGCAAAGAGCCTGTCTATCATATTGCCTATCGCGCCGCCGATTATAAGCGAGAGCGAAAAGCCGAAAAGAAAATGTACCTTGCGGTATTTATAGAGAAGAAAGGGAAGTCCGATTATCGCGGCGGCGGAGATTACAAGGAAAATCCATCTTGCATTATCCAGCATACCGAACGCTGCACCGTCATTTTTGATATGTGTGAAATTTATGATGTACGGTATGAATACAACGGATTCGCCGACGTCAAGGCAAGCTATGGTGATAAGCTTGGTGACTTGGTCAAGTATTACCGTAAGTGCTATGATTATTGTCCAAAGGATCATAAAAAACTCCGTAATTATATTATAGCCTTCTCCGCAGAGAAGGCTATGCGATTATTTTTTGTTTTTGATTTTTGTTTCTATAAGAGAGTCCGTTGCATCGTCAAGATTGAGCATAAGTTGTGCTTCTATCTTGGGAATGTTGCGTGCGTCCTCCTCCTCGTATTCACGAAGCATCTCCAGAACGGAGCGAAGCTGCTTTTTGCGCTTCTTTGTAGAGCGAACCTTGGAGGGCACAACGATCTTGAGCGCGGTCTCTTCCTCGTTAAGAGGAAGCTCTTCTGTTTCCGGTTCTTCAGGCAAGGCTTCTTTGGGCGGCTCTTTTTCAAATTCGTCGTCCTTGTCATCCTCATCGAATTCTTCGCTTTCAAGCGTATCTTGCTCCGATGCAATGCCAACAGGGAGCTGTTCTTCGGAAATATCCTCCACGCTCTCTTTTTCCTGCTCTTTTGCGAAGACCTGCTCTTCCTCTTCGATGATGTTCTTCTTCGTGAGATCGTTGATGAAGGCGTTGATCTCCTCTTCTGTGGGGAGCTCGTCGCGTCCGTCGTCCATAAGCTCTTGTTCGCTTCCGTCATCGTATCCGACAGAAATATCGTATTCAGCGGTAATGTCGTGCTTGAGCTCTTCTATAACGCGGGAAACGTATTCGTTTGCGCTAAGGTCTTCTTCGTATTCAAACGGGGGAGAGAGCTTTTCGATAAGCTCGATATGCTGCTTGTACTTTGCAAAAACATCCTTTTTGAAAAGCTCTACTCTTGCGTTCATTTCCGCAAGGGCATCCTTTTGGGTATCCACTTTATCGCGGAAATCGCGCAGTATGGCATCGCAGTTCTTTTTAATGCCGACAAGTATTTCGTCCGCACGGATAAAAGCCTGCGCTACAAGCTCATCGCTTTTTGCCTTTGCATCCTCAAGTGTTTTTTGCGCTCGTTTTTCCTCTGCGTCTATTTTTTCAAGGCGCAGCTTTGCAACCGCTGTTTGCTCTTCAAGCTCGGCACAGCGGCGGTAGAGTATGGCGTAGTTTTTCACGACCTTGTTGATATACTCGTCCACCTCGGCTTTGTTATAGCCTCTGAAGCAGACGGAAAAGCTTGTTCCCACAAGATCCTTTGGTGTGATTACCGACATAAGCAGACATCCTCTGAAAAATAGAATTGATTTTTTAGCGTGCGGGAAGAATTAAAGAAACGATCCGCATATCAAACGGATAACGACCAGAAGAAGATAGGTTATTATAAAAGAAAAATCCAAAGGGGTCATAAGAGATTGAAGACCTGCTTTGTAAAGCAGCTTTCTTACCGGTACAAGAAGCGGCTCCGTAAAAGAATATATCACGTTGACGATGCCGCCGCGAATATCGGGAAACCAAGAAAGTATCGCTCTTACGGCGAGCAAGAGCATTGCAATGCCGCAAAGCAAGTATATGATGCTTGATAACAGATAAATAAAAGTATCCATCTTTTCCCCCGTAGGTTTGGAAGAGCGCAGACCTTACCCATACGGGGCTTTGCGTCGCGGCTCTTTTCGATTATAAAAAACCCAACGGGACTTTCGCCCCGTTGAAGTTTTTTAATGTGCGGTTTTAGAATGATAGTATTGATCTATGTAAAATCAATAAATTGTATCGCTGGAAGGAGCTGCTTCAGGCTCTTCTTCCGCAGCGGAAGAAAGACCGTAAGTTGTTGTGAATTTGTTCTGGGAATCGTCTGTTGCGGAAGCGGGACGCATCTGATCTCCGGAAACGTCAACGTTTGCGGGAGTGATAACGAATGTGTTGCTTGCAACTCTCTTGAGCTGACCGTCGATGGAATATGCAACGCCGGAAAGGAAGTCGAGAAGTCTCTTTGCTGTTTCCTTATTTGTTGCTTCAAGGTTAAGAACGACTGTGCGGTGGTTGAGAAGGTGGTCTGCGATCTGCTTAACGTTAGCGTAGCGTTCGGGTTTAACAACCTTGAGCTCGATAGCGGCACCCGTGCTCATAGGCTCGCGCGCGGGGGCGTTATTTCTGTCGATCTCATCGATTTCGGGATCGATGGGCTCGATCGGATCGTAGCCTTCTTCAATGCTTTCTCCCATTATATTTCTTTTAAGTGAATCGAATATACCCATTTTTAAAACCTCCAAAATTTTTATTTGATATTTTTTGCGAAAACGCGTATAAATTACGATTTTAATACTATCATTTCGATTATATCATAAGATATACCTATAATGCAATTCTTTTTTTATAAATTTTTATTTTTTTATTCGGCATTATCCGATTTTGTCGGATAATAGCGAGGACCGAAGATCCCCGTGCCAATACGCACAAAATCCGAACCGTGAGAAAGAGCTTCTGCAAAGTTTGCACTCATTCCCATAGAGAGCAGGGGCTTTTCCTCGCCGGGAAGGTGCTTTGCAAAAACCTCATCGCGAAGCCTTACCATCTCTTCAAAATACGGTGCATAATCGCGCGGGTCTTCCATTACGGGTGCGATGGTCATAAGACCTTGCGGCTTTACGCTTGTAAATTCGGAAAGAGAATTTAAGAAAGAGGGAAGCTCCTCCGGGAGTATGCCGTCCTTCTGCTCCTCTCTGCCGATATTTATCTCTATGAGCACCGGCATAGTAACACCGCATTTTTTTGCTCTTTTATCGATTTCTTTTGCAAGGGAGAGGGAGGAGAGGGATTCTATCATATCGACTTTATCGATTATGTATTTTACCTTATTCGTTTGCAATGTGCCTATCATATGGAGCTTTGCTCCGGGCAGGCTTTTTATACATTCGTAATGGGCTAGAAGCTCCTGCACGCGGTTTTCCCCAAAGTAGCGCACGCCGCATTCATAAGCCTTGCGTATCTCATCGTCGGTGCGCGTTTTTATTGCCGCCATAAGGTTTGCGTGAGGATACGGCTTCATTTTTTCAAAAATATCCGCTATGTTTTTTTCTATAAGAGCGAAGTTCTCAGACATATTTTTCCCTTCTTCCTCAAATTTTAATCTATAACCTTTCCGTCATAAAGCTCGCTGTCGCCGAGGATTATCCTGTCATATCGGCTGATATAGCTGCTTCCGCTGCCCTCTGCGGCGATGCAATATCCGTCCTTTTCAAAAAGTATATCTATTTTCTTAATGCGGCAAACGCCTTCTTTAATGATATATACGCTCGTTTGCCCGCCGAACACGCGCACACAGGAGGAGGGGATGCGAAGCCCCGTTACCTCTTCCACTGTTATTTGTGCGCGCTGAAAGCGCGAAAAATCGAAATCCGCGGGAAGCGTGGAGGAGGAAAAGACGAGCAGTGCCTCGCCCGTTTCCGTGTCTGTCAGCTTCTTTTCCGCAAGCAGGGTGATGGGCGCATCGTATGCGTTATCAATAAACGTTACGGAATACGTTTTGTCCGCAACGATCTGCTCGCACATCTCCGCTGTGGTACTGCAAGCGAAATACCATTTATAAGACGTGGCAAGCTTTCCTACTGCCGCGGAGCTTGCCCGGGAGTTGGTGTTGATAAGCTCTTTATAGCTTTCTATCGTAAGCTCCTCTGCCGCCTTGTTTGTCAATATCGTTTCGTATCCGTCCGTGTACGAATAGAAATATCCCGAAACGTCCGCTTTTATCTCCTTTGAGCTTGCGGAGAGGGAGGAGAGAAGCATTGTGCGCTCCGTTTTGAGGAGCGTCAGCTCATCGCGGTAATCATCGCTGTTTTTTTCAACGAGCGCACGCTCGTGAAGAAGCACAAGGAGCTCCTTTTCTTTGCTGCGGACAAAGGAAGCATCGCCGTGTGCAAGGCCTTTGGCTATTTTTTCGCGGCATTCCTCTATCTGCTTATCGAGCAGGGAAAGGCTCTTTCTGCCGTTGCTGTTTTCAAGAACGTCTATTTTGTAGTTAAGATCGTTTATCTTTTTCTCAAGCTCTTCGCTATTGACGAAATACGTTGTTGCAACCGTGCTGTCCTTTGAAACCTTTTCTCCGTTTTCACGCTCATAGGCAAAAGCTCCGCCGGATGCGGCGTATATCACCGTTTCGTCGCGGAAGATACAGCCGGAAACGTCGAGCGTATTGTATTCCGTAACGGGTTCCACGAGAAAAAGCTTTGCCCCATCGCGGAAGACGTTGGCAATATGATAACCGAGATATACCACTGCAAGCGCACAGAGAAGCGCTATTGAGGCGGTCTTTATTTTCTTTTTGCTTTCCTGCATACGCGCTCCTTTCTTTAATGTGTGCGGCTTGTGAGGCTCGTTATCTATCTTTTGACACAAGCTCTGCCGCCGCGCTGTAAAGCTCCTCCTTGGAGGAGTATTCGTCGGGGTAGAGCCAATTTATCTCTTTGTTTCGCAAGAACCAGGTGAGCTGTCGCTTTGCGTAATGGCGCGTGGCGAGCTTTATCTTTTCCGCGCAGACATCGCGGGAGTCCTCGCCGCGTACGCAGGAGAGCATCTCCTTATACCCGATCGCATCGAACGCCGTTGTTCCGGGGAGGAGCTTTCCGCTTTCCCAAAGAGCTTTCACTTCCTCGAAAAGTCCGTTCTCCATCATAATATCCACGCGCATATCTATGCGTGAATAAAGCTTTTCGCGGTCGCGGTAGTTGAGTGCGATAAGCGTTGCGGGAACGCCGGATGCGTTTTCAAGCGCTTTTTTGTCCCATTCCGTTTTTGTCATACCGCTTGCGTTTATTATTTCAAGCGCACGGATAACGCGCTTTACGTTGTTCATATGTATTTTTTCCGCGGCTTCGGGGTCTTTTTCTGCGAGAAGCGCGTGGAGCGCGGCGTTGCCGTTTGTTTTTGCAAATTCCGAAAGCTTTGTTCTGTACGCTTCGTCGGCGTGAAGCTCACCAAACTCCGTACCGCGCAGGAGCGAGTCTTGGTAAAGCCCTGTGCCGCCGCAAAGCACGGGGGTCTTACCCCTGTTTTGCACGTCGGCAATAATTTCTTTTGCTCTTGCCGTAAAATCCGCAACGGAAAAATTCTCCGTTGGGTCTGCAATATCTATCATATGGTGGCGCACACGGGCAAGATCTTCTTTTGTGGGTTTTGCCGTACCGATATCCATTCCGCGGTATATCTGCATCGAGTCAAATGATATTATCTCGCCGTCAAAGCGTTCGGCGAGGAAAAGCGCAAGGTCGCTCTTTCCGCTTGCCGTCGGTCCTGCGACGGAAATGATCTTGTTATTCATATTTCTCTCTTTCTTTTTCGGGAGGAGCAAGCCCCCTATCCTACCTTGTTTATAAGCGTTGTGCCGACGTGTACGGGGTATATGAAATGAATAATGAATAATTTTGGCGGATTTTCGCGCGGCGAAAATCTTCATTACCTTTTCACTGTATAAAGGACAGCGCCCTTTATACTATCAGCATCGCATCGCCGAAGGAGAAGAATTTATATCTTTCCTCTATGGCTTTTTCATATGCGCTCATAACGAAATCCTTACCCGCAAGGGCGGAAACGAGCATTATAAGCGTGCTTTCGGGCAGGTGGAAGTTTGTGATAAGCATATCCACAGCCTTGAATTTATATCCCGGGTAAATGAATATACCCGTATCCGCGCTTTGTGCGATGACCGTGCCATCGTCGAGAGAGGAGCTTTCGAGCGTTCTGCATGACGTTGTGCCGACAGCGATAACTCTGCCGCCGTTTTTGCGTGCCTCGTTTATCTTTTTTGCAGACTCCTCGGACACAGTGAAAAATTCGCTGTGCATAACGTGGTTTTGTATCTCGTCCTCCTTAACGGGGCGGAACGTACCAAGTCCGACGTGGAGCATAACGGGTGCTATCTCAACGCCCATATCGCGTATCTTTCGGAGCAGCTCCTCTGTGAAGTGAAGCCCTGCCGTGGGTGCTGCCGCAGAGCCTTCCTCTCGTGCATAGACTGTCTGGTAATCGCTGTTGTTGCGAAGCTCCGCCGTAATATACGGGGGAAGGGGCATCTTGCCTATTTCATCGAGGATGGAATAAAGCGTGTTGCCGCCCTCGCGGTTATAATCAAATTTAACTATACGGCAACCGTCTTCGGTGGCAGAGAGGATGGTTGCTTTGAGCTTGCCGTCACCGAAGATGACTTGCGTGCCGTTTTGCAGTCTTCTGCCGGGACGGGCGAGGACCTCCCATGTGTCAAGCTCCTTTTGACGAAGCAGGACGAATTCAACGTCTGCACCGCCTGAGCTCACTTTCTTGCCGTATATGCGCGCAGGAATAACCTTTGAATCGTTGATTACGAGCACGTCGCCGGGACGCAGATATTCCGTTATGTCGCGGAAAATCTTATGTTCTATCGTTTTATTTTCCTTATCGAGCACCATAAGACGTGCCTCGTCCCTTTTTTCGTAGGCGTGTTGGGAGATAAGCTCTTCAGGAAGGTCAAAATAAAAATCGTGTGTTTTGAGGTCTGTTTTTGTAAGTTCGTTCTTTATCATAATTTATCAAACACCGTTTCATATGCTTTTTCAAGAGTATTATTATATATTATACCACCGTTTTTGCCGCGTGGCAATGCTTTCTTTAATAAAAATCGCGGTATTTGCGCCGTGTTGACAGTATGTGCGAAAAATGGTATAATTAAAAAAGAAAATGATTCAAAGGAGGTTATGATATGAAAAAAATTTTATCAATAATTATATCCCTTTTGCTTGTCGTGCTTGCGCTTGCCTCCTGCGCGGATGGAATGCACGAAAGCACGACAACGGCTGACTTATTGGGTCCGGGAAGCTGCATTTTATATCCTCCCACAACGAGCCCAATAAAGACCCTTGACGATGGAACGGTTATACACAGTCATTATGAAAATGTGAACTTCGGCGGCAAGACATTCACTTTTGAAAGCGAATTTTACGATGGCGATTGACAGAAATATGATGGACGTTATCCTGCAAAGCAGGACTTATGACCTTGCGTATTACCACGGCTTTGCCGATGCGGATGAATACGTTACGGATGCTTTGATCGGCGCAACGGACGTAACGCTTTCTTGGGTGCAGGATAAAGGAACGGCGCTTGAAAATGCGGCGGAAGAGTACAGAGAATATTTAAGGAAAAATGCTTAAACAAAAAACGTGCTTTTGCACGTTTTTTTGTTGCTTATATAAGCTACTTGTTTTGGACTTTTTGTTTAATTTCAACAAACAATGTTTGTGCAAAACGCCGTTTTTTTTTTTTTTTTTTTTTTTTTTTTTTT
>SVRQ01000010.1 GCA_015064725.1 Oscillospiraceae bacterium | reverse complement strand
TGGGGGGATTGAGCGTGTAACCGAGCGCGTTGCCGCTGGGGATGATGGAGATCTGGCGGACGGGGTCCTGCGTGGGCAAGAGGTGCGCGAGTATCGCGTGACCTGCCTCGTGGTAAGCCGTTTTGCGCTTTTCGCTGTCCTTGATCTTGTTTTTCTTCTTCTGTGTGCCGACGGTGATCTTGATCATAGCATCGTCGATATCGCTCTCGCCGATGAGGGCTTTTGCCTTTCTCGCGGCGATGAGCGCCGCTTCGTTGAGCAGGTTTGCAAGGTCCGCGCCCGTAAAGCCGACCGTGGTTTGAGCTATCTTCTTGAAGTCAACGCTTGCTTCAAAGGGCTTTCCTCGCGCGTGAACTTTGAGGATATCCTCGCGTCCTTGAATATCGGGGTAGCCGACAGTCACCTGACGGTCGAAACGGCCGGGGCGAAGGAGCGCGGGGTCGAGGATATCGGGTCTGTTTGTCGCCGCGATAACGATGATGCCATCGTGGCTTCCGAAGCCGTCCATCTCAACGAGGAGCTGGTTGAGCGTCTGCTCGCGCTCGTCGTGGCCGCCGCCGAGACCCGCGCCGCGGTGTCTGCCGACAGCGTCTATCTCGTCGATGAAGATGATGGAGGCGGGGGCTTTTTTCGCTGTTTCAAAGAGGTCGCGCACGCGCGAAGCGCCTACGCCGACGTACATTTCCACAAAATCCGAACCCGAAATGGAAAGGAAGGGAACGCCCGCCTCGCCCGCAACGGCTTTTGCAAGGAGCGTTTTACCCGTTCCGGGAGGACCCTGGAGAAGCACACCGTGCGGTATCTTTGCGCCGAGCTTGCGGTATTTTTCGGGGTCTTTGAGAAACTCAACTATCTCACGAAGCTCCTCTTTTTCTTCGTCTGCGCCGGCAACGTCGGAGAAGAAAACTTTTCTTTTTTCCTTATCGAACATTTTAGCGCGGGATTTGCCGAAGTTCGGCGCACCGCCGCCCATACTGCCGGCTTTTTTCATAAATACGACCCAGAATACTATCATTAGGATCACAACGATGATTATGGGGAGGAATGATAATATCCAAGTGCCTCTTGAAGGTTCCGCAATGTCATAGTATTCGAGGTTCTTTATCTCTCCGTTTCTGTATGCAACGAGGTAATCGTCGATATCGTAGAGGAAAAGACCGAGGTCGCGGAGCGTGCGCGAATACGTTTTTCCTTCCACGGTCGTATATTCAAGCACGTTGTTTGACGAAATATTGAATTTTTTGATCTGATCGTCATAGAAAAGGTCTATGATTCCGCCGTACGTAAGCTCTTCTGCCGCGTTCATATTTTTGAGGAGCGATGCCGCCGCAAAAAATACGAGCGCGATGATAAGGACATACAGCAGGATCGTTTTAAGGTTTGATTTCATTGTCTGCTATTTGCTCCAATCGATTTTATTTTTCGTAAACTTCTCTCTTGAGGATGCCCACGTAGGGAAGATTACGGTATCTTTCGTTATAGTCAAGTCCGTATCCGATAACGAACTCATCGGGGATCTCCGCGCCGACGTAATCCGGCGTGAGATTTACCACTCTGCGGGAGGGCTTGTCAAGAAGCGTGCAGGTCTTAACGCTTGCAGCACCCTTGGATGCGATGTAATTTTTGAGGTGGGAGAGCGTATTGCCGCTGTCTATAATATCCTCAACGATAATAACGTCCGCGCCTTCGACAGCTTTTTTCTCAACGTCGAGAAGCATCGTTATCTGATGCGTGGTTTCCGTACCTTTATAGGAGGAAACGCGCATAAATTCAAGCGAACAGGGAATAGAGATCTTTCTCATAAGGTCCGCATAAAACACAACGGAGCCTTTGAGAATGCAGATAAGAACGAGCTTTTTGGAGCTTTTATTGTCCTCTGTTATCTGCTTGCCGAGCTTTGATGTTATTTCGTCTATCTGCTCTTCGGAAAGAAGAACGGATTCAACGTCATTTTGCATATTATTATTCATAGCTGTCATCCTTTTGTTGATATTCAAAATAGTTAAGTTCATAAACTGTCGTCTCTCTATTGTTATACACGTCATCGCGTATGCGGAAGGGTGGAAGCCAAACTACCCCTTGCTCATCACAAAATACGGGACGTATTTTTTTTGCTTTTTCGCTTTCTCCGGAAAGGAGCTTTTTGAGTGTTCTTGTCATTCCGCCGAAAACGTATTTTTCTCCGCTTTCTCTTGTGCGGACAGTAAGTGAGAGTGCGGTGCTTTCGGGTATATAGGCCTTTGCGCGAAGGCTTGCTTTTTCCGAAAGCGAGGAAACGATATCTCCTTTTGCCGAGCCCTTTTGGCAAAGCACAAGTGAAAAACCGTCAAAATGCGAAACACCGAGGGCAACCTTTTGCGAAAAAACTTTCTTCTCGAAAAGGCGTGCGTATTCTTTTTCGTGAACGAACGAAAGCTCCCCATCCGAAATGATGGCGCAAACGTCCTTCGGCATCATAATGCGTGCGCCGTTTTTGCCGCTTTCAAGAAGCTCATCGATGCTTTCAAAATGCTTGGATTCGAGCATTTCGCCGCATACCGTGCCGTACATATGTGCTATAACACGGGAGCGCAGGGCAGGGTGAAGCTCTTTTAAGGCACGTATTCCGCAAGTGTTTGATACGTTGTTTTTTACTATAAAGCTTTTTGCCGCGTCTGCAATAAAGCTTTCGTCGCGCGAAAGCTTTTCGCCTGCGGAGGACACTCTTGCCTCGGCATTCGGATTTATTTCCTTTATGAGAGGAATAATTTTGTGCCGTATGAAATTGCGCGTGTAGTCCGTGTCGCTGTTTGTTTTGTCCGTGCAGTAGGCAAGCGAATTTTCGCTTGCGTACCCCTCTATCTCCTCTCGCGTGCAGAGTATGAGGGGGCGTATTACTTCAAACTCTCCCTGCGCACGCTTTGGAGGTATGCCGCGCAGCCCCGAAAGGGAAGCCCCGCGCGAAAGGTTGAAGATCACGGTTTCAATATTGTCGGATGCGGTGTGCGCGAGAGCTATCTTTCGTGCATCTATCCTTTTACATTCTGCGTCGAGCGCGGCGTATCGTGCGTTTCTTGCCGCTTCCTCCACGCCCGTGCCGTGCGAGAGCGCGGCAACGTCTATGCGAACACCGGAAAAGGGGATATTTCTGCTTTTGCAAAATTCGCGGCAAAACTCCTCGTCTGCATCGGCGTCCGCACCGCGCAGCATATGGTTTACGTGGAAGGCGCAAACTCTTTCCGAAAAAAGGCTGTGCATTACGCAGAGCAGAACGGTGGAATCCGCCCCGCCGGAAAAGCCGACGAGAATACGGTCGCCATTCTCGATAAGAGCGAATTTTTCAATTGCTTCGCGCGCCTTTTGTAAAACGGTTTCTGTAAAACTCATTCTTCGTGCTCCGCATCCATAGTTAAGAATTTCGTGTATTCGCCTATCCAGCGAAGAGGAACTGTCTTGACCTCACCGTGACGGTTTTTGGCGATGATACATTCCGCTTTGCCTTTCTTTTCCGGATTTGTCGGGTCATAATAGCTTTCGCTGAACAAGAACATAACAAGGTCGGCGTCCTGCTCGATAGAACCGGATTCACGAAGGTCGGAAAGGGCGGGGCGGCGGACTTCTTTTGCGGGACCGCGGGAAAGCTGTGCCGCGCAGATGCAGGGAACGCCAAAGTCCTTTGCCATAAGCTTGAGCCCGCGGGAGATCTCTGTAACCTCCTGCACGCGGTTGTCCGTTTTCGTTTCGCCTTTCATAAGCTGAAGGTAGTCCACCACGATAAGACCGAGGTTTTTAACGCGGCGAAGCTTTGCCTTCATACCCGTAACGGTGATACCGCTGGTATCGTCGATAAGTACGTTGCATTTTGAAAGACGCGCGGCAGCACCCGCAAGCTTTGCCCAATCCTCGTTTTGCAGGTTGCCCGAGCGAAGAGAGTAGCTGTTTACCATAGCTTCGCTTGAAAGCACGCGCGTTGCAAGCTGTTCGGCGGACATTTCGAGCGAGAATACGCAGACCGTCTTGTTTTCGCTTTTTGCCACGTTCGTGGCGATGTTGAGCGCAAAGCTCGTTTTACCCATACCGGGGCGTGCGCCGAGGATAACGAGGTCACCGGGACCAAGACCGACGATGGTCTTGTCAAGCCCTTCGTAACCCGTGGGGATACCCATAGCGGCTTTTTTGTTTTTCGTGATAAGGTCAAGGCGCGCATATGTCTGGCGGATGGCATCGCCGAGGGTAACGAACGATTTTGTTTCGTTGCCGTGGGATACGTTGAATATTTTTTGCTCCGCGCTGTCAACGAGGTGCTGTATATCGCCCTGCTCCGTAAACGCTTCCTCGCGTATTTCTTCCGCGGCGTTTATGAGCGCGCGAAGCGTGCTTTTATCTTTTACGATGCGTGCGTAATCCCGCACGTTGGCGGCACTGGGAACGATCTGCGCGATTATTTTTATGTATTTTTTGCTTTCTTCCTCGTTATATACGCCGCGCTTTACAAGCATATCTATCAGAGTGACAAGGTCTATCTCTCTGTTTTCCGAGAAAAGATCGCGCATAGCGGAGAATATTTCCGCGTGCTCGGAAAGGTAGAAATCGTCCGCGCCGATAATTTCCGTAACTTCCGTGAATTTTTCGGGATCTATAAGTATAGAACCGAGAACGGATTGCTCGGCTTCAAGTGCGAACGGCATATTTTTTTCGGATTCTGCCAAAGCTTGCCACTCCTTTTTGTTATGATTTTTTGTTTTACGTATTATTTTCCGCTTTCTGTAACGGAAACGGTGATCTTACCGGAAATATCGGCGTAGAGCTTTACGTCGAGAATATAAGTGCCGAACGCTTTGATGGGGTTGTCGAGCGTGATCTTGCGGCGGTCAACCTTTATTTTGTGCTGTGCTTCAAGGGCTTCCGCAACGTCCTTTGCGGTAACGGAGCCGTATGTGCGGCCGTCCGTGCCTGCTTTTGTCGTTATTTTTACTGTAACGGAGGAAAGCTTTTCTGCTGTTTCGCGTGCAGCCTTCTTTTCAAGCTCTATATTGTGAAGTCTGGATTCCTCTTTTCCCTTGATCTCCGTAAGGATCTGGTTGTTTGCCGCTACGGCAAGCTTTTTGGGGAAGAGGAAGTTCTTTGCATATCCTTCGGATACGTCGATGACCTGACCCTTTTTGCCCTGACTTTTTACGTCGGCGAGAAGTACGACTTTCATTATTTTTTCTCCTTTGCTATATATAATAATTATATACTATAATCGAAATAATCGAATTTTATAGGTATCTATTTTATAATATCATAAAAAACTATACCGTGTCAAGAAATTTATTCGCTTATTTTACGTCGTCCTTGGTGATGTTTGCAAGGGGATGGCTTTCCACGGCTTCTTCCAGCTTTCTGTCGCTTATGTGCGTGTATATCTGCGTAGTATTCAACTCAGAATGGCCGAGTATCTCCTTGAGTGCGAGTACGTCCACGCCGCCCTCCTGATACATAAGCGTCGCGGCGGTATGGCGCAGCTTATGCGTTGAATAATGCTTGTAATCAAGCCCTGCCTCTCCCAGGTATTTGTAAACTATCCATTGAACTGTCTTTACGCTTATGCGCTTGCCGAGGCGGGAGATAAAAAGTGCATTCTTATGCTCCGGCTTGATATTTTCGGAGTCCTGTGCGCGGCGCAAAAGATACGCCGTGATAGCGCTGCGGCACGCATCGTTAAGGTAAACTATGCGCTCCTTGTTGCCTTTACCGATAACGCGCAGGGAGCGAAGCTCGCGGTCCATATCCGAAAGACTTATTCCCACAAGCTCCGAAAGACGCATTCCGCAGTTGAGAAACAGCGTTATTATACAAAAATCACGGTCGCGGTTTTTGCTGTCCTCGTCCGCAACGACGCTGTGCAGAAGCTCCTTGCTCTCCTTTACGGAAAGATACTTCGGCAGGGATTTTTTCTGCTTCGGCGACTCTATATCCGCGGCAGGATTGACGGATATTATCTTTTCGCCCACGGTCATATATTTGAAAAACATTTTTATCGTGGAAAGCTTCCTTGCGCGCGCGGCGGAGGCGTTTGCGCGTGTGTTTGCCGTAAAAGCCATAAATTCCAGAATATCGATGGTCTTTATGCTTCTTACAAAATCCTCGTCAACGCAGGCGATGGATATCTTATTAAATTCATCGGAGGATGGGTCGATACCGTCTCTTACCGCTATCATATAGCGGAAAAAAGTACGCAGATCTATTGCATATTCCTCCACGGTCTTTTTGGATCTGCCCTGTATTACGAGCTTATAACGCAAAAATCGCTCCACGATCTGCGATTTGTCATTATGGTGCTTTGTTTTTTCTTCCATAGCTGTATTAAAGTCCTTGATTTGAATTATACAAAATATTATACAACCTTTTTTTATAAATGTAAACTTTTTTGCACAAAATATATTATTTTCCGTCTTGCCCTTGCATTTGATGCAAATAAAGGTTAAAATAATAACGATAACAATATTTTTTTCGGAGAGTGTTATGAAAAAGTTAAAAGAATTTTTCAGTGAAAACGGTTATGTCGCCGTTAAAATGTTGATAGTGCATATTGCTATCTCTATTTTCGGTCTTATGCTTTATCTGCCGTTTGACGAAGTGCAAACAAGCCGAACGGAATTTCTTTTGTGCGGACTTTTCGGCGTTTTTTCCGTCATATTTTATTTCTTTATGATCTACGATAAGATATGGGATCTCGGTGCGCAGGACGGAATAAAGACCGCAGGCGGCAGAAGCCCCGCATCCCCTTGGAAGGGATTTTTGATAGGTCTTATCGCGGCAATACCCGATTTTATCATTTGCTACGTTTACGTATTTTTCTGGTATTTCCAGAGCTATGAATGGGCGGCATCCCCCGGTGTTATATTCTCATTCATCGCAGTACTGTGGGAGGGGATGTTTATAGGTCTTACCGCGTGGATAAAAGCGCCTATCGTGTTTGCGATAGCTCCTTTCTGCACGGTGCTTTTCTCCGGATTTTCTTATTTCCTCGGAACAAAGGACATTCGCCTTTTGCCCATTGCGGATAACCCCGAGGAGGCGGAACGCCGCAGGGAAGCAAAAGCAAACAAAAAGAAGCTCAAAGCCGAAAGAAAAGCAAAACGCTACGAAGACGACGAAGAGGACGAGCTTATCTGACATAATCACATTCACCGCCGAATATATTTTGCATAAAATATAATTTCGGCGGTGAACGGTTTTGAAAAAGAAAAAAACATATTTTTGGCGGCAGATAAGCTTTCTTTTCTGCTATTCGGCGGTGTGCATACTTCTTGTCAGCGTTACTTATCTTGCGGGCGAGCACATTACCGCGGCGGATGCACAGCACGGTGTTTCCGCTTCCGCGAAGGAGCGTATGACCGTAATTATCGATGCGGGGCACGGCGGGCGCGACGGCGGAGCTTCCACGGAAGACGGCTTGCTTGAAAAGGACCTCAATCTTTCCGTGGCAAAAAAGCTGCAGGCTCTTCTTTCCCTTGCGGATGTGAACGTTGTTATGACAAGGGAAACGGACGTGATGTATGCGGACGAGAGCTCCGCGCACAAGAAGCTTGACGATCTTAATACGCGTCTTGATATGGCGGACGATTACGAAAAATGCATTTTCGTCAGCATACATATGAATAAATTTCCTGTGGAAAAATATTCGGGCTTGCAGGTATATTACTCCAAAAACGACGAAAACAGCCGGGTGCTTGCGGATATGATACAGGAAAAGACAGCATCTCTTTTGCAAAACGGTAATGCACGCATAACGAAGGCGGCGGATTCCTCTATCTATATCCTGCACCATATAGAAGTGCCGGCGGTGCTTGTTGAATGCGGATTTCTTTCCAATAAGCAGGAGGCGGCGCTGCTTGCGGACGAAGAATACCAGAGCAAGCTTGCCGCGCTGATAGGTGCTTCCGTGCTTGAGTTTGTTGAAATGCAAGAATGAATTTTAAAAAAAGGACATTAAAATATGAAACAGAAAAAGGTTTACGTTTGTACGGAGTGCGATTATCAAAGCCCGAAGTGGCTTGGCAAATGCCCCTCCTGCGGAAGCTGGAATACTTTTACGGAGGAAACGTACGAGGAAGAAAGTACGGCGGCGAAAAAAGCCGATCCCCATCGCTCTATGCTTGTTCGCACGGGTGAAGATACCGAGCCGGAAAAGCTTTCCTGGGATGAGCTTCCGGAATATATCCGTTCGGACACGGGTATGACGGAGTTTGACAGAGTGCTGGGCGGCGGCTTGGTGGAGGGAAGCGTCGTGCTTCTCTCCGGCGAGCCGGGTATAGGTAAATCCACGTTGCTTTTGCAGATATGCGCGGCACTTTCCAAAACGAAAACGGTGTTGTACGTTTCCGGCGAAGAATCCTCCGCACAGCTTGCTATGCGCGCAAAGCGCTTGGACGTCAAGGGCGAGCGCATATATGTTCTTACGGAAACGAACGCGCAAAAGGTTATAAGCAAGGCTCAAAAGCTTGCTCCGGATATAATAATCGTGGACTCTATACAGACGATGTACCACGTGGAGAGCGCAAGCGTCCCAGGAAGTGTGACGCAGATACGCGAATGTGCATCTATGTTTATTAACAAGGCTAAGACTGACGGCACGAGTGTCCTTCTTGTCGGCCACGTCAACAAAGAGGGAACTATTGCGGGTCCAAAGATCCTGGAGCATATGGTTGATACGGTGTTGTATTTCGAGGGCGAAAGAAGACAGAATTTCCGCATCATCCGAGCTATGAAGAACCGTTTCGGCTCCACGAACGAGATAGGCGTTTTCGAGATGAGGGACACGGGTCTTGCAGAGGTGCAAAACCCGTCCGAGATGCTCCTTGCGGACAGACCGCAGAAAACGTCGGGCAACTGCGCAGTATGCGTGATAGAGGGTACGCGCCCGATCATTGCGGAGATACAGGCGCTTTGCACGCCCACGGTATATCCCGCACCGCGCAGAATGTCCACGGGAATAGATTTTAACCGTGTGGCGCTGATACTTGCCGTGCTTGAAAAAAGGCTGGGGCTCAGATTTTCCGCAAACGACGTTTACCTTAACGTCATCGGCGGTATTCGCATTGAGGAAACAGCGAGCGACATCGGTATGGCTATGGCGCTTATTTCGTCCATCAGGGATATAGAGATACCGGATGATCTGCTTTGCTTCGGAGAACTTGGTCTTGCGGGCGAATGCCGCGCCGTTATGCGCGCGGAGGACAGAATTAAAGAGAGCGCACGCCTCGGTTTTCGTAAGATAGTTGTGCCTTACAGAGCCATTACAAAGGCAACGAAGATACCCGAGGGTGTGGAGGTCATTGCGGCGAAAAACGTGTTCGACCTTTTGCCTTTGCTACGTAAAAAAGAGAATTAAAACTGAAAAAGGACTCGTATGAGTCCTTTTTTATTTGTGAAATTTGTTCCGCGAGTGGCGGACGACCGATGGTCGCCCCTACGTAAAGTAATTCTTTTGAAAATTAAGGTTTTTCTTTAAAATGCGAACAAATGTTCGCAAAACTATTTACAAATTGCGAAAAATATGGTATAATTAGAACGGAAGCGAAAAGCTTTCAATTTTTATTCCCTATATTATCAAACATCGTCGGAGAATTATTACCAAAGAGCCGAAAGGCTTAAAGGAGATGATCTTTTGACATACATTTTTACTTCGGGGGTGCGTTATGGCTGAAATATCGAACGAACGCATAGTAAAGGTCGAAGAGCGTGAGAAAAGCAACTCGCACAGGCTCGACCGCCTCGAAAATCTTACGGAAGCGATTCACCGTCAGAACGAAAATATTGTGCGGCTTGTTGAAAAGCTGGAGGCGACAAATACCACGATAAAGGCGCACGAAAAGCGTCTTTCCGAAATAGAAAAGCTGCCGCGCGCAAGGCAGAGTGCCGTTTTCAGCGCCGTTATGACCGCTATCGCGAGCGCGGTCATCGGTGCGCTTGCCACGTTTATATTTTCGTCTATCTGAAAAAGCGAAAGGAGGGACTCTGCCTTTTGCTTTGGGCGGAGCGTTTTATGAAGGAGTTTTTATTATATAACATTCACACGATAGTTTTTATTTTGGTCTGCGTTATCGCGTTCATACTGCTTTTGCGATTTGGTTCGAAAAAGCAGATACGCGCAGTCCTGCTCTACCTTGTTTCAAGGGCGGAGGAGGAATGGGGCGGCGGCACGGGAGAGATAAAATACGCCTCTGTCGTTGCCGCCGTTTATGAGCGAATACCCACAGCGGCGCGCTTTCTTATCACCGAGAGGGAGCTTTCCCAAATGATAGAGACCGCCGTTTCCAAAATGAAAGAATATCTGGGTGAGTAAAAGGCCAAATAAATATATCGGATATTACGTAAATCCGCAAGGACTGTATTTTGGCGCAAATACTATATGGTACTTGCAATTCCATTTTGTATGTGCTAAACTATTCGTATCAATATTTTCTTTTTTCATAATAAAAATCCTCCGATTGTGTTTTTTTGACTGGCAGGTCATTTTCATTATACCACAATCAGAGGATTTTTTTCTCATCGGTTAACCTCTATTGAACCACGCGACTATCGCGTGGCTTTCTTTATATAAAAAAGCAGAGGGCATATGCCCTCTGCTTTTCTATTGTCCTAGTCCTTTTATCAGCTCGGAAACCGTTACGAATTCATATCCTTGCGATTTCAGGTAAGGGATTATTATTTCAAGAGCTTCCGTTGTGTGCGCTTGCTTGGAGGTGAAATCGTGAAAAAGTATTATACTCCCGTAGGTGACGTTATTTTTGATGTTTTCCGCTATAACGCTTGCCGGGGTCTTTGCCCAATCCAGCGTATCCACCGTCCATATGACCGTGCTTTTACCCATCTCGGCTGCCGCCTTCACTATATTTTCCGAATATTTACCCTCCGGCGGGCGAAAAAGCGTGGGGGTGATTCCGGATGCTTTTTTTATGAGCGCGTCCGTTCGTTCTATCTCCTCTTTTATCCGTTCTGCGGAAAATTCCGAGAGACGGGAGTGGGAGTATGAGTGGTTCGCTATCTCGTGTCCGCGTTCCGCTTCTTCTTTTATAAGGTGAGGGTAATATTCTGCGTTCGTGCCGACAACGAAAAACGTGGCTTTTACGCCGTATTTATCGAGAATATCGAGAATTTCGGGCGTCTTTCGCGGGTGCGGACCATCGTCAAAGGTGAGGGCTATCTTTTTTCCGCAAGCCGTTGTTCCCGAAAATACCACGCCGTCTTTCATAGGCGGTGCGGCGGCAAAAACTCTTACGCAGAGAAGAATCAAGGCTAAAATAGACGATATTATCCTTTTCATAGTCTGTGTTTAAAAAAGCTCGCTGAGCGTGCCGAAGCGGTATCCTTGGTTTTCCCATTCGGTAAGCAGGGAATCGAGTATATCTGCGTTTGTCTTTGACGTGGGGTGAAGCAATATCACCGCGCCGTTGTGCGTGTTTGCAAGCAGGAGCTGCTTTGCTTTTTCGGGATCGGGCTGCTTGTCATTGTCCCAATCCGCATAGGCAAGACTCCAAAAAACGGTTTTGTATCCCATTTCCTGCGCCGTTTTAAGGTTTGCTTCGTTAAATCTGCCCTCCGGAGGGCGATAAAATTTTGCACATTCCACGCCTGCAGTTTCGCGCAGGATGCTTTCAAGCTTATAAAGCTCCGCTTTAAAGCTTTCTGCGCTCATTTTAGTCATATCCTTGTGGCGCGCTGTGTGGTTGCAGACAAGGTGCCCCTCCGCCGCCATTCTTTTTACAAGATCCGTATTTCGGGTGATGATGTTTTCCAGTACGAAAAAAGCACCGTGCGTGTTATGGGCCTTCAATACGTCGAGTATTTTTGAGATATTTCCGTTTTCGTAGCCTGCGTCAAAGGTAAGATAGATGACCTTTTCCTCCGGATCTTTTCCGATATATGCGCCGCCGTTTTCAAATATGAAGGAAAGAGAGCTTTCCGCCGCGGGGCGCGCATTGTCCTTTGCACGCTTGCAGTACCAATTGTATGCGTTCGCGCCCTGCGCATATACGGTGAAGACCGTGATAAAAAGCGCAAGCAGGGGAGCGAAAAATTTTTTCGATCTGTTTTTCATTTGCGTTCCTTTCCGTAAAAATATTTTTGTATATAAAGTTTTTGCAGAGGGTCAAAAAATAAACCCGAAAAAATCTGCATTATTCGGTAAAACTTGATTTTTTGCTTTATTTAAGGTATAATTAAATTTAAAGCGTATATTTAAGGAGAATTTTTATGGCAGATATAAATATAGTTCTCGTCGAGCCGGAAATACCGCAGAATACGGGCAACATAGCGCGCACATGCTCCGTTACGGGCGCGGCGCTCCACCTTGTAAAGCCGCTCGGCTTTGAGATAGATGATAAAAAGATGAAACGCGCGGGTCTTGACTATTGGAACGAGCTTGAAATATATTATTACGAAAACCTTGCGGAGTTCCTTGAAAAAAACAAGGATGAGCAGATGTGGTTCTTTTCCAAAAAAGCAAGCCGCGTTTACTCCGAGGCGGAATATCCTCAGCGTGTTTTCCTTGTTTTCGGCAAAGAAACGAAAGGCTTGCCGGAAGATCTTCTTGAAGAAAGATTTGAGAGATCCCTGCGTATGCCCATGAAGGAGGGAAGCCGTTCTCTCAACCTTTCCAATACCGTTGCCATCGCCGTTTATGAGGCTATGCGCCAGCGTAATTTCGTGCATCTTAAATGCGATGGCGAAAAGATAGCGAAAAATATCGGCGAACACAACTCTTAATTTTAAAAAAATATAATTTATTTACAAATTATTATAGTTTTCTTGCTGATTTTATAGTATAATAAATATAATACGGATTTGATTTTAAAATATACATTACAATTTTTCGGAGGTAGTATGTCTTTAGTCGAAAAAATTTTCGGAACGTACAGTTCAAAGCAGATAAAAAAGATCGAGCCCATCGTAAACAAGATAGAGGCTCTTGCAGATAAATTTTCTAAAATGAGCGACGGTGAGCTCGCCGCAAAAACACCTGAATTCAAGGAAAGACTTGCCGCGGGAGAAACGCTTGACGATATTCTTCCCGAGGCTTTTGCTACGGTGCGCGAGGCGGCAACGCGCGTGCTTGGCAAACGCCCCTTCCGCGTTCAGATAATGGGCGGTATCATACTTCATCAGGGAAGGATAGCGGAAATGAAAACGGGTGAAGGTAAAACTCTCGTTGCAACTATGCCCGCATACCTCAACGCCCTCACCGAAAAAGGCGTTCACATCGTTACGGTCAACGATTACCTTGCGCGCCGCGACAGCGAGGAAATGGGCAAGATATACGCTTTCCTCGGTCTTACGACGGGTCTTATCGTCCACGGTCAGACCTCTGCGGAGAAAAAAGCGGCTTACGCCTGCGATATAACGTACGGTACGAACAACGAGATAGGTTTTGACTATCTGCGCGACAATATGGTGATCTATAAGGACAGAATAGTTCAGCGCGGACATAATTTTGCCATCGTCGATGAGGTGGACTCTATCCTTGTCGATGAAGCGAGAACGCCGCTTATTATTTCCGGCCCCGGCAACACGAGCGACGAGATGTACGGCAAGGCAGACGCTTTCGTTCGCACTCTCAAGGGTCTTCGCATAAAGGAAAAGGACACGAAATCCGATTACGAGGACGTAACGCAGGATTATATCGTTGACGAAAAAGCAAAACGCGCAACTCTTACAAAGCACGGTATTGCAAAGGCAGAGGCTTTCTTCGGCATAGAAAACTACGCCGACCTTGAAAACACGGACCTTAACCACTACGTAAACCAAGCACTCCACGCGCACGGCGTTATGAAGCTGGACGTGGACTACGTCGTTATGGACGGCAAGGTGCTTATCGTTGACAGCTTCACGGGCCGTATTATGCCCGGCAGACGCTTCTCCGACGGGCTTCACCAGGCGATAGAAGCTAAAGAGCGCGTAAAGATCGAAAACGAAAACCAGACGCAGGCGACGATCACGTTCCAGAACCTCTTCCGCCTTTATAAAAAGCTTTCCGGTATGACGGGTACAGCGCTTACGGAGGAAGAAGAATTCCGCGAAATATACAGCCTTGACGTTGTGGAAGTTCCCACGAACAGACCTATGATCCGCAAGGACAGAAACGACGTTGTTTACAAAAATCAAAAAGGTAAGTATGATGCTATCATCGCACAGATAAAAGAGTGCCACGAAAAGGGACAGCCCGTGCTTGTAGGCACTGTTTCCGTAGATAAATCAGAGTTCCTGTCGAAGCTCCTTAACCGTGCGGGCGTCAAGCACAACGTGCTCAACGCGAAGTACCACGAAAAGGAAGCGGAAATAGTTGCACAGGCGGGCAAATACGGTGCCGTTACCATCTCCACGAATATGGCGGGACGCGGTACGGACATTATGCTCGGCGGTAACGCGGAGTTTCTTGCAAAGAACGAGCTCAAAAAGCTCGGATATTCCGAAGAAGAGATCTTCGGCGCTATGGGCGCTTCCGAAAATATAGATGAAAAAACGCGAGAGGCAAGAGAGATCTACCGTGAAAAGCTTGCCGCTTTCAAGGAACAGATAGCTCCCGAAGCGGAAAAGGTAAGGGAAGCGGGCGGCCTTTTCATCCTCGGCACGGAAAGACACGAAAGCAGACGTATAGACAACCAGCTTCGCGGACGTGCGGGACGTCAGGGCGACCCCGGCGAGAGCCGCTTCTTCCTCTCTCTTGAGGATGACCTTTTGCGCCTTTTCGGCAGCGAAAGGATACAGGGTATGGTAGAGCACCTCGGTCTTCCCGATGACCAGCCTATCGATGCAAAGATACTTTCGGGAACTATCGAAAATGCTCAAAAACGCCTTGAGGGTGAAAACTTCAACAGACGTAAAAACGTCCTCGATTACGATGACGTTATGAACCAGCAGAGAAACATCATCTACGGCGAGCGCAGACGTGTGCTTGACGGCGAGGATATAAGCGAGACCATCGTTAAGATGATGGACGGTGCTGTTGCGGACGGAATTGCCGCAAGCGTTGATACGGATAAAGGTGCTTTTTCCGTTCCCGCGCTTCGCAAGAACCTTTTCTGGCTTATCGCACCTGATGATTTTGCGGGGGATGCGGCAACGGCAGAGGAAGCGAGCGAGCTTCTCCTCTCCCGCGCACACGAGGTATATGCAAAGCAGCAGGAGGTGTTCGGAGAACACATCCGCGAGCTTGAGAGAGTTGCACTGCTTACCTCCGTTGACAGACACTGGATGGAGCATCTTGATGCTATGGACGACCTTCGCGGCGGTGTTGGTCTTGCCGCATACGCGCAGAGAAATCCGCTTAACGAATATAGACTTGCCGCCGGCGATATGTTCGACGGTATGATAGCTGATATCCGCGTGGACACGGTAAGAATGGTGCTGTTCTCCCGTCCCGCACAGCAGATACAGCGCGTGCAGGTTGCAAAGCAGCAGGCGGCAACAGCGGCGGCTGTAGGCGGTGAGGCAGCGAAAAAACGCCCCGTTGTAAAAAAAGCGGCGGAAAAGATCGGCAGAAACGATCCCTGTCCCTGCGGTTCAGGCAAAAAATATAAGAAATGCTGCGGCGCTAACGGTTCCGCCGACGAAAACTGATAAAAAATATTATAAATATTATAAGCGGTAAGCGAGGGCACAAGCCCTCCGCTTTCCGCGTTTCGAGGTTTTATATGGGATTTGGCTATATGTTTCTCGGATGCTTCCTTTTGACGGGAGCGTTCGATACGCTGAATATTTTCGGCTTTTTGCTTATGTATGCGGGCATCAATGCCGCAAGCAACCACTGCACCTGCTTTGACAATACGAAAAAAGTCTGCGCGCTCGGACTTGTTTTTTCGGGAATAAAAGCTGTCCTTGGCATTTGCTCTTACTTTGATATAGAGCTTACGGGTGCAGGGGTAAACAATATTATCAACTCTACATACACGGCGTATATGCTGTGCTTCTACGTTTTCCTCTTCCTTTCCGTTGCGGCGGTTGCCAAGGATACGGAGCTTTTTGCAATAATGAAAATGGCTTATACGAACATTATGCTCGTTCCCATCTTTCTTGTTGCGGGACAGGTTATAATGGTGTATATCACAATGAATGCCGAAAGCATCGGAGATCTTGCCGCACGCCTTTACGGAACGGGTCTTCTTCTTTCCTTGCTTGTAACGGTGCTTACGGCGATACTCCTTTTCAGATGCTATGCGCGCATCTGCCTTGAGGGGGACGAGGATATGGAGAAAAAGGTAAATAATTTTAAATCTCCCTTGGATTATTACGAAAAAAATAAAAAAAGCGGTGCTTCCGCACAGAAAAACAACACTCATAAGAAAAAGAAAAAATAACAGGGGGCAATATGGGAATAGGGTATATTCTTGCTGGGCTTATCTTTCTTTTTGAACCTTTTATAAATATAATAGACATTTTGCCCGATTTTATAGGATACCTGCTCATACTTCGCGGTATGGCGAAGATGGCGGACGTTGAATATAAGCTTGCACAGGCGAAAACGAAGATGACGCACGCGCTTGCCGTTTCCATTGGAAGGTTCGGCGTGATGTTGCTTGGCTTTTTTGCAAAGTTTGATAACACTCTCGTGCTTGTTTTTGTGTTTTCCTTTGCCGTGCTTGAGCTTTTCTTCGTGCTTCCTGCTTTCAAGGCTCTTTTTGAGGGCATTGATTACCTTGAGATGCGCTTTGCGCCGAACGGCGTTTCAAAAAAGACGGAGGAAGCTGCAAAGCTTACTCCTGTCTTTCTTGTTGTGCGCGCCGCGTGCGCAACGCTGCCGGAGCTTACCGCACTCAAAACAGATTACGGTTACGTTACCTCGGGCGGGGATGCGGATTGGACAGGCGTTATACGCACGATGCTTACAATAATCTGCGCGGCGGCGGCACTTGTGTTCGGCATAGTTTGGCTTTCCTCCGCGTGGAAGGCATTTTCCCAGGTAAAGAACAACAAGCCCTTTATTGCTTATCTTGAAGAAAGATACAATACGGAGGTATTACCGGACGAAGCGCGCGCGATAAAGAGAAGCGTAAAGAACTTTTGGCGCATATTCTTCGCCTCTCTGTTTTTCCTTTTCTCCATATCGATAGATTTCCATTATATAATACCGACGTTTGCGTTAGGCATTTGCGCGTTTTTTGCGTTCGGCTCTGCTTCAAAATACACGGAAGATCTTAAGAGATCAAAATTGCTCTCGCTTGCTTTCTCTGCCGTTATGCTTTTGCAGTACGTCTTTCTATGGCTATATTGCGCCGGACTTGGCGGAGTATTGTTCCCGTACGAACATCCGAGCTTTATAAAGCTTTACATACCTTTTGCGCTTCTTACCGTTTGCGGCGGCGTTTTGCTTTTCCTTTTATTCGGGGACGTGAAAAAGACGATGGTGCGCCTGCTTGACGATTCCGTGGGATACAGACAATATACGGACCTTCGCAGGCAGGAGATAGACGATGAGCGCAGAACGGAGCTGTCGCGCAAAGCGTCGAAGCTTTGTGTGATATGCCGTGTTTTTGCTATAGCGCACGCAACTCTTACGCTTTCTATCCCGTGGTTCTCCCTTGCGTGGGCTGTGCAGAGCGTGCTTTGCTTTGTTGTTATAATGTTTGCATATTCCGCTATGTGCGATGTTTTCGCGGAAGCGGAAAAGGTACTTTAAGAAAAGAGGTCTTTTTATGGAAGAACAGAATATTTCCGTACAGGAAAATAAACCCGAAAAAGAGCCGATACGCGCCATCGTTTACGATTGGCTGGAGGTCATTGCTTTTTCAATAGCAATAGTTCTTTTTATATTTACTTTTATAGCAAGGCTTACCACGGTTGACGGGGACTCTATGTATCCCACGCTCAAGCACGGGGAGCATCTTATAATATCCAACCTTTTTTATGAGCCTACGCAAGGCGATATCGTTGTTGTGCAGGAACAGAACGGCTTTTTCAAAGGCCCTATAGTCAAGCGCATTATCGCCAAGGGCGGTCAGACGATAAAATTCGATTTTGAAAACTGGAAGGTCTGGGTCGATGGCGAGCTTCTTGACGAGGATTACGTAAATTACCAGCCTTGGTTCCCGATGGACAGGGACGGATGCCCCGAAGAGCTTACCGTTCCCGAGGGTTATCTCTTTGTAATGGGCGATAACAGAAACGAATCCACGGACAGCAGAAATATGGCGATAGTCGGCTTTGTCAGCGAGGACGAGGTCATGGGCAAGGTCGTGTTCCGCGTTTCCGGCAGATTCGGCAAGGTAGAATGATAAACTTTTTAAGAAAGGACGTGAATTTATGCCTTCGGAAATAATACAGTGGTTTCCCGGTCATATGGCGAGGACTCGCCGAGAGATAGGGGAAAACCTTAAAAACGTAGATTTTGTTATAGAGCTTTTGGATGCGCGCATCCCTCTTTCCTCCCAAAATCCCGAAATAGCGCGTATCTGCGGCGATAAGCCGCGCCTCACACTTTGCAGCAGGGCGAGCCTTGCGGACCCGAAGATGACAAAGGTATGGAAGGCGTATTTTGCCGCGAACGGCAGAAAGTGCATTTTTTATGACTGCATCACGGGAGAGGGAATGAACGAGATAACGCTAGCGGCGCGCGAGCTGCTTGCGGCAAAGCTTGAACGCTACCGCGAAAAGGGAATGGAGGGAAGAAAGCTTCGCGCGATGATAGTCGGTATTCCCAACGTTGGCAAAAGCTCCATTATAAATAAGCTTTCCGGAACAAAGAGCGCTAAGGTGGAGAACCGACCCGGCGTTACGCGCAAGCAACAATGGATCCCCACGAATGCGGGCTTTGACCTGCTTGACACCCCCGGTGTACTCTGGCCGAAGTTTGAAGACCCGAAAACGGGCGAAAACCTCGCCGTTACGGGCGCGATAAAGGACGATATACTCGATATAGAAACGCTTGCATCCATACTTGTAAACCGCCTGCGCGCGCTTTACCCGGACAAAACTATGGCAAGATACAAGCTTAAAGAAGAAGCCCTTGCAGAGGAGCTTTCCGATTTCGACGTGCTGGAGCGCATAGGAAAGGCGCGCGGCTTCCTCGTTTCCGGCGGGGAGATAGATCTTGAACGCACGGCGAAGATGCTGCTTGAAGAGTTCAGAAGCGGCAAGATAGGCAGAATGACAATAGACCTTCCGCCCGAAAACGGAGAAAAAGAAAATGCTTGAATATACGATAGAAAACGAGGCTCTCGAGGCGGGATATAAAAATATCTGCGGCGTGGACGAAGCGGGCAGAGGTCCGCTTGCGGGCAACGTGGTTGCCGCCGCGGTGATACTCCCTATGGGGCTTGTGATAGAAGGACTTAATGATTCCAAAAAGCTTTCCGAAAAGAAAAGGGAAGCGCTTTACGATGTGATAACCAAAGAGGCTGTTTCCTACTCCGTAGCGTGGGCAACGCCCGCGGAGATAGATGAGCTTAATATCCTTGGCGCTACTATGCTTGCGATGAAGCGCGCGATAGAGGGACTTTCCGTGCCTGCCGATCTTGCGCTTATAGACGGAAACTGCGCACGCGGCTTTGATATTCCCACGCAGACCGTTGTAAAGGGAGATGCAAAAAGCCCGTCTATTGCGGCAGCCTCCATCCTTGCCAAGGTGACAAGGGACAGGCAATGTGCAGAAATGGACAAGGCTTACCCCGAATACGGCTTTGCCAAGCACAAGGCTTACCCCACAAAGGATCATATGAACAAGGTACGCGAGATAGGCCCGTGCCCCGAGCACAGAAAAAGCTTTCTTTCCTTTTTGAATAAATGAACAAGAAGAAAAGTATCGGGAAAACGGGAGAGGATATTGCCGTAAATTATCTTGAAAAGCTTGGCTTTAAGATGCTTTACCGCAACTACCGCGCGGGACATCTTGAAACCGATATCATATGCGAGGATGAAACGCATATCCTTTTTGTAGAGGTTAAGACACGCACGGACACAGGGCGCGCCACACGCTTCGGAAGTGCGCGCGATGCTGTGGATGTGAGGAAAAGACAGCGCATCCTTGAATGTGCCAAGGAGTATATTTATAAAAATAAGCCCAAAAAGAAACCGCGCATCGACGTGATAGAAGTATATCTCGACGGGCGCGGAGAGCTTATTCCCGAAAGGGGAATAAGGCATATAAAAAATGCCGTTACGGCGTAATTTGTTAAAAAATGAAACGATCGCGGGAGGAGCAAGCCCCTCCCCTACGTTCGCTACACGGAATGAACCTCATCCACCGCAAGCGGTCCCCCTTCCCCAAAGGGGAAGGCGAGAATAGCTTTTTTAGCAAAGTTCTTTTTGCTTACTTTTTCTCGAAAGAAAAAGTAAGTCAGTCTGTGTTTTTCTGCTTGAATGTCGCACAGACTGTATCTGTGCAGGATGTGGCGTAGCTGGGACCTACATTGATGGTTGCTGCTGTGCAAGTGTTTTCGCCGTCGTGGTAAACGCAGTTGGAAACGTCGCAAACCACGCCGTTGTTGCACTTGCAGGTGTTCTTTTCGTCTTTGTTATTCATCATTTTAAAAAACTCCTTTCTGTGAGTTCATATATATTTTGCACTTTGTGAGCGCGTTTATTCACAAGTGCGTTTATTTGTTTTTTATTTTTAAAAAATCAAGGAGGTGAGCTATGTCGCTTTTTGTTATTGCGGATACGCACCTTTCGCTCTCCTGCGAAAAGCCGATGGACGTTTTCGGTGCGCGCTGGAAGGATTATACACAGCGCTTGGAGGCAGAATGGAGAGCTGTTGTAAAAGAAGAAGATACCGTGGTTATCGCAGGGGATATATCCTGGGGAATGACGGTGGAGGAAGCGAAGGCGGATTTTGACTTTATCGAAGCCTTGCCCGGTCAAAAGATAATTATGAAGGGCAATCACGATTATTGGTGGCAGACTATGGCGAAGCTGGATGCTTTCGTGGAGCAAAACGGATATAAGACGATACGCTTTTTGCACAATAACGCATATGCCTGTGAGGATTTTATCATCTGCGGCTCGCGCGGATGGTATAACGATGACAAAAATAAGCCTCTTCGCGGGGCGGACAGCGAAAAGATCGTTGCCCGCGAGGTCACTCGCATAGGCATAAGCCTTGATGCCGGGCATAATCTGCGCCGAAAGCTTTTGGAAGAGGACGGAAAAGACAGGGAAGTGCTTGCTTTTCTCCATTTTCCGCCGATATTCAAAGGGTATATGTGCGACGAGATAATTATGGAGCTTTACCGTAAGGGGGTAGAGCGCTGTTTCTTCGGCCACATACACGGCTGTTATGACGCGCCTCTTAAACGTGAATACGCGGATATAGATTTTTATTTTATCGCGGCAGACTATCTTGCGTTCAGACCGTTTAAGATAGAACCGAAAAATGTTTGAAAAATGCACATATGTGCAATAAAAACAGTTGACTTTGACAAATCAAAGTGATATAATATTCAATAATTATGAAAAAATAAATTCTCACCATTAAATGGAGGATAAAATGAAATTAATCAATGTTACAGACGCGGAAAAGAACCAGAAGGTTATTGAGTTCTCCGTTGACAAGGCTACGTTCGACGCAGCTGTTGACAAGGTATATAAGAAAAACGTTGCAAAACTCAATGTTCCCGGTTTCAGACGCGGCAAAGCTCCCAAAAGTATGATCGAAAAAATGTACGGTAAGGGCTTCTTCTATGAAGATGCTATCAACGATATTCTTCCCGAGGCTTATGAAGCAGCTCTTGCTGAATCCGGCCTCGACGTTGTAAGCTACCCCGAGATCGACATCAAAACTATCGATGACAACGGTGTTGTTATCACAGCAAAGGTTTTCGTTAAACCCGAAGCTAAGATCGGCGAATACAAGGGCATCGAAGCAACGCGCGATGCAGTTGTTGTTTCCGACGAAGCAGTTGACGCAGAGATCAACAACGTTCGTGAAAGAAACGCACGCGAAACAGAAGTAACTGACAGAGCTGTTGAAAACGGCGACGAGATCACATTCGATTTCGACGGTTACGTTGACGGTGTTGCTTTCGACGGCGGTAAATCCGAAAACTACAACCTCAAGGTTGGTTCCGGCTCCTTCATCCCCGGCTTTGAAGAACAGATCGTTGGCAAAGCTATCGGCGAAAAATTCGATATAAACGTAACGTTCCCTGCTGAATACCACGCAGCTGAACTTGCAAACAAAGAAGCAGTTTTCAAATGCGTTGTTCACGCTATCAAGGTTCGTGAACTTCCCGAACTCGATGACGAATTTGTAAAAGACGTTTCCGAATTTGACACGGTAGATGAATATCGTGCGGACGTTAAGGCAAAACTTCAGGAAAAGGCTGACAAGGAAGAAGATGCTAAGGTTGACGGCCAGCTTATGGACAAGCTCGTTGAAACTCTTGACGTTGACGTTCCCGAAGCTATGTTTGAAACAGAAGTTGACGCTATGATGCGCGACTACGAAACAAGACTTCGTTATCAGGGCCTCGACCTTGAAACGTTTATGCGTTACACAGGTCAGACGGTTGACGCTATGAAGGCTCAGTTCCGTCCTCAGGCTGAAAAGCAGGTTAAGACACGCCTTGCTCTCGAAGCAGTTGCAAAGGCAGAAAACTTTGAAGCTACAGCAGAAGAGATCGAAGCTGAATACGGCAAGATTGCAGAAGCTTACGGCATCGAAGCTGACAAGGTTCGCGAAACTATCGACAATGCGGCTATCGCCGCTGATATCGTTGTAGGCAAAGCTGCACAGCTTATCCGCGACACAGCAGTTGTTACTGTAAAAGACGCTGA
This sequence comes from Oscillospiraceae bacterium, assembly GCA_015064725.1. Classification (GTDB taxonomy): domain Bacteria; phylum Bacillota; class Clostridia; order Oscillospirales; family CAG-272; genus UMGS731. The sequence continues at coordinate 43,376 of SVRQ01000010.1, read as the reverse complement.
ATAATTTAACAATATCAGAAATTCGCAGACCTTACCGTCTGCGAATTTGATTAACGGGGATATTTGACTTTTTTCGAGCCTGCTTTCTTTCGGAGAAAGTAGGCGTAAAGCCAAGCGGGAGGAGCAAGCCCCTCCCCTACGAAATGAGAATGATTTTCCTGCATATGGTTTATCTGTGTGCGGTGGAAAGTTCTTTGCCAAGCTTTCTTCCAAGAAAGCGAAGAAAGCGGAAAGGAGATAAATTATGGCACTTGTACCAACAGTCGTTGAACAGACAGGCAGAGGAGAACGCGCATATGACATATACTCCCGTCTTCTTAACGACAGAATTATTTTTTTGACGGATGAAGTAAACGACGTTACTGCATCTCTTGTTGTGGCACAGCTTTTGTTCCTTGAATCTCAGGATCCCGACAAGGACATTATGCTTTATATCAACAGCCCCGGCGGCTCTGTTTCCGCAGGCTTTGCGATATTCGACACAATGAATTACATCAAATGCGACGTTTGCACGATCTGCATAGGTATGGCGGCGTCTATGGGCGCATTCTTGCTTGCGGCGGGCACGCCCGGCAAGCGTTGGGCGCTTCCCAACAGCGAAATTATGATCCACCAGCCCTTGGGCGGTATGCAGGGTCAGGCGAGCGATATCAAGATCCACGCGGACCACATACTCCGCACACGCCAGAAGCTTAACGAGATACTTGCACGCGAAACGGGCAAGACCGTGGAGCAGATCGCACTTGATACGGAAAGAGATAACTTTATGTCTGCGGCAGAGGCTGCGGAATACGGACTTATAGACAAGGTTATAGAAAAAAGAATATAAGTTGAGGTATTGAAATGGCAGACAACAGAAGTACGGAACGCAGATGTTGCTTTTGCGGCAGGACCGAACGCCAGGCGGAGGTGCTCATCCCATCTCCCACGGGATTTTACATCTGCAATCAGTGCGTTTGGGCGTGCAACGAGATACTTGAAGAGCTTGAGGAAGAAAACCGCCCCGAGGCGGAGATTCCGGAGCTTTCCGAGCTTCCCAAACCGAAAGATATAAAAACTATACTCGATGATTACGTTATAGGGCAGGATAGTGCGAAGATAGCACTCGCTGTTGCCGTTTACAACCATTACAAACGTATTACCAGAAAGGAAGACGAGGAAGACGGCGTTGAGATACAGAAAAGCAACGTACTCTTGCTCGGCCCCACGGGTGTGGGCAAGACCTTCTTGGCGCAGACACTTGCAAAAACGCTGAAGGTGCCGTTTGCTATAGCCGATGCCACGACTCTTACGGAGGCGGGATACGTTGGCGAGGACGTTGAAAACATTCTTCTTCGCCTTCTTCAGGCGGCAGACTTTGATGTGGAACTTGCACAGCGCGGTATAATCTATATCGATGAGCTTGACAAGATCTCCCGCAAGAGCGAGAACCGTTCCATTACACGCGACGTTTCCGGCGAGGGTGTACAGCAGGCTCTCCTTAAAATTCTGGAGGGTACGGTTGCAAACGTGCCTCCGCAGGGCGGACGCAAGCATCCGAGCCAGGAATTTATTCCTATAAATACGGAAAATATTCTCTTTATCTGCGGCGGTGCATTCGATGGGCTTGAGCAGATAATCGAAAAGAGAAGCGGCAAGCAGGGAATCGGTTTCGGAAGTGAAGTAAAGGGCAAAGCCGAAAAAGCAAGTACCTCTGCTTTCAAGGATGCAACGGCGCACGATATCGTTAAGTTCGGTCTTATTCCCGAGCTTGTTGGCAGAATTCCCGTTATCGTAAGCCTTGACCCGCTTGATACGGATGCACTTGCAAGCATACTCACAAAGCCGAAAAACGCTATAGTTAAGCAGTATAAGAAGCTTTTCGCGCTCGACGGACTTGAAATAGAGTTCACGGATGAAGCTATTGCAAAAATAGCCGAGCTTGCGAAAGAGCGCAGCACGGGCGCGCGCGGCCTTCGCGCGATAATGGAGGAGATAATGCAGCCGATAATGTATGAATCCCCTACGCTCCGCGATGAAAAGGGTATTACAAAGGTTGTCATAACCGAAAAGGTAGTAACCGAAAAAGCAGAACCCGAAATGTATTGATGAAATATGAAAACCGCAAAGATGTTGCATCTTTGCGGTTTTTGTGTTAAAATGAATACAGTACAACGAAATAGGAGAGATTGTGTTATGGAAACACGTGAACAAAAGATAAAGCTGATTGTAAAGATAGTGCTGACTGTGCTGATAGTGACGGCGCTCCCTATGGTGGGAAGTTTGTCTTTGCTTTTGCTGGCATTTGGCGGAGGATTTTATGCTTTTGCTTTGATTTTGATACCCGCGATAATCCCTTTGATATGGCTCAAAAATAAAAAAATACATAAGATATATTTAATAGCTTATTGTGCGTTGTTTTTGGTTATAGGCTCGGTCTATACTGTGGACCGCATTACAGACGAATACGAAAAAAGTATAACGATAGACGTTACTCCGAATATAAATACGTCGGAATGGCTGCCTTTTGAGGAAGATTCCAATATAGTCAAATACGACAGCAAGACCCTGAAGCTGACGGGCGAGCTACCCATAATAGATGGAGCTACAGCTGCTTTTCCCGTTTATTCCGCTTTTGTAAACGCGGTCTATCCCAATACAACAAGGCTCTATGACGGTGTATTTGAATACAATAACACCGTTGGCGGTTACGAAAAACTTGCGGAAAAAAAGACGGATATTTTTATCGGAGCTCAGCCATCGAAGGAGCAAATAAAATACGCAGAGGAATGCGGAACTACATTTGAATATACACAGATAGGCTACGAGGCATTTGTTTTCTTTGTACATAAGGACAATCCAATAGATTCTCTTACAGCAGAGCAAATAAGGCGCATCTATTCGGGTGAGATAACCAACTGGAAAGAGGTTGGGGGAAAAGATGAAGAAATAGAGGCGTTTCAGCGAAACGAGGGAAGTGGAAGTCAAAGTATGATGCTGCGCTTTATGGGTGATGTTGCTATAATGGATCCCGAAATAAAGGAAATAAGAGGTATGGGAAGCATAATTGAACAAGTAGCAGATTATAAGAGCAAATCGGGTTCTATCGGATTTTCTTTCAGATTTTATGTTGAGGGTATTATAAAAAATCCCGATATAAAAATGATCGCTGTTGACGGTGTTGCACCTACAGTGGAAAATGTAAAAAACAATAAATACCCTATAATCGCGCCTGTGTATGCTGTTACATATGCGGGAAATACGAACGAAAACGTGGATAAGCTGTTGAAATGGATGCTTTCCGAGGAAGGGCAGTACATTATTGAAGAAACAGGATACGTTGGAATAGGAAATTAAATGTATGCAATAAAAAATCTCGCCATTGTGTGGCGAGATTTTTTGTTGGTTGATTATTCTTCTGCGGGGGATTCGTTAGCTTCAGGCTGTGTGCCGAGGGCTGCTCTGCCGCCTGCAAAGCCTGCGATGATGGAAGAGAGGTCGATGCCTGTGGATTCCTTCATACCTTCCATTATCTGGTTTGCGCTGTTCATAACGTCACGCACAACTTTTGTAGAGTTGCCGTCGCCGTACATAACGATCTTGTCCGTGCGGGAAAGGGGAGATGCGGCGTTCTTGACAACTTCGGGAAGAGCTGTGAGGTACATTTCGAGGACGGACGCTTCGCCCATCTTCTTCTGAGCTTCGGCTTTCTTTTCGATAGCTTCTGCTTCTGCAAGACCTTTTGCGCGAATACCTTCCGCTTCCTGCTCCATTGCGAAACGGAGCGCTTCAGCTTCGGCTTTTTTAGCTTCCGCAACCTGCATAGCCTCGTATTTTTTAGCTTCGGCTTCATACTTCTTGGCTTCAGCGGCCTGCAAAGCTTCGTATTTCTTAGCTTCTGCTTCGCGCTGGCGCTGGATAAGGTCTGCTTCCGCTTCTTTTTCCGTGCGGTATTTCATAGCGTCTGCCTGCTTTTTGATCTCCGCTTCGAGCTCGCGCTCTTTGATGGCGATATTCTTTTCCGCAAGCTCTGCTTCTTTTTCGCGGCGTGCGATATCGGCATTTGTCTTTGCGATTTCGATAACCTTACGCTGTGCTTCCTGCTGGATGGAGTAAGCCGCATCCGCTTCCGCTTTCTTTGTGTCGGCTTTCACCTTCATATCTGCCTGCTGAACCGCAAGCTCTGCATCCTGCTCCGCGATCTTCTTTTCGGATTCTACCTTAACTGCGTTTGCTTCTTCCTGTGCTTTTGCCGTTGCGATAGCGATGTCACGCTGAGCGTTTGCTTTTGCGATCTGAGCATTTTTGCGGATCTGCTCTACGTTGTCGATACCCATATTTTCAATCGTGCCTGCGGCATCCTTGAAGTTCTGGATATTGAAGTTAACGACTTCGATACCGAGTTTCTTCATATCGGGAACTACGTTTTCCGTGATCTTCTTCGCAACGCCCTGACGATCCTGAACCATCTCTTTAAGACCAACAGAACCTACGATCTCTCGCATATTACCCTCGAGGACCTGTGTTACGAGGCTGATGAGCTCCTGCTGGCGCATACCGAGAAGGGATTCTGCCGCAAGCTTGAGCGCTTCGGGGTCGGAAGAGATCTTGATGTTTGCAACGCCGTCAACGCTTACGTTGATGAATTCGTTCGTGGGAACGGCTTCGCTCGTTTTAACGTCAACCTGCATTACGCGCAGGGAAAGACGGTCAACACGTTCAAAGAAGGGAACGCGGAAGCCCGCTTTACCGATAAGTATGCGGCGTTTTTTGCCAAGACCGGAGATGATGTACGCTGTGTCTGGCGGTGCTTTGAGGTAACCGCTTGCAAAGAAGAGGATAAGCACAAGCAAAACCGCGCCGATGATGATAAATTCCATAATGATTCCTCCTGAAATTTAAAAATTTTTTAAGTTAATGTGTCTTACGGGAGCCTTAAAAGCAAAAAGACTTTTACCGCTTTGACAGTAAAAGTCTTGTAAAATCGTTTTAAGATCTGTATGCGCCGAGCATCTGCAGCTGCTGTCATGACGATGCATACACATTGGTGTGAGCAATGTACTACTCCCTTTTGACGTATATATTATAACATAATGGGAATATTTTGTCAATAGGTATTTTGCGATTTTTGCGGCATACCTTATATTGACTGACAACCATATCTATGATAAAATATATAAATAAAAATGAACCTTATAGAGGATGCTTGCTTATGAAATACAAAAATCCAATCCTTCCGGGATTTCATCCTGATCCAAGTATATGCCGTGTAGGTGATGATTTTTATCTTATAACTTCCACGTTTGAGTTTTTTCCCGGTGTTCCGATATATCACAGCAAAAACCTGATAAATTGGGAGCTGATAGGTCATTGCCTTACGGAGGAGTCACAGCTTTCTCTTCACAAAGGAAAACCGTCCAGCGGTATCTATGCCCCCACGCTTCGCTTTCACGACGGTACGTTTTTTATGACTGCCACGAACGTGACCCGCGGCGGAAATTTTATCGTTCATACTAATGATATACGCGGTAAGTGGAGCGAGCCCGCTTGGGTAAAGCAAAGCGGTATAGACCCCTCTCTTTTTTGGGATGATGACGGAAAATGTTATTTCGTTTCCAACGGCTCGGCAAACCTTGAAGACGGACGCGGTATTTTCCTGTGCGAGATAGACCCGTTTACCGGAGAGATGCTTACAAGCTCGCAAAAGCTTACGAACGGCTGCGGAGGAAGATGCGCGGAAGCACCGCATATTTATAAAAAGGATGGATGGTATTACCTGATGCTTGCAGAGGGCGGAACGGAATACGGTCATATGGTGACTATGCAACGCTCGCACGGTATCTACGGTCCGTATGAACAATGCCCCCATAACCCGATACTTACCCACCGTAACCTGCCCGACAGCCCCATCCAGGCAACGGGGCACGCGGATATCGTGGATGATGGGAACGGAAATTGGTGGATGCTATGCCTGGGCATACGCCCCATACCGAAGGTTATGTTGCATAATTTAGGGCGCGAAACCTTCCTTTCCCCTTTAAAATGGAATGAGGACGGCTGGCCGATAGTTGGGAACAACGGAATGATAGACCTTGAAATGGAAGCGGAGCTTCCCGGACCTGTTATACAACGGGTAAGCTTTGATTTTGAGGATGATTTTGAAAGCGGCAAGCTTGACCCACGTTGGAATTTTGTACGCAACCCGCATCCCGAATGTTACCGCGCCGAAAAAGGGCGGACCGTTCTTACGGGCGGAGAAGATGATCTTTCCACACCGCGCGGTGCTCCCACTATGATCGCCGTGCGTCAACAGGCGTTTTGTACGGAGGCGTTGGTACGTCTTGAGGGGGAAGTACAGGTCGGAAGCCGTGCGGGTTTGACTGCGTTTTACAACAGCGATTATCATTACGATATTTTTATAACAAAAGAAGCGGATGGATGCCATTATGTCGTTCTTCGCAAACAAGTTGCGGATATTGATGTGATCGTTGCGCGGCAGCCTGTAGATTACCAAGGCTCGATCCGTTTTAAGCTTATGAGTGATGAGGAATGGTATTCGTTCTATTATGAAGCCGACGGAATTTTCACGGAGCTTGGGCGCGGACGTACTTCGCTGCTTTGCACGGAGGTGACGCACACTATGACTTTTACGGGAACGTACTTGGGCATATTCAGCGAAAAAGGCGAGATAGCCGTGACCTTCGCTTCGGTAAAAAACGGCAATACTTAATTTAAAGCTTGCAAAAAAATCCATAACGATTTTATGATCGTTATGGATTTTTTATTCGCTTTTCCATCCGTCCGAATATATCTTTTCTCCATCCTGCGTTACCCACATAACGCTTACGTTTTCAATAGTGCTTACAAGCTCTTTTCCTTCTTCAAGGCTCATACAGAAAAGTGCTGTGGAAAGGGCATCGCCGATGGCAGAGGAGGGGCAGAGAACGGAAACGCTTAAAAATTCATTTTCGGGCATAAGCGTATCCTTGTCTATTATATGGTGATAGCGCACGCCGTTTGCATAATAAAAGCGTTGGTAGGAGCCGCTTGTTACAAGTGAGCCGTCCGTAAGGTACAGATATTCGATGTACGGCTCCGCTTCATCCCCTAAGGGGTTTTCTATACCGATCTTCCAGGGGGAGCCGTCTGCTTTTGCGCCGACAACGCAGACGTTGCCGCCCACGTTGAGTAGATATCCCGTGATTCCGCTTTTGCGAAGATATTCTGCGGCTTTTTGGGCGGCATAGCCTTTCGCTATTGCACCTACGTCGATGAGTATCTCGGGGTCAAGGCGCGTTACCGTTCCGTTTTCTCGGTCTATGGCGATATTTTCTATATCCATATGCTTTGCGGCGCTTTCAAGCTCCGACATTGCGGGAAGAGAAGCTTTTTCGGGATGGAGGGAGCCTTCCTCGCGGTATTTATGCCATATGGAAAGCACGCTTCCCATAGCCGCGTTTGTATATCCGTATGTGAGCGTGTGCATTTGCTTGCAAAATTCCATAAGGTCGAGTATTTTTGGGTCCACTGTTACGGGTCCCTCTGTTTGGTTTACGGTCTTGAGGTTGTTAAGACCGTCATAAGTATAATATATATTGTAGAGCTTATGGTATTCTTCAAGCAGAGAATAGACCCTTTGGCAAACCGAGTTAAACTCGGCTTGCGTTTGGGCGTAGCCCGTAATTGTTGTTACGGTATCGAAATATTCAAAACTGCTTGAGGTATATTTATTCTTCCGTCCCTCGCAGGAACAAAAAGAAAGCGCGATAAGAGAGAGGAGAAACAGGGATATTATCTTTTTTGAGATACTCATTTTGCCACCTTTTGTTTGGATGAATTTATTCTGCGGCTTTTACCGCGGCTTTTGCCATATCTGATATATATATGGTACAGCCCGCTGCCTGTATATCGGGAAGAGCATAACCGTCCGTATAGATAAGTCCCGCTATCTGCGCGGCTGTCTTGCCCTTGCAAAAGCTTTTGAAAACGTCCGCTTGCTCGAACCATTCCAGGATCTTGCCGTCACCGTTTGTATCCGTGCCGTATTTTGCCATACCGTAATCTGTTCCAAGCTCGTTTTTTGTCGGGATCGCGGCAGAGGTATCCGTAAGTGCTTTGCCGCGCATATCGAATTTTATCTCTGCCTCTGCGCTGTCAAGCATCATTGTAACGACTTTACCGTCGTGATCCTTGAGCGCGGCGGCGAAATACGTTTCGATGTTGTTCACTCCGTCCGCTTCCTCACTTGCGTTTTTGCAGTCGCTTTGCACGGAAACGATGCCAAGCTCTGCTTCGTCTGCGTGTTCCGCATAAGCTTGTGCGTTTGCGAATGCTTTTTCTATGGCTTTTACAAAATCGGAAACAGCGATGGTGCATCCCGCTTTGATGACGTCTTCCGTGCCGTAAGAGCCGGAAACAAGCGCTTTTATTTCGTCAAGCGTTTTTCCCTTGGCGATATTTTCAAAAGCTTCTGCTTGCTCGTCCCATTCAAGGACCTTGCCGTTATCGTCCCTGTCCGTGCCGTATTTCGCCATACCGTAGGAGTCGCCAAGCTCTTTCTTGGTGGAAAACTTTTCTTTTTCGATAAAGCTTCCGTGTACACTGTATTCTCCGATACATTCTGCGGCATCAAGGTCTATATCAAGTATTTTTCCGTTTTTATCGATAAGCACCGCGGCGGCTGTGTGAAGCACTGTGGCACTGCCGTCCTTTTCTTCGGTTGCATCTTCAGAGGAGGAATAGTAGGAGTAAACTCCCATACCGAAGGCCCCTTCTTCGCTTTTTTTGCCGCAGGCGGCAAGAAAAGTGCAGGGAAGAAGCGTAAGACAAAGAAGTGTTGCTGCGATTTTTTTCATAATCTTCTCCTTAAATAATATATTATTTGAACGAATATGTCAATGAATAAAAAGATGTGCGTAATTATTCTTCCGCGTCTGAGGATTTTTATTACGTTTTAAAAAAAATTTGCGTTATTTGATGACATTTGTCTTGGTTTGTAGTAAAATAAAATAATACCGTGGTAAAAAAACGGCAAATTTTAAATGAATAAGAGAGCATTATTATGGAAACTTCAAAGTATATCGAACACAAACATCATAATATCAAAAAAGGGCTGATATCTTTTGCAAAAAAGAACGCGGTGCTTATTATAGCTGTCTTGGCGGCTATGATAACCTCTTTTATCGTGCCGCCGGACAAAGAGTATTTGGGATATTTTGATTTTAAAACGCTTTCCTGCCTTTTCTCCGTGCTTGCCGTTGTGTGTGCGCTGAGAAATATAAGGTTTTTTACCATCCTCGCAAGAAAGATAGTGCGTCTTTGCAAAAACGCGCGTCTTTGTGTGCTTACGCTTATCTATATAACCTTTCTCGGCTCTATGCTCATTGCGAACGATATGGCACTTATCACGTTTTTGCCACTCGGATTTTTCGCGCTTGACAGCACGGGCAAGCAGAAATATCTTCCTTTTACATTTGTAATGCAGAATATTTCCGCAAACCTCGGCGGTATGATAACGCCGTTCGGCAACCCGCAAAACCTTTATCTTTACAGCAAATTCGGCATACCTACGGGAGAATTTACGCTTATTATGCTTTTCCCGTTTGTCGTTTCCGTGGCGATGATAACGGTCTTCTGCATAGTTTTCGTAAAAAAAGAGCCGCTTATGATCATTCCCAAGGTGGAAAAGCTCAACGTGAAAAAAGCCGTGTTCTATGCCGTGCTTTTCGTGCTTTCCATACTTGCCGTGTTCAATATAGTTCCTTATTTTATCGTTATGTGGATAATAATCGTCTCTCTTATCATCGTGGATCATAAGGCGCTTGCAAAGGTGGATTACGGCTTGCTTTTCACATTCTGCGCTTTCTTCGTGTTTGCGGGAAATATGTCGCGCATACAAATAGTAAACGACGTGCTTTCTTTTCTGCTTTCAAAGAACACGCTCATATTCTCTGCGTTTTCCTGCCAATTTATAAGCAACGTGCCCTCCGCTATACTTCTTTCCAATTTTACGGATAATTACGCCCATCTTTTGCTCGGTGTAAATATCGGCGGCGTCGGTACGCTCATCTCCTCTCTCGCTTCGCTCATCACGTTCCGCGAATATACTTCACTCTATCCCCAAAACACCCTGCGCTATCTTATGAAATTTTCCATATTCAATTTCATCTTCCTTTTCGGCTTGCTTTTTTTACAGAGCATTTTTAATATAATTGTTGCTTAAATATATAATTGTTGCATAAAAATATTTATTTTCCATAAATAGAATTAAGTCAATGTTGACAGCTTTAAAAGTTTGTGATATATTATAAACATAACTTTTACGGTTAAATTTTGACAAGGAGTTTTTCATATGAAAAAAATTCTCGCCCTTATCCTCGCTGTAATGATGCTTTTTGCTCTTGTTGCTTGCGGCGATGATGCAAACACAACTACGACAGCCGACAATGTAACAACAGGCGGCAACGTAACACCCGCAGCAACTCCCTTTGATGCCGAAAATATCGTGCTTTCTTTCGCTGCTATCTCCGATACACAGCATAAGTACTCCGGTATCGATACACTCTCCAAATTTGCTGCAGCTCTTGCACAGCTTGATGCTGCTGCTATGGAAGAAGGCGACGGTCTTGATGCGATCCTTTTCGTAGGCGACCTCGTTCAGAACGCTCAGACAACACAGGTTGAAGAATTCAAAGCAACGTATGAATCCATTATCAGCCCCTCTGCGGTTCCGCTTATCTTCTCTCTCGGTAACCACGACGTTGACTGCGAAGCAGGATACACATACGAGAAGCTCACAATGGAAAGCTTCTATAATATCTTCGGCGACGCTTATCGCTCCTATGAAGAAGAAACAAGCAATCTTTCCATCGGTTGCACACACACTATCGTAAACGGCTACCACTTCCTCTGCATCAACCCCATCGATAAAGAGTATATCGGCACGGATGCAGGCGGCGTTCTCTACTCCGCAGAAGCAAAGAATTGGCTCGATACAACTCTTGCTAAGATCACGGCAGAAAACCCCGGTCAGTACGTTTTCCTTAACACACATCCTATGCTCTACGATACAACGTACGGCAGCACACTTCTCACAGGCAACCACCGTTGGTACACAAAGGATCTTACGTCCATTGTTGAAAAATATCCTCAGGTAGTTACGTTCGGCGGACATACACACTTCCCGATCAATGATGAACGCACAATTATGCAGACAAAGTTCACATCTCTCGGTTGCGGCTCCGTAACGTACCTTGCTATTGAAAACGGTTACTCCAACGTAAGCGGCACAGTTCCCGGTGATGCTTCCCAGTCCTCCGCAGGTCTTCTTCTTGAGGTTGACAAGAACGGTAACATCAGAATCACAAGAATGAACTTTGCAGACGGCACAACATTCAAGGATGCTTGGGAGATCTCTGCTCCTCAGGCAGACGGTTCTCACCTTACAAAATATACAAAAGACCGTGCAAACTCTAATAAAGCTCCCGAAATGAAGGGCGAGGTTAAGGTTTCCACAACAGTTGTCGGCGGCAACACAGTAGGTGCTGTTGTATTTGACGCAGGCACAGACGATGATTTCGTTCACCACTATGAAATTAAGGTTACAAACGCTTCCACAGGCGCGCTTGTAAACCAGATCTCTTACCTTACAAACTTCTACCTCCACTCCAACCCCAAGGAAACAATGCCCAAGACATATTCCATCTCTCTCGGCGCGCTTCCCGCAGGTGCGGAATATAAGGTTGAAGTTGTTGCGGTTGACTCTTGGGGCGCTAAGAGCGCAGCTGCTACAGCAACAGCTTCTGTTACTGCAGACCTCACATCCGTTCTTCCCGATGCATACGGCGACTTTGATTTCGTAAACGGCGAAGTTAAAGACGTTAAGGGCAAATTCTCCGTTGCTAACACAGGCGCAAGCATCGCTCCCACATCCGTTACTTTCGCCGGCAAGACAGCTACGCTCGATGCATTCAACGTAACTGCTACAGGTCAGTTTGCAACAGCAACGTTCAATGACTATGCTCCCGAAGATATCGGCAAGTTCTACAACAGCGCAACAGGCTTCTCCTTTGAAGCATTCTACGTTAACAGAGCTCAGGCAGGTACACAGGGTATCCTCTGCGCAACTGAATACGGCGGTCTCGGCCTTGCTACAACAGGCGGCGGCAAACCCGGTCTTTGCACTTATATCACATCTACAAAGAGCTATAAGTACACGAATCCCGCGGCTGCTGCTTCCGCAACAGACCTTACACACGTTGTTGCAACAGCGGTTGCTTACGAAGGTAAGCTTTACACAGCTCTCTACGTAAACGGCGAGCTTGCTGCAAGCAACTCTTTCGATGGCGAGGTTTACCTCCCTGTAACAGACCAGAGATATTATCCTTACGCTAACACGCTCACTCTCGGCAGCGATAGCGGCGTGGCTCGTTTCGATATGTCCAACTTCACAGCAGTTGATATGAAGGTTTACGACGTAGCTCTTAACGCAAACCAGGTTAAGACAGCTTACGACAATGCGTGCGCTCTCTTCAACTGATAAAACCGAATAGGTAAACAAAAAGGCAGGTTTTAACCTGCCTTTTTTAAACTTTTTTTAAATATTTAAGCATAAACGAAGCGCAAAGTCCGATAAATACGCCCGCAAGCGTTCCCGTTACGGCGAGCACAGCCATATACAATAAAAGTCCGCTTGTTTTGAGCACCAGCATTGCAAGGAGTATCTGACCTAAGTTATGGCAAACACCGCCTGAAATGCTTACGCCGACGGGGGAAAATTTTCCCGAAAGCTTTAAAAGTATCATAACGGTAAGGCTTAATACCGCGCCGGCGGCACTGTATGCAAGCGACCAGGGATTTCCGAAGAGAAGTGCGGAAAGCGATATTCTGACAAGACATACCGTCACAGCTTCTTTTGCGCCGTATTTGTATAGCGCAAAAACCGAGATAATGTTTGCAAGCCCCAATTTTATCCCCGGGGCGGCGGCATATATCGGCGGCAAAAGCGCCTCGATATATGCAAGCATAAGCGAAACGGAAGCAAAAAGCCCGATAAAAGCAATCTTTTTTGTTTTCATATCACGATACCGCGTCAACTCCGCCGTTACTTGCGGAATCGATCCTTATTACAAGCTTGTTCGGCAGGCAAACGATGACCTCGCCGCCGTAGCGCACTGCGCGGTGCGCGGTGCATATGCCGTCGGGGCAGGAGGCAGAGATGACGCTCGCCTTGCCGTTTTCTATTTTCAGAGTATTTACGCCGTTTTCGCTTTTTATTTCTATTTCCGCATTTTCGGAAAGGGAATAGCGTGCCGTTTCCTTGCCGTCGATAAGAACAACGGCGTAAGAGCCGCGTGCGCGCACACAAAGGAATACGGCGAGCGCAATGAGCGATGCCGCAAGCACGCAAACGGCAAGGATAATATCGTTTCGTATCTTTTTCCTTTCCATAAACACTCCTTTAAGTAACAAGGCGGCAAAAGCCGCCTTGTTTTTGTAATATTGGTCATCCTATTTTTCTTTTGAGAAGATTATACACCCCACAGGGCAGACCTCGGCACATTTGCCGCAGGAGATGCACTTGCCGTAATCGATAACGGCAAGGTCGTTTTCCACGTGGATCGCATCCGAAGGGCAGGTCTTTTCGCATTTTTTGCAGGCGATACAGCCGTTTGTGCATTCCTTGCGAACGACCGCGCCTTTTTCTTTATTACTGCAAATAACTATTGCTTTTGCGTCCGTGGGAATAAGGGAGATGATCCCCTTGGGGCAGGTCTTTACGCAAAGACCGCAACCGATGCAAAGCTTTTTGTTTATCCTTGCAACGCCGTCCTCAACGCAGATGGCGTTCTTGGGACAAACAGAGGCGCAATCTCCGCAACCTACACAAGCATAGGTGCAGGCTTTAGATCCGCCGTATATAAGACATTCGGACTTGCAGCTTTTAATGCCTTCGTAGATGGCTTTTTCTTCCGCGGCTCCGTTGTGTCCGTTGCAGTGAACGAAAGCCGTGCGGCTTTCAACGGCATCTGCCTCGACACCGAGGATGGCGGCAACTTTCTCTGCCACGGCTGTGGCACCGGGAACGCAGAGGTTGGTTTTCGCGCCCTCCTCTACGATAGCTTTTGCATAGCTGTCGCAGCCTGTGTAGCCGCATGCGCCGCAGTTTGCACCGGGAAGACATTCGCGTATGCTGCCAACTCGCTCGTCGCTTTTAACGCTCATAAAGTGGGAGGCAAGAGCGAGAAGCACCGCGCATATAATGCCGACAGCGGCAACGACCGCCACGGCTGTAAGAATATCTGTTATCATATCGGCACCTCCTTACGCGAAAAGCCCGTCCACAACGCCCGCAAAGCCGAAGAATGCAAGCGAAACGATGGAAGCGGCTATAAGCGTTACGGGCAAGCCCTTGAAGCATTCGGGCGCATCGCAGTTTTCAATTCTTGAGCGCACGCCCGAGAAAAGCACCATAGCGAGCAAAAAGCCAAGACCCGCACCGAGCGAGCTGACAAGGGATTCGATAAAATTATAGCCGTCCGTGATATTGTTGATCGTAACGCCGAGAACTGCACAGTTCGTTGTGATAAGGGGCAGATATACGCCAAGGCTCGCGTGGAGCGAGGAAATATATTTCTTCAGCACGATCTCTATAAACTGCACCAGCGCGGCAATAACGAGAATGAACACGATGGTCTGCATATAGCCAAGACCAAGCTCATCAAGGACAAAGTGCTGTATGGGCCACGTTGCCGCGGTTGCAACAAGCATTACGAAGATTACGGAAACGCCCATACCCGTAGCTTGATCGAGCTTTTTGGAAACGCCCAAGAACGGGCAAATTCCAAGGAAGCGGCTTAACACATAGTTGTTCACAAGAACGGAGGACATAAGAATGATTATTAAATTTCTGAAAGTATCCATAGCTTATTTTTCCTCCTTTTGCGTGTTTCCTACCTTGGTGGTAAGGTTTTCGTCTGCCGCCGCGCAAGGCTTTGCACGGCAGACGGAAGCGGAAGGGCAACCCTCGCAGCCGAAATCTTTTTTCTTTATTGCCTTGCACTTTGTTGCGGCGTTGACTATAGCGATCATCACGCCGAAAATGAGAAATCCGCCGGGCGGTTTGATCAGAAAATCTATCCTGTAATTTTCGAGGAACGGGATGGCAAAGCCTGCAAAAGAGCCGTTTCCGAACACTTCGCGTACCGTTGCCATAGCAAGGAGCGCGAGCGTGAAGCCAAGGCCCATACCAACGCCGTCCAGCGCGGATTCAAGAACACCGTTTTTGCTTGCGAACATTTCCGCCCTGCCGAGTATTATGCAGTTTACGGTTATGAGCGCAAGGTAAATGCCCAGCAACTCATAAAGCTCGGGCAGATATGCGTGCATCAGCATCTGAACAAGGGTCACAAAACCTGCGATGATAACTATATAGCAGGGTATGCGGACCTTGTCGGGGATGATCTTGCCCAAAAGAGATATAACAACGTTGGAGCAGATGAGCACCGCCGCGGCGGCAAGACCCATACTGAGTGCGCCGATGACGCTCGTTGTTGTGGCAAGTGTGGGGCAAGTTCCAAGCACAAGCACGAAAACGGGGTTTTCAAGGAGCAGACCCTTTAGTATTATGGAAAGCTTGTTTTGTTCTTTCATATTCAGTTTGCTCCTTTCAATATTTTTATAGCTTCAAATACCTTTGAAACAGCTGTGCTGTAGCCTCTGCTTGTAAGCGTTGCGCCGCCGATGGCATCGACCTCCGATATCGTGTCTTCCGTTTTGCCGTTATACTGCTCGTAGTATGAGGGCTTTGCACATTCGGATCCGATGCCATCCGTTTCATTTTGGGAAACGGTGAGACAGGAGATTATCTTGCCGTCCTGCGTGGCGCTTACTTTTATGCGGATATATTCGCCGGATGCGTGGTAACTTCCGTTTATTCCGTAGCCTGCCGCCGCAAGGTCGAAGATATAATTTCCGCTTTCTGTTTTATAGGCTTTTTCTATTCTTTCGGAAATACCCTCATAGGAGGAAAGGTCTATCTCGGAATATGCGGAATCTTTGTGCTTTTCAAGCGCGGAGAGGGCGAGAGCTTTTATTTCTTCATCGTTTTCAGCGAGAGCGTTGCCGTTTTTATCGATGCCGATAAATTTTTCGCCCGAAACAACTACAAAACCTTCGCCGTTGCCTGCTTTATATATTGCAGAAACACCGTCAAGCACCTCGGTAATAAACTCTTTTGTGAAATTTTCGCCGTTCGGGAGCGCTGCCGAGAGGTTGTCCGCAAGGATCTCTTCTTCCGTGCGTATATCAACGCTTCCGCCGTTTACTATTATAAAGGAGCTTAGCGCATCCTTTACCGCGTTTTTGTATGCGGAGGTAGTTTTTGTTGCACCGGAGATGGTGTCAACACTGTCTGCCGCGGACGCGTCAAGTCCCTTGAAGTTTTCGCCGTAAGATTTTTCATAGCCGAGGGTTTCTCCGCTTGCAAGGCAGACAGCGCCTGTTATTTTGCCGTCTTTATCTATACCGCACATAACCGTAAGACCGGAGGAATAGCCTGTTGTTACCATTTTGAAGATATAGCCGCCGCTTTCCTCACGGTATAGGCTGACAACGGAGTTTGGAAGCTCGTAATCCGAAACGGAAAGCTCGGAAAAGCCTTTTCCCTCCGGCATAACGACGAGAAGCGCCTCGTTTGCTTTTTCTGCTTCCGCTTTTTCTATTATCGGTGCCGTTACGAAGTTGACTGCGGCGAGAAGCGCGGAGATTATGGTGCAGATAAGCGTTAGTGTTGCTATGCTTTGTATGGCTTTTTTCATTTTGCAACACCTCCGAAAGGCTTTTTCGCCGTCCATTTATCGATATAAGGCGAAAGAATATTCATAAGGAGGATGGCAAATGAAACACCCTCGGGATATACGCCCCAAAATCTTATAAGGACGGTAAGCGCGCCTGCGCCGATGCCGAAGATGACCTTGCCCCATTTTGTAAGAGGAGTTGTGGAATAGTCCGTTGCCATAAATATGGCGCTTATGAAAAGACCGCCCGAAAGGGTATAGCAAAGCGCACTGTAAGCGTCAAGCGTTACCGCGAAGGAGAGCAGGAATACCGTTACGATAAAAGCCACGGGAGTGTGCGGCACGATGACCTTGCGCGCCAAAAGATAAATTCCACCGAGGATGAGGGCGATCGTGCAGGTCTCGCCTATGGCACCGCCGCGAAGACCGAGGAGAAGATCTGTTATTTCTACAGAGCCGCCCTGTGAAAGTGTTACAAGCGGTGTTGCGCCTGCCGCCGTGTCAACGATTTCAGGGTAAGCCGCATTTGCAAGAGAGCCGAATGTGACGAGCATAAAAACTCTGCCCGTGATAGCGGGGTTTGCAAAGTTCTGCCCGATTCCGCCGAAAAGACATTTTACAACGATTATTGAAAATGCGGAGCCGACGGCTGCCTGCCAAAGGGGAACGTTTACGGGAAGACTCAGCGCGAGCAAAAGTCCTGTTACAACGGCACTCAGGTCGTTTATCGTGAGCTCTTTTTTGCATATTTTATTGAATATGAATTCCGAAAGGACGCATACCGCCGCGCACACGGCGGTAACTGCGAGCGCACGAAGCCCGAATATTACCGTTCCCGCAATAAGGGCGGGGAGAAGCGCAATTATCATATCGAGCATTATGCGCTGTGTGGTGACGGGGCTGTGGATGTGGGGAGAAACAGAGATACGAAGCTTGCTCATTTTGCGCCCTCCTTTGCTTTCTGCGCGTTCATATACTCGCGCAGCAGGGTTTTAGACATTTTGTTCGTTTCCACAAGCGGACGCTTTGCAGGGCAAACGTAGGAGCAGCAGCCGCACTCCATACATATATCCACGCGAAGCTTTAAAAGAGCTTCTGCATCTCCGCTTTTGTAAGCGCGTGCGATCCCTACGGGGGAAAGATTTACGGGACAGTGCGATACGCAAAGACCGCAATGTATGCACTGTGTGGAACGGGGACGCACGGCATCCTTTTTACCGAAAGCAAGAAGTGCGTTTGTGTTTTTGAGGACGGGAAGGCTTGTATCGGGTACGGAAATACCCATCATAGGTCCTCCGTAGAGAATTTTGTGCGGTTCTTCGGAAAATCCGCCGCAAAACTCAAAAACGTCGGATATGGGTGTTCCGATGGGAACTATCACGTTTTTAGGTTCTTTTACGGCACTTCCTTCAACGGTTATGCACTTTGTTACAAGCGGCATACCCGTTTTTATGAAGTTGGAAACAGCCGCCATCGTTGTGCAGTTGCAAACGATGCAGCCTACGTCAAGCGGCAGCTTGCCTGCCGGAATGACTTTTCCCGTTGTGTGGTAAACAAGCACCTTTTCGCCGCCCTGCGGATAGACGCTTGGAAGTATTTTTACTTCAACGCGCGGATCTCTTTTTGAGATCTCCTGCATTTTTGCAATGGCTTTCTTTTTGTTTTCCTCTATACCGATTATTGTTTTTTTGATGCCAAGGTATTTTTCAAAAACGGATACGGCGTTTTCTATCTCGTGCGCCTTGTCTATCATCGTACGAGTGTCGCTTGTGATGTACGGTTCGCACTCCGCGCCGTTTATTATAAGCTCTTGAATCCTTGAGATATCCTTAACGTCCAGCTTAACGTGCGTGGGAAAGCCTGCACCGCCAAGTCCGACAACGCCGCTTTGCCTTACGGCAGAGATAAAGTCATCGTAACAGTTCACTTGGGGCGGGACGATATTCGGGTCGGGCGTCATAAGCCCGTCCGATTCTATAATTACGGCGGGGCAAGGCTTCCCGCTTGAAAGCAGAATATCCTCTATCTTTTTTACCGTGCCCGAAACGCTTGAATATATGGGGGAGCTGACGTAACCGTTTGGTGTGCCGACCGGCGTGCCGACGTCAACGTGATCTCCTGCTTTAACGCAAGGGATGGCGGGCGCACCTATGTGCATAGACATCGGAAGGATTATCTTGCTCGGAGCGCTCATACGCACAGGCTCCATATCGGCGGTATTCTTCCTGTGCGGAAGATGAACGCCGTGAAGAAGAAAAGACATATTTCACCTCTTTGATCGTTTTTTTAGGATCTGTTATATATTCAAAAATAATATCTGTATAAACAGTATTACTTTAATTATATAATTTTTATAAAATTAAGTCAATCGATTATTGAGTTTTATGGTATATAATCTATTGATATTTTTAATTTGTAATGTTATAATGTAAAATTATTAAGAACAAAATATGAACGCGCTCCGCGTGTCCGGGATACGGCGCGCGGCGTTGCTTTTTCTTTAAATTCTGAAAGGATATTGTTTTATGGCGATATTGTTGTTTTTGCTTTGGATAGTTTTAAACGGAAGGTTCACGCTTGATGCGGGAATGGCGGAAATTATTGTTTCCGGCGTTATCGTTACGGCACTCGTCTATGCTTTTGCCGTAACTGCGCTCGGACTCAAGCCCCGTGCGGAGCTTTATTTCTGGCGCAATGCATTTTTGCTTTTGGCTTATGCCGCGGTCTTGGTGTGGGAGGTGCTCAGATCCAATTTTGCCGTTATAGTTATCATACTCAACAAAAAGAAAAAAATTTCTCCCGCAGTCGTAAAAATCAAAATACCGCTGAAAAAGAGCTTTTCGCGTATGCTTCTTTCAAACTCCATAACGCTTACCCCGGGAACTATAACCATAGAGCAAAACGGGGATGAATATACCGTGCATTGCCTGGACCGTTCTTTTATAGAAGGAATAGAGCACAGCACGTTTGTAAAACTTCTTGAAAGGATGGAAAAATGAAATGTTAGAGAACGCTTATAATATTTTATATTCCGTCGTGCTCATTTTCCTCGGTATTGCGCTTTTGCTCTGCCTTATCCGTGCGATAACGGGAAAGAGGACCGTGGATAAATTTATCGGTATCAATATGATAACCACGATAGTTGTAAGCGCGATATGCGTGCTTGCGCTTCTTTTCGGGGAGAGCTATCTTCCCGATATAGGTATGATATACGTCATACTCAGCTTCCTTGCGGTAATGATACTTTGCAAGATATACATCAACCTTTTCGGCACGAAGAACGGAGGAAAGAAATGATTATTGAATGGATAAGATTCGGCGCGGTCGCGCTCTTCTTCGCCGTGGCGCTCGTTATGCTCTTTATCTCCATACTCGGGACGTACCGCTTCCGTTTTGCGCTCAACCGCATACATTGCGCCGCGATGAACGATACCATCGTGCTTATGTTTTTCTTTATAGGCAGTATTTTTGCCATAGGGCTTGATATTATACTTGTAAAATTCGCTCTTATAATCTTTATTCAATGGTGTACCTGTCCGCTTACCTCCCATATGCTTACAAAGGCGGAATACCTTACGGACGAGCACATCGGAGAGCATTGCGAGCTTCCCAAGGAGGAATGAAAATGGAGATACTTATAACCGTATTCAGAATAATACTTCTTATTTCCCTTATCGTGTGCGCCGTGGCAACGGCTTTTTCCAAAAAGCCTATGACTATGATAATAATATTTACCGCTTACAGCATAATTATGTCCGTTGTTTGGGTGCTTTTGCGCTCTCCCGACCTTGCGATAACGGAGGCGGCGGTCGGCGCCGGCGTTACGGGCGTGCTTTTCTTCCTGACGCTTCGAAAGCTTCACCTTATAGATAAGGATAAAGAAGAAGAGCTTATGTTGCAGAATGAAAGCAAGGAGGAGAAAAACGATGAAAAATAAATTTTCCGAAAAATTTTCCTCCTGGCTTTTGGGCGAGGTCGATCTCACCGAAAAAATAGCGGAGGAAAAGGAGCAGCCCTCCGCCGTGAATCCCTCCAAAAAGGATGAAGAGGAGGAAACGAAAATAATCCACTCTCTGGAGAAAAAAGAGATAAAGCTTTCCTTTAAAGAATATAAGGTGCTTTCCGTTATTTTCTGCGTAATACTTATCGGCATACTTACCGCAACGGTATATTTCCTGCCGACGTTTGCAAAATCGGACGTGCCTGCCGTGAACGAGGTGTATGAGCATTACGTTTCACAGGGCAGGGATGAAACGGGTGCTGTCAACACCGTTGCCGGTATGATACTTGATTACCGTGCATTTGACACGCTCGGAGAATCCTTTGTGCTTTTTACGGCGACTTGCGCTGTCCTGATACTTATGGACGATAAGCATAAAACGCCGAAAAAAGAAATGCACGAAACCGTTAACTACTCCCGCGATCCCATTGTTAAGTCAATAGCGAAGATACTCATCCCTCTGATACTTGTTTTCGGGGCGTATATCCTTGTAAACGGCCATCTTTCCCCCGGCGGCGGCTTTTCGGGCGGTGCTATCCTCGGCGCCGGCTTTATACTCTACGCTATGGTTTACGGGGAAGAGCAGGCGCTTAAAGTTCTGAGCGAGAGAAAGATAAAGGCAGTTACCATCTGCGCTCTTTCGTTCTACTGTCTTGCAAAAAGCTACTCTTTCTTTACGGGTAACGAATTCAACGGAGTTCACTCCGTTATCTCTGCGGGAACACCGGGAGATATACTTTCGGGCGGACTTATAATGCCGCTTAACATAGCTGTCGGTCTTGTGGTATGCTGCACGATGTACAGCTTCTATATGCTTTTCAAAAGGGGGCGTATGAATTGAATCTGCTTGAAAATTACGAAGAGCTTGTTGCTATGATACTCTTTGCAATAGGCTTTACTATGCTTGTCTTTGCCCGCAATCTGCTAAAAAAGATAATCGGGCTCAACATTATGGATACGGGCGTTTATCTTTTCCTTGCATCTATGGGATATATCAGAGATGCGCTCACACCGATAGTTCCCCCGGAGGGGGAGGTGAACCCGATGGATTATATAAACCCAATTCCCTCGGGACTTGTGCTGACGGGAATCGTCGTTTCCGTCAGTGTTTCCGCGCTGACGCTTGCGCTTTGCGTGCGCCTTTATAAAAAATACCATACTCTTGACCTTGATGAAATGTATATGCATATGAAGCGGGAGGAAGAATGATGGATGTTTTGATGAATTTTCCGTTCATAACGATAGTTCTTTCTCTTTTCAGCTCTGTGGTCGCCTTTGCTTTCAAGGGAAGACGCGCACGCTTTGTGACGTATTTCTTGCTTTCTGCGTGCGCCGTTATGTCCTGCTTTGTGATAATATATAATCTTTCCTCGGAAACGGGTTATTTCGTTTACCGTATGGGACATTACGATGCGCCCATCGGAAACGAGATCTCCGCAGGGCTTTTGGAGCCGTTCTTTGCGCTTCTTTTTGAGGTCGTTATGCTTCTTTCCGTCATAGGCGGCGAAAAACGAATTTTCTCCGATATTCCCGAAGAAAAGCAAAAGCTTTTTTACGTTATGGTGAACCTTTGCCACGCCGCGCTTGTTGCACTTTGCTATACTAACGATATTTTTACCGCTTACGTTTTCGTGGAGATATGCACTATCGCCTCCTGCTCGCTGCTCATGGCGAGTGACAAGGGAAGATCCCTTATCGCGGCCACAAGATATATGATATTCAGCCTTATCGGCTCCGGCTTTTTGCTCATTGGTGTCATACTTCTTTATTCTATAACGGGACACCTGCTCTTTGCGGATCTTTATGAGGCGATAACTCATCTGCACAGCGAGGGCAGCTATGATTTTCCGCTTACCGTGGCGATAGGACTTATCGTTTCGGGACTTGGCGTAAAAAGCGGCCTTTTTCCGTTCCACTTATGGATGCCGGATACGTACGGCACGGCAACCCCTGCCGCGTCCGCCATTCTTTCCGGCGTCATATCCAAGGGATATATCTTCCTGCTTTTCAAAATAATCTTCCGCGTTGTCGGCTTTGACGTTTTCTTCGGAACGGGCGTGCAGAATATACTTTTTATCTTTGGCATACACGGAATGATCCTCGGCTCGGTTTCTGCCATCCGCGCAAAGAACGTGAAGTTTATGATAGCGTATTCCTCTGCGGCGCAGATAGGCTATATCTATATGGGATTGGGACTTGGAACGCGCACTGCAATAGTCGCTTCGCTTTTCCAGATAGTGTTCCATTCGCTCACAAAAGCTATGCTGTTTATATCTGCCGGCGGTCTTTGCGATGCCGCGGGCGGCAAGCAGGATATTGCTTCGCTTCGCTCCTCCGCGCACAAAAACAAGATAGCGGGTGCTGCTTTCCTTGTGGGTTCGCTTTCAATGGTGGGCGTGCCGATGTTTGCGGGATTTATCCCTAAGCTTCTCTTTGCATCCTCTGCCTTTGAGTCAAGCTCAAGGATGCTGTTGGTGCTTGTTGCTCTTGCTGTGAGCACGATGCTCAACGTAATGTATTTTATGCGTACCGTGCTTACCGTCTATCATCCCTGTGAGGGCGGCGCATCGGCAAAAACGCGCGTATATGCTTCCTTTGCCGTTTGTGCGCTTATATTTGTTGCCATTAACGCAGCTGTCGGCATAAATTCGCAGCCGATATCGACCTTGCTTGAAAAAGGTATTGAGCTGTTTGCAAACGTACGCTGAAAGAGGTGAATTTAAAATGTTTATGCTTATAATGGCGGCGGTGTTTCCGCTTGCCTGCGGACTTATCGTTCCGCTTCTCAAAAATATACAAAGCCGTAAAGCAAAGCTTTCGCTTGTGCTTGCTATGCAGGTGATTGAGACCGTGTTTTGCGCGCTCATCATCTTTTCCGAGGCAATGAGCACGGGAGTTATTAAGATAACGGATGTCATCACGCTCGGCTTTTCTTCGGATATGCTTGCGAAATTCTTCCTTGGAATTATCTGCATAGGCTGGCTGTTGGTGCTTCTTTACGCCTGCGTTTATATGAAGCACGAAAAGAACGAGGAAAGATTTTTCTCGTTTATGCTCCTTTCCGAGGGCGCAATGGTCGGTGCCGCGCTTTCCTCGGGGCTTGTTTCTATGTACGTTTTCTACGAATTCGTAACGCTTTTCTCCGCGCCCCTTGTAATACACTCCCTTTCAAAGGAGTCTGTTGCCGCGGCTAAAAAATATCTTTATTATTCCGTTGCCGGTGCATTCGCCGCGCTCTTCGGCATATTCGTTCTTGCGGGCGAATGCTCGCTCGATTTTTCCGCAGGCGGAAACCTGGAAAGCGCAAGTCCCCTTGTGCTTTCCGCGGTATTCGTTATGTGCATAGGCTTTGGTGCAAAGGCCGGAATGTTTCCGCTTCACGGCTGGCTTCCCACGGCGCACCCCGTAGCCCCCGCCCCTGCGAGCGCACTGCTCTCCGCGATAATCGCAAAGGCAGGCGTGCTTGCCATAATCCGCACGGTGTTCTTTACGGTCGGCGCAAAGGTCCTTTTCGGCACTTGGGTGCAAACGGCGCTTCTTTGTCTGTGCCTTCTTACCGTGCTTATGGGTTCTATGATGGCATACCGTGAAAAGGTGTTCAAAAAGCGTCTTGCTTACTCCACGGTGAGCCAGATCTCTTACGTGCTCTGCGGTCTTTTCCTCTTTACGGAATCCGGCGTAGAGGGAGCTCTTTTGCAGATACTTTTCCACGCAATCGTAAAAGTCGGTCTTTTCCTTTGCTGCGGCGCGGTAATATATCTTTACGGAAAAACTACCGTGGACGAAATTCACGGTATGGGACGCAAGATGCCCGTGACGTTCTTCTG
Organism: Oscillospiraceae bacterium; assembly: GCA_015064725.1. GTDB lineage: Bacteria > Bacillota > Clostridia > Oscillospirales > CAG-272 > UMGS731. The sequence goes on along the minus strand of SVRQ01000010.1, from coordinate 18,774 downwards.
CTTCACGCTGCTCTCGCTCTCTCTTATCGGCATTCCCCCCACGGGCGGATTTATCAGCAAATGGTATCTTGCAAGCGCTTCTCTTGAGGCTTCTATGGGTGTTTTCTCGTGGCTCGTTCCCGCGGTGCTGCTTGCTTCCGCACTGCTTACGGCGGGATACCTCCTTTCCATATCCATACACGCATTTTTCCCGAGTGAGGGAAGCGCACAGACTATGGAGATAAGAAAAGAGCCTGTTCTTATGCTTATTCCCATAGTATTGCTTGCCGTACTCAGCCTTGCGGGAGGGCTTTTTGCAGCTCCCGTTACGGAATTTATCGGAAGAATCGCTTCCTCTGTGATGTAAGGTGAACGGTATGAATGAAATATTTTTGCTTTTTCCCGTTCTTTTTCCGATAGCCTTCGGCGCGCTGTCTTATTTCATTCCAGCACGCAAAAGAAGCATGAGAAATGCGTTTATTCTTGCGGTGCTCTTGCTTTCCGCAGTGTGCGTATGGATGCTCGCTATAAAGAGTCCCGAGGAGAAGCTTATGCTTATCCAATTTACAAAGCAGATAAGCTTTGCGCTCTCTCTTGACGGCGCGGGAAAGATATTTTCCTGCCTTGCCGCAACGCTTTGGCCCGTGACGGCGATCTATGCCTTTGAGTATATGGCGCACGATGAAAAAACGAACACGTTTTACGCTTTCTTTACAATGGCTTTTGGAGCTGTGATGGGTGTGGCTTTTGCTTCCGACATCGTTACGATGTATCTTTTCTATGAGCTTCTCACGCTTTTTACTATTCCGCTTGTTATGTACGGCGCGGAAGAGAAGAATATTGCCGCCGCAAAAAAATATATGCTCTATTCATTCGGCGGTGCGGCGTTCGCGTTTACTGCCGTGGTATTTCTTGTAAGCAAGGATGCGGCGGTGTTCACGCTCGGCGGCTCTCTTTCGCTCGGTACGGGCGAGCAGGAAACGGCGCTTCTGCTTTTCCTTTTCGCCTTCTTCGGCTTTGGTGTAAAGGGGGCGATATTCCCGTTCCACGGCTGGCTTCCCGCGGCATCCGTCGCACCTACTCCCGTGACGGCTCTTCTTCACGCGGTCGCTGTGGTAAAGGCGGGCGTGTTCGCTGTGATCCGCCTTATCTATTATTCATACGGTACGGACGTGCTTTCCGGCACTTGGGCGCAGGCACTTGCAATGATCTTTGCCATAATAACAATACTTTACGGTTCTTCCAAGGCATTTAAGCAAACGCACTTCAAACGCCGTATGGCTTATTCCACGGTGGCAAACCTTTCTTATATCATTTTTGCCGCCACTCTTATGACGGACGCAGGGCTTGCCGCATCTTTTGTACATCTTGTTTTCCACTCCGTTATAAAGATCTGCCTTTTCTTTGCCGTGGGCGCGGTGCTTCACCACACCGGCAAGGAATATATACGCGAGCTTGACGGTATCGGGCAAAAGATGCCTGCGACGTTTGCATTTTTCACCGTGGCGGCACTTTCCCTTGTGGGCATACCTCCGCTTTGCGGCTTTGTGAGCAAATGGCTTATTGCCGAGGGGGCTCTCTCCCATGGCTCGCCCCTTGCGCTCATCGGCGCGGCGGTGCTTATGATATCGGCTTTTCTTACGGCGATGTACGCACTTTCCGTTTGCATAAAGGCGTATTTTCCCGACAAGGAAAAAGCGACGGATTTGGACGGCGTTCGTGATGCCGGTGTTCTTATGAAAAGTGCGATGCTCGTATGCGCGCTTGCCTGCGTGCTTCTGGGCATCTTCTCCGGCAGCTTTATTGAAATTATTACAAAGGCGGTGGGAATATGAATATGCTTATTTTTTCTTTGGTGCTTCTTCCGTTTGCGGCGGCGTTCTTGTGCCGTGCAGTCGGCAGAAAAAACGAGGAAAATTGCGCCGCCGTTTCCACGGTCTTTTGTGCGCTTACCCTTGCGCTGTCCGTTATTTGCGCGTTTTTTGCATACGGTGAAGGCGTAAAGATCCCAATGCTCGGTTTTTCGTTTTCGTTTGGCGGATTTCACGCGGTTTACGGCATTGTGAGCGCGTTTATGTGGACGGCATCCGCGCTTCTTTCGCACCAATATTTCAAGGGGCATCATAACAAGGGAAGATATAATTTCTTCCTGCTTCTCACGCTTGGCGCGACGATGGGCGTGTTCCTTTCCGCAGATCTTTTGACCACTTTCGTGTTTTTCGAGATAATGTCCTTCACCTCCTACGTCTGGGTCGTACAGGAGCAGACGGACGAGGCTCTGGCGGCGGGAAAAACGTATATCACCATCGCCGCCCTCGGCGGTATGGTGGCTCTTATGGGTCTTTTCCTGCTTTACAGTATTACGGGAACGCTTGAAATCGATGCGCTTTACGAAGCGGTCGGCGCTGCCGACAAAAGTGCAAAGCTTTACGTTTGTGCTTTCTGTCTTCTTTTCGGTTTTGGTGCAAAGGCGGGAATGTTTCCGCTTCATATCTGGCTTCCCAAGGCACACCCCGTTGCTCCCGCACCCGCAAGCGCGCTTCTTTCGGGTGTTCTTACAAAGGCGGGAGTGTTCGGCATACTCGTTATAACGGGGCATATCCTGCGCGAGGATAAGATATGGGGATACACGCTTCTTGCCCTTGCCGCGGTCACGATGGTGCTCGGTGCGGTGCTTGCGGTTTTCTCCGTGAATTTAAAGAGAACGCTTGCTTGCTCCTCTCTTTCTCAGATAGGCTTTATCCTTACGGGTGTTTCTATGATAACGCTTCTCGGAGAGGAGAATGCGCTTGCCGCAAACGGTACGTTTCTTTATATGATAAACCACTCGCTTGTAAAGCTTGTGCTTTTCCTTTGCGCGGGTGCGATATATATGAGCGCACACACGCTGGACCTCAATAAGCTTCGCGGCTTCGGCAGGGGAAAGCCGTTCCTTGCGGTAATATTCCTTGTCGGCGCGTGCAGCCTTGCCGGCATACCCGGAACTTGCGGATATATCTCCAAAACTCTCGTTCACGAAAGCATCGTTGAGTATGCGCACCACGCCGGAACGCTTATTACGGCTGTGGAATGGCTCTTTCTCTTCTCCGGCGGACTTACCGCCGCTTATATGACGAAGCTTTTCGTTGCCATCTTTATCGAGAAGGGAAACGGAGAAGGAAAAAAGATGAAACTTTCGCTTGCTTCCAAGCTTGCGCTTGCGTTTTCCGCCGTGCCGATCGTCATCCTTGGAATACTTCCGCACGCTCTTTCCGAAAAAATTACGGAAACGATGCTTCCGCTTGCAAACGGACACGCTTTCCACCACGCTGTGGAATATTTGTCCTGGGTAAATCTTAAAGGCGTGCTTATCTCTCTTTCCATCGGTGTGCTTGTCTATTTCGGGTTTATAAGAACGCTTCTTATAAAGAAAAAGGACGGCAGAAAGACGTATATCTGCCCTTGGAATGATAAAATATCCATTGAAAATCTTGTTTACGTTCCTGTTTACAAGGCGATCGTTACGGCTTTGGGCGCATTGATCTCTTTCCTTGATAAGCTTCCCGAGCATCTTATCGGTGCGGGAATGTTCGCGCTGTCGGTCATCTGCCGCGCGGCGGATAACGTAACGGACTTCTTCGCGCTTCTCTTACGCAAGAGCGTTTTGCGCGACACGAAGGAAATACAGGTGCATCACAAGCATAGGGCGGCTTATGCCGTGGGCTCCGTGCTTGATAAGCTTACTTCAAGCGAGGAACACACCCACGCGAAGAAATTTTCCCGCGTGATGGAGACCGTATCACACACGACCTCGCGCATATTCGGAAACTTTTCCTTTGCACTTCTTATGGCCTGCCTTGGTATATGCACGATACTTTTGCTTCTTATATTTGTATTTTGATGAAAAAGCCGCGTCTTTTGCGAAAAAGGCGCGGCTTTTTGTTGCTTTACTTTCCCAAAAGGGATATAATATTACAAAAGAGTTATAATATTTATTGAAAAATAGATCAAGAAGGAGTTTTTGATTTGAAAAATATAATCCTCGTTTTCGGAACACGTCCCGAAGCGATAAAAATGTGCCCTCTTGTAACGGAGCTGAAAAAGAGAAAGGAATTTTGCGTGCGCGTCCTGGTGACGGGACAGCACAGAGAGATGCTTTCCTCCGTGCTTTCTTTTTTCGGCATCGAACCCGATTTCGACCTCTGCGTTATGAGTGAGGGGCAGACGCTTTTCGACATAACGGAAAAGGTTATGCGAGGTGTGCGCGAAATACTCGAAAAAGAAAAATGCGATCTTTTGCTCGTTCACGGAGATACGACTACGGCATTTGCGGCATCGCTTGCCGCGTTTTATCTGCGAGTTCCCGTGGGACACGTGGAGGCAGGACTTCGCACTTACAATATAAATGCGCCTTATCCCGAAGAATTTAACAGAGTTGCGGTGGATTCGCTTTCCTACTGTCATTTTGCCCCGACGAAGCTTTCCGCAGACCGCCTTATTGCTGAGGGGCGCGGACAAGACAGCGTTTTTGTCACGGGTAATACGGTTATAGATGCTCTCCGTTACACGGTAAGGAAGGAGTTTTCTCATCCTGCGCTTGATTTTGCAAATGGCAGGCGTATGGTGCTTCTCACGTCGCACAGGAGGGAAAACATCGGGGAAACTATGCAGGAGATGTTTGCGGCTATAAAGGAAGTATTGCTCTCTCACCCCGACGTGTGTGTGATCTATCCCGTTCACCCGAATCCCGCCGTGCGTGCTGCGGCGCAGGGGGCGTTTGCGCACTTTTCGCAGGTGAAGCTTACCGAGCCGCTGGACGTATTCGATTTTCACAATATTATGGCTCGTGCTTACCTTGTCCTCAGCGACAGCGGCGGCGTGCAGGAGGAAGCCCCGGCGTTTGGCGTTCCCGTGCTTGTGATGCGTGAAACGACGGAGCGTCCCGAGGGGGTGGAGGCGGGAACCGTGCGCCTTATCGGCAACACATACGCTTCCGTCAAGGAGGGGTTTGAAGCACTGCTTGACGATGCCGCCCTTTACGAAAGTATGGCAAAGGCGAAAAACCCATACGGCGACGGAACCGCTTGCAAAAAAATTGCGGATATAATAGAGGATATGTAAAGTGTTTTTGTGAAAACACCGTGAAAACTTGACAATATGCGTAAATTACAATAAAATATATCTATCAAAAAACATTTGGAGAAGAAAAAATGAGCGCAGAAAGAAGATTTCCCAAAATAACCGTCACAAAAAAGGCGGAATATTCGATAAAAAAAGGTCACCCGTGGGTATATGATGCAGAGATAACAAGCGGAGCGCCGAACGAAAACGGCGAGCTTTGCGACGTCTATTCAAGCAAGGATTCTTACCTTGGCACGGGATTTTGGAGCGAGAAGAGCAAGATACGTATTCGCCTTCTTTCCTCCAACGCTAACGAAAGATTCGAGCGTTCTTTCTTTGAGCGCAGAATAAAATATGCTGTGGATTACCGCCGTGCCGTTATGGGGAACGATTTTTCCTCCTGCCGTATCATTTTCGGCGAAGCGGACGGTATGCCGGGTCTTACCGTGGATAAGTTTTCCGACATCCTTGTGGTGCAGGTGCTTTCCCTTGGTATGGACAAGATAAAAAATATGATATTCGATATCCTCTTTGAAACTTTTGATGCTATCGGAGAGAAAATTTCCGGCATTTACGAGCGCGAGGACGTTGCAATAAGAGAGCTTGAGGGCTTGCCGCTGTTCAAGGGCTGGTACGAAAAAGAGGGAAGACCCCACCCCGAAAGCACTATAACGGAAATATGCGAAAACGGCGTTAAATACACCGTTGACGTTGAAAACGGACAAAAAACGGGATTTTTCCTTGACCAAAAGTATAACCGCCTTGCCGTTGCCAAGCTTGCAAAGGGCAAGAGGGTTTTGGACTGCTTTACGCACACGGGCTCTTTTGCAATGAACGCCGTTATGGGCGGGGCTGCAAGAGTTACGGCGGTTGACGTTTCGCAGTCTGCCGTGGATATGGCGAGGGCGAATGCACGCCTTAACGGAATCGAGGACAAGATGGATTTTGTCTGCGCCGACGTTTTCGACCTTCTTCCCGAGCTTGAAAAAGGGAAGAACTCCCCTTATGATTTTATAATACTCGATCCTCCCGCGTTTACCAAGAGCCGCAAAACAGCAAGCTCTGCATACCGCGGATATAAGGAGATAAATTACCGCGCGATGAAGCTTTTGCCGCGCGGAGGCTTCTTTGCAACCTGTTCCTGCTCCCACTTTATGCCGAGCGAGGATTTTGTAAAGATGCTTAAAGAAGCCGCGCGCGACGCAAACGTGGAGCTTAAACAGATCGAAGCGCGCACGCAGGGCCCCGACCACCCCATACTTTTGAACGTTCCGGAAACGGATTATTTGAAGTTCTATCTTTTCCAGGTAGTGTGATGAAAAAAGCGCAAAAAACTTTGTTTTTTGCGCTTTTTTATGCTATAAAATATTGACATCGCTATGCCTGTTGTGGTACAATACCTCTATCTAATGATAGAGGCGCACTTGATTATAAGTAGCAAGGCAGAAAACGGTATCCGTAAATACCGCTTTTGCGAAAGGGATCGGTGCCGAAGGGCGGTCTATGCGGTAAGCCGTTCCCTGGTTCGGCGGAATAATATCTTCCGAATTGTCGCGTATTGCGGAGAGCTATTTATTACGAGAAAACCACGGAGCAGATTAGCAGAGAGAATTTTATGCCCGATTTTTAAGTTGTGATAGCTGACTTCCGTCAGCTATTTTTTTGTAATACGAGAAAACGCATAATACCAGCAAAAAATATCATTAAAATATAATTTTTTAAGAAGGAAGAAAAAAGCTATGGAAAAGAAAATTGTTTTCAAAGGTGCGGCAACAGCCCTCATCACTCCTATGGACGAAAGCGGCATCAATTATGCGCAGTTCGGCGCTCTTATTGAAGACCAGATAAAAAGAGGCATAAACGCGCTTGTGATATGCGGCACAACGGGCGAAGCTTCCACCCTCAACGATAAAGATCACATCGGTGCTATTGCATACGCCGTTGAAAAGGTCGGCGGCAGAGTACCCGTTATCGCCGGCGCGGGAAGCAACGATTCCGAACACGGACTTGCTCTTGCACGCGAATCCTGCAGAGTTGGCGCGGATGCGCTTCTCGTTGTTACTCCCTATTACAACAAAACATCCCAGAAGGGTCTTATCAAGCTTTACAATGACGTAGCCGATGCAAGCGATAAGCCCATTATCCTTTACAACGTACCTTCCCGTACAGGCGTAAATATCGAGCCTGCAACGTACGCTGCTCTTGCAGAGCACGAAAATATCGTTGCGGCTAAGGAAGCCAACGGCAACCTTGAAAAGATCGTTGAAACGATGACACTTGTCGGTGATAAGCTTGCGCTCTACTCCGGTAACGATGACCAGGTAGTTCCGCTTATGTCCCTCGGCGGTCTTGGCGTTATCTCCGTCGTTTCCAACGTGCTTCCCGAAAAGATGGTTGAAATGTGCGACAGATACTTTAAGGGCGACGTAAAGGGTGCGGCAGAAATGCAGTTCCACCTCCACAAGATCACAAAGGCCCTCTTCTCCGACGTTAACCCCATCCCCGTAAAAGCGGCTATGGCGGCTCTCGGTTATTGCGACAACTTTGTCCGCGGCCCTCTTGTTCCCATGGAAGGCGAGCCCTATGAAAAGATGCTTTCCGTTATGAGAGAATACGGTCTTAACGTATAATTTCGGAGGAAGATATGACAAAGGTTATTGTTCACGGCGCTCTCGGCAGAATGGGCAAGGAGGTCATCCGCTTTGTTGAAGAAAGCGCGGATATGTCGCTTGCCGCCCTCGTTGACGTAAACGGCGATGGCGAAAAAGTGCTTACTTCTCTCGACTCTTTCGCAGGGGAAGCGGACGTTATTATAGACTTTTCCCACCATACGGCAGTTCCCGGCGTGCTTGAATATGCAAAAAAACGCGGTATTCCCGCAATAATTGCAACGACCGGATGTACGGAAGAAGAAAATGCCTGCATTACGGAGGCGGCACAGACGGTTCCTGTTTTCGCTTCCGGCAATATGTCCATAGGCGTTGCCGTTCTTGCTGCACTTGCGGCGGAAGCAGCACGCATTATGAAGGATGCGGACGTTGAAATAGTGGAAACACACCATAAAAATAAGCTCGATGCCCCCAGCGGCACAGCGCTCCTTATTGCAAACGAGATCAAAACAAACCGCCCCGATGCAAACTTTGTTATCGGCAGAAGCGGTATGAGAAAAAGAGAAAAAGAGGATATCGGTATAAACTCCGTGCGTTGCGGCAATATCGTAGGCATACATGAGGTTATCATATCCACCGAATCCCAGACCATCACGCTCAAGCACGAGGCGCACACACGCGCGCTCTTTGCCGAAGGCGCGGTTGCCGCAGCAAGATTTATCTGCGGTAAAGCTCCCGGTCTTTACAATATCAAGGATATGGTAAGAAAATAATCATAAGAAAGTAGAAAATAAGATGCTTTACTCTAATCTTACGGTAAACGAACAGGGTCACCTTGCTTTTGCCGGGTATGATACTGTTGAGCTTGCGAAAAAATACGGCACGGCGCTCTACGTTATAGACGAGGACAAGCTGCGCGAAAACTGCCGTATGTATATCGACGCTATGGAAAAGCATTTCGGCGGCGGTGCGATGCCTCTCTATGCTTCCAAGGCACTTTGCTTTACCGAAATATACCGTATTATCGCAAAATGCGGTATGGGAACGGATATAGTTTCCTCGGGAGAGCTTTATACGGCTGTAAAAGCAGGCTTTCCGCTTGAAAAAGCGTTTTTCCACGGCAACAACAAGACGGACGCGGATATTGAATACGCTATCAAAAACGGGCTTGGCTACTTCGTTGTTGATAACGAGGAGGAGCTTGATGCTATAAGCGAAATAGCGGGGGCTTACGGCGTTATGCAGAAGATACTTCTCCGCATAACTCCCGGAATCGACCCTCACACTCACAAAGCTATAATGACGGGAAGTGTGGATTCCAAATTCGGTTCTGCTATTGAAACGGGCAGAGCTTACGAGATGGTGGAAATGGCCCTTTCCGGAAGCAATATCGTTCTTAAAGGCTTCCATTGCCACATTGGCTCGCAGATATTCGAGTGCGATCCCTTCTGCGACGCGGCGGATATTATGCTCGGCTTTGTTGCAGAGGTTAAAAAGAGATATTCGTTTAAAACGGAGCTCCTCAACCTCGGCGGCGGCTTTGGCGTTCGATATACGGAGGAAGACCCGTATATCGATATCGATGCGAATATTGCACAGGTTGCTTCCCACGTTAAGAAGCGCTGTGAGGAATTCGGCGTGGATATGCCGAAGATACTTATGGAGCCGGGCAGAAGTATCGTTGCCAATACAGGTATCACGCTTTATACGGTAGGCTCCGTAAAAGAGATAGGGGAGCTTAAAAACTACGTTTCCATAGACGGCGGTATGCCCGATAACCCAAGATACGCTCTTTACGGTTCCGCATATACTGTAATGCTGGCAAACAGAGCAGAGGAGAAGGCTGATTTCAAATGCTCCATCGCCGGCAGATGCTGCGAAAGCGGCGACCTTATTCAGGAAGGCGTTATGCTTCCTCGCCCCAAAAGAGGGGATACGCTTGCCGTGCTTGTTACCGGCGCGTATAATTACTCTATGGCTTCAAATTACAACAAGATACCTCGCCCTGCGGTGCTTCTCGTAGGCAAAAGCGGAGAGAGGATTGCGGTAAGACGCGAAACATTTGAAGACCTTTGCCTGCTTGATAATTGACGCAGACAATCAGATAGAACGGAGAAAAAATATGATAGTTACAAAATTCGGCGGCACATCTATGGCGAGTGCCGAACAGTTTAAAAAAGTTAAGAGCATCATCGATGCAAAGCCCGAACGTCAGGTCGTTGTCGTTTCTGCGCCGGGCAAGAAAACAAGCGATGACGTAAAAATAACAGACCTTCTTTACACACTTCACACGCACCTTCAGTACGGCGTACCCTACGGAGATATCTGGGGTATGATCGAAGGCAGATATCTCGAGATCGAAGAAGATCTCGGTCTTGATTGCGACATAGCCTCCGAGCTTGCGCGCATAAAATCCCAGCTTAAAAAGGGAATGGACCAAAACTACCTTATCAGCCGCGGCGAATACCTTGCCGCTAAGCTTATGAGCTCTTACCTTGGCTTTGACTTCGTTGACTCCAAGGATATCATCCGCTTCACATACAGCGGCACGGTTGACCTTGAAAGAAGCGAGCAGAACGCAAAGAAAGCTTTTTCCAGCCACGGAAATATCGTTGTTCCCGGCTTCTACGGTTCTTACCCCAACGGGGATATTTGTCTGTTCTCCCGCGGCGGCTCCGATATAACAGGCTCTTACCTTGCAAGATTTTTGGATGCAAGGATCTATGAAAACTGGACGGACGTTCCCGGTACTCTTGCCGCAGACCCCAGAATCGTGGAAAATCCCAAAACGATCTCCCAGATCACTTATACTGAGCTTCGTGAGCTTTCCTATATGGGCGCAAACGTTCTTCACGAGGACAGCATCTCTCCCTTGCAGGAAAAGAATATCTCCATCAATATAAGAAACACCAACGAACCCTCCTGCCCCGGCACGATCATCAAGCGCGATTGCAACGATGACAGCTCCATTATAACGGGTATTTCCGGCAAAAAGGACTTTGTTTCCTTCGATATCCTCAAGGACCATATGTCCACGGAGATCGGCTTTACGCGCCGCGTGCTTGAAATATTCGAGGATTACAAGATAAACGTTGAGCATATCCCCACGGGTATAGATTCCGCAAGCGTTATCGTTTCCGGCGCTTCCGTTGCGGGCTGTATGTACGATATCGTTTCCAAGATCGAAAGCGAGCTTGGCGCAAAGGTAAGAGCAAAGAAAGAAATGGCTCTTATTGCTATTGTCGGCAGAAATATGGTAGGTAAAAGCGGTATCTGTGCAAGAATATTCGCATCTCTCTCTGCTGTGGGAATCAATATCAAGATGATCGCACAGCCGCCGGATGAAACGAATATCATCGTCGGCGTTGACAACAATAATTATCAGAAGGCTATCAAAGCCCTTTATGATGATTTCAAGAGCGTAGATTGGATCTGACGAAATAAAAACGTCTGCGGTGTGCCGCAGACGTTTTTTGCATTTTGCTCTTGCCAAGAATGGCGTTTTATGTTAGAATATAAGAGATAGCTATCGACAGAAAGGATACCTCTATGAATATGGACAACGAAAAATATGAAGTGCTCAGAAGCAAGAAGAATTTTATCTGTGATATGGACGGTGTTATATACCACGGAAATAAACTTATTCCTCACGTAAAGGAATTTATAGATTGGCTTGAGAAAAACGAAAAGAATTATCTTTTCTTGACGAACGGCTCGGGCCGTTCCCCCAGAGAGCTTGCGCAGAAGCTTGGCAGAATGGGTCTTAACGTAGGTCAGGAGCATTTTTATACAAGCGCACAGGCAACGGCGTCTTTCCTTGCCAGCCAGTGCGAGGGTGGTTCCGCTTACGTTATCGGAGAGCCGGGTCTTACATATGCTATGTACGAAGCGGGCTTCAGTATGAACGACGTTAACCCTGATTACGTTGTTTTCGGTTCAAGCAAATCCCTTAACTATGAGCAGATAGAGAAGGCTTCCCGTCTTATTATGAACGGCGCGAAGCTTATCGGTACGAACAGCGACCTTGTTGACCCTTCCGAAAACGGTATCGTTCCGGCGTGCCGCGCGCTTATTTCCCCCATCGAGCTTACGACAGGCAGAAAGGCTTATTATATCGGCAAGCCAAATCCGCTTATGATGCGCCACGCGCTTAAAAAGCTCGGCTGCCACAGAGTCGATGCGGTCCTTATCGGTGACAGAATGGATACGGATATTATCGCTGGTATCGAAACGGAAATAGACACGGTTCTTGTTCTTTCCGGTGTTACAACACTTGCAGACCTTGAAAAATTCCCGTACCGACCCAAATATATTATGAAGGATGTCGGCGGTATCGCAGGCGTTTACGATAAATAAGATATAAAGAGTATATGTTTTGCATATACTCTTATTTTTTTCTTGACAAAATATACTATGCGTGGTATAGTATTATACATAAGGAGGTATTGCTATGGATGTTCAGATAAAAAGAGGACTTTTGGACATTCTTGTCCTTTCGGCGATAAAAAACGAGGACTCCTACGGATACAAAATAATAAAAGATATAAAGCCATATGCCGAGATATCGGAATCCACGCTCTATCCCATCCTCCGAAGATTGGAGGGAGCACAGCTTTTGACGGTACATTCTGCGGAGCACAACGGAAGATTGCGAAAATATTATCACATCACACAGCAGGGGCTTTCGCGGATAGAAGAATTCAAGGAAGAATGGAAAGAGATACTTGCTATATATAATTTTATAACGAGGGAGGAGAGGAATAATGACTAAACGTGAATTTTTGGCGGAATTAAAATGGCGCACGTCCGTAATGCCTTCGGATGACGCGGCGGCGACGCTTGAATATTATTCGGAAATTATAGACGACCGTATGGAGGAGGGACTTTCCGAGGAGGAGGCTGTGGCGGCTGTAGGCTCGCCTGCGGATATTGCCGCAGAGGCACTTGGAGGAATGTCTCTTGAAAAGCTTGTTAAAGAAACGGACCGCCCCAAACCCAAACGCACTCTGCGCGCGTGGGAGATAGTGCTCATCGTTTTGGGCGCACCGCTTTGGCTTTCCCTCCTTTTGGCGGCTGTGAGCATCGTTATCGCCGTTTATATTTCTTTGTGGGCTTGCGTGATCTCGCTTTACGCTGCGGAGGTTGCTGTCCTTGCCTGTGCGTTTGCGGGTGTGATAGCTTTTCCGATATGTTTTTTTGCGGGGAATATAAGCACGGGCGTATTTTTGCTTGGTGCGGGGGTGCTTCTTGCGGGCATTGGTATATTCGGCTTTTACGGCTGCATAGCCTTGACAAAAGCTATGTGCAGGCTTTGCCGCGTTATCTTTAAAGGAATAATATCTATATTTACTAAAAAGGAGGCAGTAAAATGAAAAAAAGTACAAGAAATGCAATTATAGTAGCTTTGGCGCTGTGCTTTGCGGGAATAATTATTTGCGGTCTGGTGCTGATCGCGGTCAAGTTTGACTTTTCCGCTTTCAATACGGCAAAATACCAAGAAACAGTACACGATATAGGCAAGGAATTTGAAAACATCGTTATAGAAACCGATGTTTCCGATGTGACGTTTATTTTGTCGGACAGCACCGAGAGCGCGGTCGAATGCTTTGAAAGAGAAAACCGCAAGCATTCCGTATATGTAAAGGACGGCACACTTTATATAAAAGAAACGGAAAGAAGATGGTATGATAATATAGGTATCTTTTTCGGCAGAGATGAAAGCATTACGCTCAGGCTTTCCAAGACGGAATTTGAAAAACTGTCTATAGAAACTGACACAGGAGACGTGAATATTTCCGAAAATTTTGTTTTTGATAACATAGATATAGAATCCGATACGGGAGATATTAAAGTTTTTGCAAAAGCCGAAAAGATCTCTGTTTCAACTGACACAGGAGATATTTTTGCGGAAAAGCTTGATGTTAACAGCTTGAGTGTTGACACGGATACGGGAAATATAAATATATATAACGCTAATATAGAAGGTAAGCTCGGCGTGGAAACGGATACGGGCAAGATACATATAGCGGATGTGAGTGCCGACAATATGAGCGTGGAAAGCGACACCGGCGACGTTTTGCTTGAGCATACAGAAGTTTTGGGAAAGCTCAATGTAATAAGCGATACGGGTGACGTTCATTTCGCTCGTTCCGATGCAGACACGATATACGTTCGCACAAGCACGGGCGACGTTACGGGAACCTTGCTTTCCGAAAAGATATTTACAACTCATACCTCCACGGGAGACGTGCGCGTGCCTAACAGCCGTAGCGGCGGCGCGTGCGAAATAAAAACAAGCACGGGCGACATAGAGATAGAAATAGAAAATTATTGAGCAATAGAAAAAATCCGCAGAATTTTCTGCGGATTTTTGTTTGTGAAATTTTAAACTCAGTCGTTAAGAGCAACGAAACGGTTGATAACGTCTGTAAGAGAGAGCTTTTCATAGCCTGTGAGGTATGTTACAACAGTATCGTTGAAGTTCTTGTACCAATATTCGGGGATAGCGTCGAAGCCGAGGCAAGCACCTGCGATAGAACCAACAGTTGCACCTGTGCAGTCATTGTCAAGACCGATAGCAACGCATTCGCTGATGCACTTCTGGAAATCGTTTCCGCCGAGCATAAAGGAGAATACGATAGCGCACATATTGTTGATGGTGTGAACAGGGCTCATTCTCTTGAACTTTTCGTCGAGGAGCTCGCGAGCGCGCAGATAGTTTGTAACCTTGTCTTCAACGGAGAATGCCCATTCAAGAGCCTGGTAAAGCTCGGATTCCTTGGGGATCTGAGTCATAGCAACTTTGATGGCATCAAGGGGTGTTTCTGCTGTGAAAGCTGCTGCAACTGCTGCTGCGCAGAACATTTCGCCGTAGATACCGTTCTTTCTGTGTGTAAGGTAAGCATCGTTGTAGGAAAGCTTTGCAGCGGCAACGGGGTCGCCTGCTTCAACGTAACCGAAAGCATCGGCACGGATAGCTGCACCGATAAGCTCGATGTAGTTGTTGAAGTTTGCTGCGCATTCTGCTCTTGTGCCGGCACGCATCTGCTGGAGAGCTTCATCTTCCGCTGTGCAAGCGATGGGAAGAATATCGAGCCAGAGCTTGCCCATATCTTCTACTGTGTAGTTCTTGCCGTATTTTTCAAGGCAGAGAAGGTTGAGGATAACGTATGTAATGTCATCGTCAACGGGAACCTTGTCTATGTTTTCTTCAAGGTATTCTGTTCTCTTGTTTGTCTGGTAGTGGATCTTTTCGGGCTGGTCTGTGCCTTTCCAGTATGTCTGGGGAGGGAAAGCCATACCGCTTTCGATAGCAACTGCCTGCATTCTTGCAACAGAGTACATTTCTACGGGGATACCGAGAATGCAGCCTGCAAAACGACCGATAAGCGCGCCTTTCATACGGTTTTCAAGATTTTCTACTTTTTTGGGTGCAATGTCTGCGCCTTCGGGGCGAAGAGCAAGTATTTCTTCCAGCTTATCGGGCTGGAGAACATCGTTGTTGATGTACATAGTGATCAATCCTCCATATTGAAAATATTGTGTTTGTGCTTCACAAACTATTACGAATACATTATAACATAAAAAAATCTCTTATGCAATGTATTTATAAAAAAATACTTTGTAAATTTTCTATAAATTGGTGTTTATGTTGACTTTTTGCTCCGATAATGGTATTATTTAAACAGAAAAAAGCCTTTTGAAAGGAATGTAATATGGCTATTTTTTATAATGAAGAAACAAAGACATTTTATCTTGAGGGTAAGGGAATATCATACGTTTTCGGCATAAACGAAACGAATTTCCCGGAGCATTACTATTTTGGAACGCGCATCGGCCGCGATGAGCTTCGCTATACTACGGAGCATAATATCGGCGATTCCGCAGATACGGCGCTTCCCGGACAGATACACGCGGGCGGAAAGTCCTATAATCTGTACCGCAGCGAATTTTCCTTTTACGGTAACGGAGAATTACGCGAATGCTCCTTTTCAATGCTCTTCGGAAGCGGAAGCAGAATTAACGATTTTAATTATGAAACGCACGAGATACTCCCCGAAAAGCCGGCGCTTTCAGGAATGCCCTCTATGCGCGGCGGCGAAACTCTGAAGCTTACGCTGAAAGATAAAAATTCCGAAATGCGCGTGCATCTTTTCTATACCGTTTACGATGACGCCGCTGTTGTGGCGCGCCGTATGGAGGTTGAAAACAGAACGGCAGAGAGTGTGAAGATCCTTCGCGCATACAGTTTTGCGCTCGACGTTTACGGCAACGACCACGACCTGCTTACACTTGAAAACGCTTGGGGAAGAGAGAACAGACCCGAACGCACGCATCTGCCCCACGGCACTCTTATGATAGATGAAAAATCCGGCTCCTCCACGCGCCATCACGCCCCCGCCTTTGCGCTGCTTGACAGGGATACAACGGAGGAACGCGGAAACGCACTCGGTGTGAGCCTTATATATTCCACCTCCTTTGTGCTTAAAGCACAGGTTAGCACAAAGGGCTATACACGCCTTACGGGCGGTATAAACGATTTCGATTTCTGCTGGGTGCTTGATGCGGGCGAAACGTTTGCAACACCCGAAGCGGTTCTTGCGTTCTCCGATGAGGGCATCGGCGGTATGTCGCGCGAGTTCCACGATGCGTACAGAAACCACCTTATAAATCCCAGATACGTAAAGAAGCCCCGTCCCATTGTTATCAACAGCTGGGAAGCGGTTTATTTCGATCCGTCTCCCGCGCGCCTTATGCCTATTATAGACGCGGTCAAGGGAACGGGCATAGATACTTTTGTGCTTGACGATGGTTGGTTCGGCGCGCGCAGAAATGACCGTGCCGGTCTTGGTGACTGGGTCGTTTCAAAGGACGTTTACCCGGAAGGACTTGCGCCCATTATCGACCACGCGCACAAAGCGGGAATGAAATTCGGCATATGGTTCGAGCCTGAAATGGTCAACCCCGACAGCGACCTTTTCCGCGCTCATCCCGATTGGGCAATAAGTGTGCCGGGCGTCGAACCTTGCGTTGCACGCAGACAGCTTGTGCTCGATATTACGCGCGCAGACGTTCGTGATTACATAGTGGAGGCTGTTTCTAAGATACTCCGCGAAAATGAGATAGATTACGTTAAATGGGACTTTAACCGTGCGCTCACGGAAAACTTCTCCCGTGCGCTTCCTGCAGAAAGAGAGCAGGAGCTGCACCATCGCTATGCTCTCGGCTTTTATGATATTTGCGAGCGTCTTGTAAACGGCTTCCCGCATATCTTCTTTGAGGGCTGCGCGGGCGGCGGCGGACGCTTTGACCCCGCGGTACTTTACTATTTCCCGCAGATCTGGGCGAGCGATGATACCGACGCGTATATGCGCACGCAGATACAGCACGGCACGTCGATATTCTATCCGCTTTCCGCGATCTCCTGCCATACGTCCATCTGCCCTAACCACCAGACGAACAGAACTCTTCCGTTCAAAACGCGCGCGGATATTGCTCATCTTGGTGCAACGGGATATGAGCTTGATACAACAAAGATAACTTCCGAGGAAATAGGGGAAGTAAAAACTCAGGTTGCGGACTATAAGGAAATGCAGGATCTTGTACTTGAGGGTGACCTTTACAGACTCGAAAACACATTTGAATCGAATTATTTTGCACAGATGATCGTTTCCAAAGATAAGAGCCGTGCTCATATCACGGTTATGCGTGCGCTGTGCCGCCCGAACGACGAGCACAAGCGCATATTCCCCCGCGGACTTGACAAGAACGCAATTTATGAGGTCGTAAACGAGGAATACGAGCTTAAAATGCGTCTTTCCGGTGCTGCGATAATGAACGTGGGTCTTGTTATAAATCTTAAAACCCTTGACCAAAAGATGCCGGGCGACTTCAAAACGTTTATCTTTAAGCTTGTGAAGATTGCTTGATGGAGATAAGTTAAGGTGAAACCCAAAAAAATATTTATAGATTACGTCCCGATGGCACTTGCGGCGGTTCTTATAATAATTTTTGCATTCATCAAGGAACAGAGCTTTTTTAAGACCTTGCCGACTCTCGTTACGCTTATTGTGCAGATACTTCTTGTGCGTGCAAACCGATATGCGTTTCTTCTCGGCGGTGTAAACTCCGCAATATACGGAGCTGTATATCTTACGGAGGGGCTTTATTTTTCCGCAGTGTCTGCGCTCGCAATTTCCGCACCGATACAGATATATTCCTTTTTTAACTGGAGCAGAAAGAAAAATGCTTCGGGCGATACAAGGCTGAAAACTTTGGGAATAAAGCGCCTTTGCTTTGTTATCGGCGTGATACTTTCGGGATGGGCACTTTGCTATTTTGGGCTTGCGGTATTTTTCCGGACTGCAACGTATCCTGTGTTCGATACGCTTCAGTTTACAATTGGCGTGGTGGTTTCCTTCCTTGCCGCGTTCAGATACGTGGAATCCCAGCATATAAACATTGTAAACTGCGCTTCTGCCGTTACGATGTGGACTCTTATCTGTGTGGGAAATCCGAGCAACATAAATTATCTTATAATTTCTTGCTATAATCTTTTTATGGTCGCAAAAGCGGCTGTAAGCTGGACACGCAAATATAAAGTGCAGAAATGCGAAAACGTTTGAAAACAGACTGTTGCTGCCAAAAAAGGACGAGTTTTGCCCAACTTCTCATAAGGAAGTTGGGCAGTTTTATTCGCCTTGGGCGAGTTCTATTGCTTCGCAGTGGTATTCGGCTTGCACCGAGTGATATTTGTTTCGCAAGTTAAAGGGGCGAATAAAATATCACTGTTAGGCGAAGCCGAACAATATCACTACACGGCGGAGCCGTATAATATCACTCCGACGGAGTCGGAATATAACTCTTGCTTTCTCTGCTGATTTGTGATATAACGAATAGAGGTATAGGCTTTGCCCGAAGTATTTGTAATACAAATGCGAAACTGGCGATAAAACAAGTGATAAAACAAGCATTGAAGGGAGGGTGCGTTATATGTCAAAAAAGTATATTTTCAAATACAACGGTTCAAAAGAATCTTTTCTAACTATTCTGGATTCATTCCATACCAATAATAGCAGATTTTATT